>JALSPG010000019.1 GCA_026986115.1 Thermodesulfobacteriales bacterium
TCCAGATTCAGGATCTAAAAACCAATCTTTTTGCGCTATCTTATTGGCTTTCATCTCGGCAAGAGCTCCTTGGCGAAGACGCGGTGACCTGAAGAGGAGATTATTCCATACCAGCGCCTTTGTTTCGGTAAAGCGCAAATCAATGCTGGCAAAACTTTCGGAACGAGGAGTATAGATAGTGTTGTTAAGAACCAAGGTCCCTTTGGCAGCCCAAAGTCCTATACCGGTATCAAAGGTATGATCTTTATCAGCAAAGATAAAATTGTTTCGTACAATTCCTCCAATGTGCGAAGCGGTAAAGTCTAGGTCCTCATATACGCGGCGTTTTGAGCTTCCAAGGCCCAACTGAATGCCTACCGGGCAATTAATAAGACGGTTTTTCTCTATTACAGTATCGCGAGAACCTTGCCAAACAAGAATTGCCTGTGGAAGGGATCGTCCTGGAGGGCAGTAAATATTGCGAAAAACATTGCCTACAATACGCCATCCCCGGGCCTTGAGGATATCTATACCGTTGGTATAACAGCTTCCCCCTCCCAGGGCGTCACGGATCTGAGCTCTGCCATTGGCGGTGTATTCTAAAAGGGAGAAAGCAAGCAACCCGTAATCGTTTGAGACGCCAAGCTGATTGGGGTTTACTTTGATTAATTGTTCTCCACAATCAAGTAAATGGAGCTTAAGAAGCTTGGTATAATGGGCTCCTCCCCCAAAATGGATGGCATGATAACGGGCTTCTTTGATGGTGAGGCCCGCTATGGTTACCCTTGGGGCCTGAATGTTAATTATTTCTCCTATTTTATATTTGCCGGTAAGAACGACTTTTTCAGGATCTCCCGAAAGAGATCGAAGAGAAAATCCTTCTTTTTTGACCCAAATAGTGTGCGGGATTTGGTAAAGGCCGTCTTTGAGAAAGATGGTAAACCCTGGAGGGGCTTTTTCCACAATTTCTGGAAGATTTTTGGCTTGAGAGGGGGAGAGGACAACTTTTTGTCCTTCAGGAATTTCCTCAAAGGTGGGAAGGCCAACGTTGAGGATTTTGGGTTCTTCGGTTTCATATTCTTCGGTAGGAGAATCTTTAGGCTCTTCGGCTTCGTTTCCTGAAGAATCTTCCTTTGATTTTATTTTGAGTCGGTTTCCTCCTTTGGTAACAAGAACCTTTTTGATGGTGAGAAGTCCGTTTTCTTTAGCTTGGACAAAACCCTGCTGGATTATCTCCTTACTTGTAAGAGAAAGGTTTTCCCAAAAATAGGTGTGTCCTGCTAAAATTCTGAAATGTTTAAGCCTGCGCGGGGTTACGTCTACTTCGGCTTCATCTGCAGGGGCTTTAGGGGAAAGATAAAGACTTACCTCCCAACGTTCAGGTTCGTCCACCAAGTCGTTTGTTTTCCAGAGGAGATAATAGTTGATTTGTCCCTTCCTAGGAGCTTCTTCGGGGTGCTTTCCCAGCGGAGTATTAAGGGAACAGTTGCTAAAGGCTGGTAGACTCTGGTTCCGGGACAATAAAATGGTAGGTGTTCGATCTCCCCCTCCTGGGAAAAGGCTCCTTGTTCCATGGCCTTGCCAAGCCCAACGGAAAACAAAAGGCCGTTTGGTGTCTTCAAGGGCTTTGACCACTTTCCAGGCCTGGCCCCAACCGATAGCATGATCATTCCGGCCGTTGGCAAAAATTAAAAAGGGGATTTCCTGGGCAGCATTTTCCCGCAACCAGCGTGCTGTATCCCAATATTCATAAGGGCTCAGGTTAGTACCAGCGTATTTTACAGGCCAGGAGGGGTGACCATAAACCTGATAAAAGCTTTCCTTAAATTGGGGGCTTTCTAAAGGGATATAAACACCGACCTCGCCTTTGAGGTAGGCAAAAAGATCTGTCCGTCGAAGACCCCATATTACAGTACCGCTCCCTCCCATGGAACTTCCAGAAAGAATGATACGGTCTTCGTTTACCGGCCAATTTTTGAAGACAAAATCTTTAAGGAAAGACTCTATTCGTTGCTGGGTATAGTTGTAGACCGGGTGTTCAGAAAAACTAAGATAGGTTCCATAAGCTTCGTTATACCCCGTCCACCAGTCGTAAGGACGCTGGTTAGTAGTGAGGAGAAGAGAACCTTTTTCAGCTTCGTACCACCAAAGAAACCCTGAGAGGAGAGAGCCTCCCCAGCAGTGAAGATTGATATTTACTGGATGTTTACCGTCTTTTGGTTGGTGCTTAGGATTAAGAGAGCGCGCCACAAGATAGTTAAAAGGAGTGCTTGGGAGATTGGCGTTCGGTGGGGCCTCCCATTTTATAAAGAAATTCATTTCTATAGGACCATTTACATAATAGAATTTCTCGCGAATCTCTTTCTTCCGAAGGAGAACTAGCCCAGGCCCCGGCTTTTCTTGTACAGGGGAAGAGAGAGAATTCTTTCCTAGAAAGAGTTGAGAAAGGTCTTCCTGTCCGTCAAGCACTTTTACCACCGCGTAGTAAAAGGCCCCTTTTTCTCGATTACGGTGTACATAAATATTTTCTTCTGGGTTGGCAATTTTCCCGTCTTCATATGGCATGCGGGGAACGATGGCTTTGTCTTTGCGCCACCATTGTCCCCAAAATTCTTCATTCCAAACAGTAAGGGGCCCCACTTCGTCGAGGAGCTCTGCTTGGATGAGAGTTTGAGGTGTTATAGGCTTTCGGCTACGGTAGAGACGAAAGCGTATTTGACGCGGAGGCCCCTCGGCCTTTCGCAAGAGGTCTTTGTATTCTTGGACGGTGAGTTCCTTTTTATTTGTAAGAGGAGCTGGATCACGCCAAAGGAGAAAGGTATCTCCTTCCCGACTGTAAACCTTGATAAAGGCAGGGACTTCTGCTCGAGCTACGCCCTTAGGAAGTGGAAGATCGCAGGTTACATCCAGATGGATAAGTACTTTTCCTGCTTGGTCTTTAAACCAAGGTGGATTTCCAAATCCGTAAGCAGGGGCCTCTTTTATCCTGACTTCAAGAAAATTTTCTCGAGAAGAAAGGGCTTTTTTAACGGCCTCGGTAAGATCAAAATAGACATGTCTTGAGGGGACTGTAGGAGCACATTTTTGAGATGAAAAGTTAGTTGTCAGGCAGAATTTTTGTTCCGGAATTTTTCTAAATCTGGGGCTCCAGTAAGGATTAACATTTATAAAAAGATAAGCCCGGTAAATATGGCTGGCCTTGCTTAAAGGTGAAAGGTCTACGTGTAAGACCTTTCCTTTCACCTTAAGTGTTAGAGGGTAAGTTCCCCTCTGAGGAAGATTGGTAAAACTATGGGTGGCAATACCTGCCCAAGTGGTAAAACTAAAAGATAAGAGCCAACAAAAACAGAAAATCAATAATTTCATGATAAATTCCCCCTTAATGAAACCTTTGCAAAATTTTTTCGTTCCGAGAATAAAACAATTCCTTGTACGAGACTTAAAATTGTTTCTGTTCTTATCTTTAAAGCTTTTTGGAGATATAATAGATTATAAACTAAGGTAGTTTGATAAGGAGAAAAAATTGTACCTAGCGCAAAAACGCATAGGGGGAAAACTTTATTATTTTTTAAGAGAATCTTATTTTGCAGATGGTCTCTGGCGCAGCAGAGACCTGATAGCTTTGGGAACTAATCCTTCACGTTATATTATTTATCCGGGAGGAAATAGTTTTTATATAGACGAAAAGATTATCGAAAGACTTGCAACTAAAGGGGTAAAGACCGATCAATGGGAACTTGAAGAGATATTTTGGCCTTTTATAAAACCTCGCATCAAACGCATCTTAGGAGATTTTTCTTCACGGCAATTTGTTCCCAAAAAAAGGCTTCCTCGTCAAAAACAGCTAGATCTTCAGAAAGGATATCATCTTTTTGATTGTCGGCGCTTGCTTTTTTTAAAGTTTGGGGGCACTAATTTGGATCCTCTTTTGAAGCGGCCGCTTTCTTTTTTAAACGTTCTTAAAGACAAAAGCCGAGATGAAATCGAGCAATATATTATGCGAGCAGAGCTTAAATTGCGTCCGCGTGAGACCATGGCCTATATTTACGCCTCTTTTGGCCTTAGCAAATATTTTGACAGAAAAATGACTAAATACCTGCCTGAGGCCCAAGTGCTTGAGGAGCTGGATGAGGCCTTTCTTAAAGAGCTCTGTAATCTCAGCCGGGATGAAACCTACCGTATGGGCCTTTCAGAGGAAGAAATCTTGCGTGATTATCTTTCCCGTTATGTAATCATGTACTTTGACCGTCTAGAGCAAACGAGGCGGTTTTTTGAAAATGTTCAAGCCCGACTAATGCAAGAACGTTATTATGCTATACGAGACGTAATAGCCCGAGCTGCTAGCTACTTTGGTCTTTCAGAAGAAGAACTCCTCCGCATGGGAAAAGAAGAAATTACCCGTCTTTTTCGCCGCCGGGCCCGTGAGCTTCATCCGGATCAGGGCGGCGAACACGAGGCCTTTATTGAGCTCCATAGGCTTTACGAAGAATTTATGGAGGCCCGGGGTTTTAAGCGTCGATTTTAAGGTTTTTTTCCCCTGCTAACTCTTTCAAGGCCTTTTCATATGCTTTATAAGCTTCCTTTCCGAAAAGGACCATGCGCACCAGTTTAGGAAAGTGGTGTTCCTCAAGGAAGTCAATAATAGTGCGCAAAGCGATACGAGAAGCTTCTTCCAAGGGATAACCATAGGCTCCAGTTGAAAGAGAAGGAAAAGCTACAGAGTCAATTTTCTTTTCAAGACAAAGATTTAAAGCTGAACGATAAGCGCTAGCCAAGAGGTCCGCCTCTCCGTGTTTTCCGTCTTTATATCGGGGCCCGACAGCATGGATAACATATTTGGCTTTAAGGTTTCCTGCGCCGGTAATCACAGCGCTGCCCGTGGGGCAACGCTCATATTTACGGGCCTCTTCTGCAATGGAGGGGCCACCAGCGCGGTGAATAGCACCATCTACTCCTCCTCCAGGAATAAGTTGCTCATTAGCAGCGTTTACGATGGCCTCTGTATCTTGTTTGGTAATGTCTCCCTCTACCAGCTCTAGAAGGCAATTATTGATTCGCACTTTCATCTTTCTCCCCCCTTTAAGAAGCTTCTGGGATGAGTTTCTTTAACTCTTCAAATTTTTTCCTAGCCTCTGGCGAGAGATTTTTAGGTACGGTGATCATGGCTTCTACGTAAAGATCTCCTCTGGTGCCATCGGGTTTAGGAATCCCCTTACCTCGCAGGCGGAACTTTTGTCCGCACTGGGTTCCGGGAGGAACCTTCATTCTTACCTTTCCATTAAGAGTAGGTACTTCTACCTGCCCACCTAAAACCGCAGTGAAAAGATCAATGGGTTGTTTGAGGTAAAGGTCGTAGCCTTTACGTTCAAAACGCGGGTCAGGTTTTACCACGAGTTCGAGATAAAGATCCCCGGCAGGCCCTCCGGCCTTGCCAGGTCTTCCCTTGCCAGGGATCCGAAGCCTTGTGCCTGTTTCCGCCCCCGCTGGAATACGAACCTTAAGCCTTTCAGTCTTCTTGAGAGTGCCTCTTCCCCCACAAGTAGGGCAAGGCTGGGTGGTTAAACGACCAAGCCCCTGACAATAAGGACAGATCTCTATCATGCGTACATTTCCACGTACATGTTCCCGTTTGCCAGCTCCATTGCAATGAGGACAAGCAGTGCTTTGGGAGAGATCAACCCCTTGGCCGTGGCAAGAAGGGCAAGGAGTCTCTAGGGGGACTGCAATTTCTATTTCGCCTCCAAGAGCAGCTTCCCGAAAGGGGATCTCTATTTGGTAAAGTACGTCTGCACCGGGTTCCGGGCCTCGTTCCCATTCTCTTTCAAAACCAAAAAGATCCGCAAAAATATCAGCGAAGTTTCCAAAGGGCCCGCTTTCATCCATAAAAATGCTGAAATCGTAAGCCCTTTCTCCTCCGGGAGTGGTAAAGCTATACGCACTGGCTGCCTGTCGGAGTTTGTCATACTCGGCTCTTTTTTGAGGGTCAGATAAGATTTCATAAGCTTCTTGGATCTCTTTAAATTTTTCCTCTGCTTCTTTATCTCCAGGATGGAGATCCGGATGATATTTACGGGCCAAGCGTCGATAGGCCTTTTTGATCTCTTCTTGGCTGGCGTTCGGACTCACTCCTAATATCTCATAAAGGTCCTTTTTGACCATCTTTGCCTCCTTATTTGGGCACCTTGTCTTTTTCTCTCAGTCCAACTAAACTTGTTAGTCTCCATGGATAGCTTGGCAAGGGGTTCGGAAGGGTTAAATTACGAGCGTCGGGTTTTTACGGTAAGCGAACTCAACCGTCGACTTAAGGAGCTTTTAGAAGGCAGTTTCCCTTTTCTCTGGGTAGAAGGCGAAATAAGCGGCCTTAAAAGCTCTCCAAACGGTCACCTCTATTTCAATCTGCGGGATGATGGGGCCTCACTTCAGGCCGTCCTTTTTCGTGCCTATCGTCCCAAGCTCCTTTTCAAGCTTGAAGATGGCATGCATGTACTTTGTTTCGGAAGGCTTTCACTTTATGAACCGCGTGGCCAGTACCAGCTTGTTGTCCAACAAGTAGAACCCTTAGGTATTGGGGCTTTTCAGGTTGCTTTAGCACAGTTAAAAGAAAAACTTGCTCGGGAAGGGCTGCTTGATCCCACTTTAAAAAGACCGCTTCCCTTTTTGCCCAAAGTAGTAGGTCTTATTACCTCTCTTCATGGAGCTGCTATTCATGATTTTTTGAAAGTAGGGCTTTGCCGTTTTCCTCGGGCCAGTATTTATATCTATCCTGTAAGGGTTCAGGGGCCTCAAGCCTCTCAAGAAATACTTGAAGGGCTTAAATTACTTTCAAGCCTTGGTGAAGTAGAGGTAATTGTGATCACAAGGGGAGGTGGTGCTTCAGAAGACTTATGGGCCTTTAATGACGAAAGTCTGGCTCGGGCTATCAGGAAGTGCAGAGTACCGGTGGTTTCTGCGGTAGGTCACGAGATAGATTACACGATTTGTGATTTGGTGGCTGATGCTAGGGCCCCTACACCTACTGCGGCTGCTGAGCTTGTCTTTCCCCGCCTTGAAGAACTGGAAAATAAGCTTTCCAATCTTCAGAAAGAACTTGTTAAAGGGCTAGAAAAACAACTCCGCCTCAAACACGAAAGGCTTTCCTCGTTGGCAAACCGTTTGCGAAGTCCGGGTGAGAAAATTTTAGAACAGAAAAAAGAAATTTCCCACCTGAAACGAAGACTTCTTCTGGCTCTTGAAAGAAATTTTAAAACTAAAAGGGAAATGCTACGCCTTCTTTCCGGCCGCCTAGAGGCCCTTTCTCCCCTTGCTGTGCTTGCAAGGGGTTACAGTATTGTACGCCGGCAAAGTGGCGAAGTGGTAAGGGATTCTTCTAGCCTGAAAGAGGGTGAAATTCTCGAAATTATCCTTCATAAAGGCCGGTTGAAGGCTCTTATTAAAGAAATATTGTGAGGAGGGTCTTTATTTGTCAACAAATACGTAAAATATGAGAACTTTTGCCAGCTCAAAACAATAAGAGGGTTTAAAAGTAATCTTTTCGTTTAAATAAATTTTTAGTAAGGGTTTTTCCCATGAAAAGGTTCTTTTTGGTCTTTATTTTGATATTTTTGGGAACATCTTCTTCTCTCTTGGCTTTTACCTACCAGCCACAGAAACCCTTTCCGGGATCACCTTTACTTTTTGAAGTTTCGGAAGAGGTTGAAAAAATCCGTTTTTTGGGAAGGGAGTTTTATCCTTTTTCCTTCAAGGGGAAAATATATATTTTGGCTGCCATTCCTTTGGAGGTTAAGCCTGGTCGTTATCGAGCTTTTTTGTTAGGAAAGCAGGAATCTTTTCTGGAAATTCAGGTCTTTTCTAAAAAGTATCCCACTGAACACCTTACGGTGCCTTCCAGAATGATCCACTATCCTCCCGAGGTGTTGGCCCGCATAAAGAAAGAAGTCCATCTTATTCGGGAGACAGTCTCGGGTTTTTCACCCCAAAGCTATCTCGATGGACCTTTTGTGTGGCCAGCAACAGGTAGGATCTCTAGCCCTTTTGGCTTCCGGCGGGTTTATAACGGGGTACCTAAAAGTCCTCATTCTGGTCTGGATATTGCCCTTCCAGAGAGCACACCAATAAAGGCCGCAAATCGCGGGAGAGTAGTTCTGGTGGGAGATTTTTATCTCAACGGAAAGACAGTAATCCTTGACCATGGCTTGGGTATCTATACGGTTTATTGCCATTTGAAGGAAATTTTAGTGCACGAAGGGGAAGTTATAGTAAAAGGGGAAACGATTGCCTTATCCGGCAAAAGTGGGCGCGTTACAGGGCCCCATCTGCATTTTGGAGTTTATATTCGAGGTGTTAAAGTAGATCCGAAAGTAGTTCTTGAGGTTTTTGATGCGCTTTGAAGAGGCCTTAAGGGTCCTTGAAGAAATTGTTATTAAGCTTGAAAAAGAAGACCTGTCCCTTGAAGAGGCTCTTAAGTGTTATGAGGAAGGAATACGTCTCTTAAGACATTGTGAAAAGATTCTTCAAGAAGCAGAAAGACGGATTGAAATCCTTAAGCAAGGGTCTTCTGAAGGTTCTCCTTTAAGGTAAAGATAATGGGCCTTTCTTCAGATTTTTTCAAACGTCTTAAGCAGTGGCAAGATTTTGTAAATCAAGGTCTTGCAAAGTTAGTACCCGTGCTTTCGGGGCAGGCCTCTCGCCTTACAGATGCTATGCATTACAGTTTGATGGCCGGAGGAAAACGCCTGCGGCCGATTTTGGTTTTTGCTGGTGCGGAGGCGTTGGGAGAAAGACCTGAGCCACTCCTTCCGGTAGCTTGTGCTATCGAATGTATCCATACCTATTCTCTCATACATGATGATCTTCCTGCTATGGATGATGATGACTTTAGGAGGGGTAAGCCAACTTGTCACAAGGCCTTTGATGAGGCCACGGCTATTTTAGCTGGCGATGCCCTTCTTACTCATGCCTTCCGTCTCCTCGCCCATGAAGATTTAGAGACCCTTTTCCCGGCGGAGAGGATCTTTCGTCTTTGGCGGCTGATCTCCGAAGCTGCTGGACTCTTTGGAATGGTTAGCGGACAGATGGCCGATCTTTTAGCAGAAGGAAGGCCTGTCTCCCGTGAAGAGCTTTATTTTATTCATCACCATAAGACAGCTGCTCTCATCCGAGCTTCTGTTCTGGCTGGAGCTATTCTTTGTGGGGCTTCTCCGGCAGCAGAGAAGGCCCTTTCGGATTACGGTTGGAAGGTAGGCCATGCTTTTCAAATTGTAGATGATATACTTGATATTGTAGGAGATGAAAAAACTCTCGGGAAACCTGTAGGATCTGATTTAGAAAAGAAAAAAGCTACCTATCCGGCTCTTTACGGGCTTGAAAGGTCCCGCCAAGAAGCACGCCGTCTTTTAGAAGAGGCTATTCAAAGCTTACAAGTTTTTGGCCCCAGCGCAGATTTTTTAAGAGACATCGCTTACTATATCCTGGAGCGTAAACTTTAGATCACTATCTATTCGTTTTTAAATTTTTAGTTTCCGGGCCAATTTTTCGAGGGTAAGACCCTGGAAAAGCACTGCAAACACTACATTGACATAAGTAAATGCCAAAATTAGTTCTTTCGAGGGTCCCTTAGGAAGAGACAAGGCCAAAGCTAGCGCAATTCCCCCTTTAAGGCCAGACCAAGTAAAGAAGAAAATTTCTTTAAAAGTAAGCCTTTGAAAGGGATTAACTATTTTGAGGCTTAATGTCACGCTAAAAAACCTTGCCAAAACCACTATTAAAAGACTTAGGGCTGAAAGAGTCAAAAGGGTCAGGTTCCAAGAGAGAAGAAGGACTTCTAAGCCTACCATGAGGAATAAAAAGGCGTTTAAAGAGCTATCGGTAAGTCGCCAGAAGGTGTCTACGTGTTCGATAGTTTTAGGGCTCATAGCTAGTCGGCGGCCGTGATTGCCGATAAGAAGCCCTGCTACCACTACCGCAAGGGGTCCGGAAAGATGAAGTGTTTCAGCCAAAGAATAACATAACATGACAAGGGTTACGGTAATAAGGACTTCAAGTTCATAATCATCAATATCTTTGAGGAGAAAAAAGGCTCCTAATCCCAGAAGCAAACCTAGAAGGATTCCTCCCAGGGCTTCTTGTCCGAAGAGAAAGAGGGCTTGAGTCCAATGAAATTCCGTTTGGTTTGCAAGAATTTCGAAAAGGATCATGAAAAGCACTACCGCTACACCATCATTTAGGAGAGATTCGCCTACAATGACAATTTCAGTTTCTTTTTCGATCTTTGAAGTTTTAAAGATTGTAAGTACTGCTACGGGATCGGTAGGAGAAATGAGAACACCAAAAATAAGAGTCCAGAGGAAAGGAAGAGGATAACCGAGGAGGGAGAGAAGAAAATAAAGAAGGGTTCCGGTAATTAGCGCTGAAATAACTACACCCAAAGTAGCTAAAGAGAGGATGCTTTTTAGGCGTTTAAGAAGGCTATCTAGTTCTACATGGATAGCTCCGGCAAAAAGAAGAAAACCCAATAGCCAGTGAAGAAGTGTTTTTTCAAAGGAAATCTCCGCCAGAAATCTTCGTAAGAGTGGTCCCAGGCTTATGGCAGGAAAAAGATAATCTAAAATCGTAACCCCTAAAGCAAGGCTGAAGGCTACCAAAGTAAGGCCAATGGCACTTGGGAGTTTTAAAAGCCGGTAGTTGAGATAACTACAAAAGACAATTACAGCGAGTAAAAAAGATACCAAAGTGTATGGGTCCATCTCGCTTGGCCTCTTTTTATGCGGTAAAATTTTTTAAAACTTTGCAAAGCCAGGTGAAAAAATGGCAAGACTTTTAGAAAAGATCAACTCTCCTGAAGATTTAAAAAAGCTCAAACTTTCACAGCTTGAAAAATTAGCCGCTGAATTGCGGAGAGTTATTGTAGAAACGGTAGCTGAAACCGGGGGGCACTTGGCTCCCAATTTGGGGGTAATAGAACTTACTATTGCTCTCCATTACGTTTTTGATTCTCCCAGAGATAAAATTGTTTGGGATGTGGGGCATCAGGCTTATGCCCACAAGCTTCTCACTGGTCGTCGGGAACAATTTTCCACTTTACGCCAATACGGAGGAATAGCAGGCTTTCCCAAACGTTCTGAAAGCCCCCACGATATCGTGGATGTTGGTCACAGCAGTACCTCAATCTCCGCAGGTCTTGGAATCGTAACGGCTCAAGACCTTTTAAAAAAAGAAGGCAAAGTGGTTGTGGTTATTGGAGATGGTTCGATGACTGCTGGCCTTGCCTTTGAAGGTCTCAACAACGCCGGTCATCTCAAAAAAGACCTTATTGTGATTTTAAACGACAATGAAATGTCGATTTCTCCTAATGTAGGTGCTCTTTCTTCTTTCCTTTCCCGTAAGTTAACCGGCCCTTTGGCTAGAAGATTCAAAAGGGAGCTTGAGTCTTTCGTTAGCCATCTCCCTGGTGGGGAACATCTCGTCCACGCCATTAAGAAAAGTGAAGACGCCCTCAAGTGTATTCTTACCCCCGGAATGCTTTTTGAAGCCCTGGGGTTCCGCTACATAGGGCCTATTCCCGGCCATGACCTCGATTCTCTTATTAAAACCCTCAAAAACGTAAAAGAACTCGAAGGTCCTACTCTAGTGCATGTGCTCACTAAAAAAGGAAAGGGTTATTTACCTGCAGAGAGAGAACCAGAACGTTTCCATGGTCTCGGACCTTTTGATGTCAGGACCGGCAAACCAAAACCTGCTAAACCAAAACCCCCTTCTTACACCAGTGTCTTTTCAAAGCTTATGGTAAGGCTAGGAGAAGAAGAGCCCCTTTTGGTAGCTATTACTGCGGCTATGCCTACGGGTACCGGCCTTAAGGCCTTTGCCGAACGGTTCCCTGAGCGCTTTTTCGACGTGGGAATTGCAGAACAACACGCTGTTACCTTTGCAGCTGGTCTTGCTATTGGGGGTCTTATTCCTGTGTGTGCTATTTACTCTACTTTTTTGCAACGGGCTTATGATCAGATTATTCACGATGTAGCCCTTATGAACCTTCACGTCGTCTTTGCCATTGATCGAGGAGGAATCGTGGGTGAAGACGGGCCTACACATCAGGGGCAATTCGATCTTTCTTACCTTCGGATTATTCCTAATATGGTAGTAATGGCCCCTAAAGATGAAAATGAGCTCCAACATATGCTTTATACGGCTCTTAAATACAATGGACCGATAGCCGTGAGATACCCTCGAGGTGCAGGTGAAGGGGTAAGTCTTGACTGGGAACTTAAAGAACTCCCGATCGGTAAAGCCGAAGTTTTGAAAGAGGGAACAGAGGTCCTTATTTTGGCCATTGGCAATATGGTTTATCCTTCCCTCAAAGCCGCCAAGATTTTGGCGGAAGCAGGGATTTCTGCCATGGTAGTAAATGCGCGTTTTGTAAAACCCCTTGATGAAGAACTTTTTTTACAATTAGCCCAGGAAATAGGTCTTGTAGTTACAGTGGAAGAAAATGTCCTTCACGGTGGCTTTGGCGCTGCGGTACTGGAGCTATTTTCGCGAAAAGGCCTCTTAGTACCTGTAAAATGTATTGGTTTACCGGATAAATTTATTGAACATGGCTCTCCTCAAATATTACGTAAGAAATATGGTCTAACACCCGAAGGTATCGCTGAAAATATTAAAGAATGGTTTAAAAGCTTGAACAAAAATGGTCAGAGAGCCAAGCTGGAAGTAATAAAATCTTAAAAGATTTTCCTCCCTGCAAAGATTAGAGCTGGTAAGAGGAAAAGGTCTGCCGCAAGGGCGAGTCCCATTACCAGGGCACAGAGTTTGCCGAACTGTACGGTAGGAATGAATTGAGAAACCACCAGAACCAGGAAGCCCACTATTAGAACCACCGAAGTGGTAATAGCTGCAAGGCCCTTTTTTTCAAGAGTATTTTTTACCGCTGCGATAGGGGGTAAATGGTGCCTTTCTCGTTGATATTGGACGAGGAAATGGATTGTGTCATCTACGGCGATTCCTATGGCTACGGCAGAGATTGTGGCTGTAGCAGTGTTCAAAGGGATTCCTACAAAGCCCATAAATCCAAGGTTAGCAAGGATGGGAAACATGTTAGGCGGAATAGAAAGAAGGCCAATTTTTACCGAGCGTAAGACCAGAAACATGAGTCCGAAAATTATTATCGCTGCCAAGGCGAGACTTTCTGTCTGACTCTTGACAATATCTTCGGCGGTACGATTTACGAGGTAAGTTTTGCCAGTAAAACGGTATTTTACCGGTGTATCTTTAAAGAGTTCGTCCAGTTTTTTCTTGATGAGGGCTATCTCCCGATTGATGGCTTCAGAGCTATGTTCGGGTGTGCGCGCAGAAATACGGGCCCAAGTTTGAGAGGTGTCAAGAAAATGTTCCAGTTCGGTGCCCCCGTAAAGTAGAAGATATTGGGCTAACAATTCACGATTTTTGGGAAGTCGATAAAAGCGGGGGTCTTCGTTGTGAAAAGCCCGGTTCATGATCTTAAAGAATTCGGCAGGAGAAATCACTTTGCTAAAAAGGGGTCTTGCCTTTAGATAACGAGAAAGTTCGTCCACTTTGGCCAGTAAAGAGGGATCAATGAAATCTCCTTCTTCTGTTTCTAAGGAGATTTCAATGGTCTGGACACCTCCCAAGTTTTTATCAATAAAGATTGCGTCTTGATAGACAGGTGTTTGGTGGTGAAAGAATTCAATAACATCGCTATCTACCCGGATTTTTTTAAGCCCCCAAAGGGAAAGAAGGGTTAGAAAGATAAAAAGAAGAAGGCACCCTTTAGCCCAGCGCGGATAAGTATTTGCTACTGGCGAGACCAGGCCTTTGGAAAGCCCAAAGCTGTATTTTCCTTTGATGATCCAAGGTAAGAAGAAGACCAAAAGCGTAAAAGTGAAAAAATATTCCACAAACATGGCAAAGGCGGCAGCGGCCCCAAACTCCCTGATAGAAGGGATTCTTGAAATCATTAAGGAGGCAAAGCCTACCGCTGTGGTAAGACTTGTTAAAAAACAGGGGCTCCAACTCTCTGCTACCGCAATTTTTATACCCTCAGGAGTTTTTTCGCGATGGTGTTTAAAATACGTAGTGAGGAGGTGAATGGCATCGGCTAAAGCAAGAGCCATCGTTAAAGGGGCTAAAATAGCGGTCATCGGACTCAAGGAACCGCCTATCAATTTGAGACAAGCCATTGCCGCAAGAAGGGAAAGATTAATAATAATTCCTACAGCAACCGTAGCCCTTACTGAACGCAGGAAGATCCAAACTAAGAGACAGAGGAAACAAAAGGAGGCCGGTACAAAGATCATAAGATCACGGTTCATGTAACTTGCCATGTTAACGTTAACTACAGGCCAGCCTGAAAGATGTAATTCTACTCCAGGGGGAGGGGGATTTCGGTTAAGGATTTGTCTTATCTTTCTTAGGAGGCGGCTTTCAAAATTGAGGTCTTCTCCTTTATAAGTGGTTCGTATTAAGAGCATAGTATTTTTGAAGTCTGAGGAAATCAGGTTTCCCATAATGAGAGGATTTTTCAACGCCTGTTCTTTTAAAAAAGCTAGTTTTTTTGGGTCTTGAGGGATTTCATCCCCTATAAGAGGCTCTACAACGAATATTTCTTCTCCTCCACGAACATCTTCTACGTTTGTTAAAGAGAGCACATCTTCTACTTCTTGGATTTCTTCAAAGGCCTCGGTAAGACGTTTTATATAATGGAGGACTTCTGGACTGAAGACGTCTTCGGCTTTTAAGGCTACGGCTACCGCATCGTCAGCTCCGAACTGTTCTCGAAATTTTTCGTAAAAACGGTATTCTTCATCTCGGGGGATAATAGCATCGGTAGAAGTAACAATAGGAAGTTTTAGGGCCTGCCATGTACAAAAGAGGACCACAAAGGCGATGATAAGCAACCAAATAGTTTTGTGGCGTAAGACCAATTTTTCATAAAGTGACATGGTAATTAATTAAATCGGCACGAAGGCTTAAAAACTTATCTTAAGACCGAGATAAATTTGATCGTTGTTGTCGTAAACGTCGAAAAAAGTCCCTCTGGGACCATCAAGAAGGTGAAAACCCCCAAAGATTTCCCAATTGTCACGGACTTTATAAGAGATTTCCGGATTTAGATAATAGATGCGGGTGGTAATGCCGTAGGTTCCATCTAAACGAAGTTCTAAAAAGTCTCTTAAAAATCCTTTAGAAAGTCTTAAAAAAACATAAGAATCATATTTCGGATCAAAAAGGATATTTTCTGACCAACCCAGAATATGCTGCTGAAGAAATTGAAGATTTAGGTAGAGGCCGTTTTCAAAACGGTAATCAAGCCCTAAAACATAACGCCAATAAGGTTTCTGCACGCTTTCAAGGTTTTCTTTCATAAAAACCCGGCCCGTATGATAGGCAAACTCTCCTCGAATACCCAAGCCTCGCCAGGTGGTCTCAAAGGCAACTCCCAAAATATTATCCTGAGGGCGCTCAACTCGAGCCGTATGCCCAAGGATTTGAAACTTAGGAAGAGAAGAAAGGAGGTCTTTGAGGGGTTCTGCAGGGTGTTTCAGGGTTAACCCCCGTATGGGAAACCGGCGCACATAGTAATAAAAAGATCTGTCATGGCCGTGGAGAAAAGAAATTTCCCAATCAATTTCCTGGTAGGTGCCTTCAAGGCGGAAACCAAACTCACTGTTTCTAAGGGATGGAGAAAGTTTTTGTTTATCAAGTTCAAGGGGAAGAGGGAAGGGTAGAGGGGCGTTTTCAAGGGCCTTTCTCAGATGGTCAAAGACAGCCCAGTCAGAATCGAAATCATCTCTTTTGGGCCAGAGGGGCCAGAGGGTAAAGACCCCCTCTAAAGTAAAATTTTGAAAGAAGTGCTGTATTCTCAGCCAAGGCCAAGGACGTTCACGTTCTTCCAGACGCCAAGTAAAGAGTTCACGCAAATCTTGCCAACTCAAATTATCTAAGACTGTGATTTCGTCGGCTTTGCCCCACCTAATAATTTGGTTTCCTACGGTTATCTCCGTATTTTTTCCAAGGAAACGCAAATAAGATTCCCAAAATTCCAGACGGGTTTCTTCCCGGCCATTATGGTTTCCATAAAAAGCCAAACGGTCAAGTTGAAGCCCTAATTTGCCTTCCAGCCAAGGAAAAACATCGAAGCGGGCTTCAATACGAAGATATTCACGGTCAGAAGTTTGGTCCTCTAAAGGACGATCATGAGTGAGGTCAAGAGTCCCCCGACTGAGAAAAGTTCCAGAAAGATCAACTTTAGCTTCGGCCAAAGAGGCAAAAAGCAAAGCTAAGATCAGGGCCGCAATATTCTTTACCAGCGTTCCAAACTCCTGCGTGTGAAGAGTTTCGGTTCAAGACCCTGATCATATATAATTTTCTTGATTTTGAGAACCGTTTTGTGTCCTTTTTTTAAGTCTTCCATTTGGGAATCAAGAATAGTCCAATAGCCCTGAATTTTTTCCCAGCGGCTGCTTGAAAATCTCTTCCAAAGTTTTCCTTTACGATCGTAATAATCAACTCTTACAGGAAGGTAACCTTCTTTAGTAATCCACTGGATCCAGTAACTATAAATGGAATCTTTTTTCTTTTTGGGCCAAGACTTTACGACCCAGCAAGAGGTTTTCTGAAACACTTCTTCCCCCAACAATTTGTGATGATATTTAGGGGGATAGTGTCTTTCCATATCTTCATAAAAAAAGTCAGAGTTTACAAAACGGTGAAAACGAAAGGAGCCGGCAATACGCCGCGTACGTTTAAGGGCTGGTAGATAAAGAAATTGTTCTTCTTTGCCTTGATGATAAGCGATAGCCAAAAAGGCTGTGCCAGCAATATCTTTTGGAGATAAAAAGCGAATCAGGGTGTAACGAGCTTTTTTATCTTCAAGGGTAAAGATTTTCATTTCTCTTTTCTTTTGACGTCCTTTGGGGTCTAGGAGAATCATTTGGGCTTCAGCCTGGGAGTCCTTCCCTACTGGGCGGTTATAAACTTTCCAGGCGATTTCTTCCCCGGTAAGACAAAAACCCGCCCTTCCAAAAAGGAAAGAAAAAATAAATATCAAACCCCATACTTTAAATGTTCGCAAAGGATACCTCCTTTTTTGTTTTTAATTCGGATTATCTCCCCAAGAACTAGAAAAAGGATTTAAGCAGACAGGCACTGCCTCTGGTAGGAAAGATAGCAAACCTGGAAGATGTCTCCAACCGCCGATGTGGACCAAGGGTCTTTTTAGGAGGGCAAGTTTTTTGATTTTTCGGGCCATAAATCTTTCCCTCTTCATATCTTCTGCATCTCTGGGAGGAAAATATAAGCCTTCTTTGAAAAGACGTAAAAAAGCAAGCTCTTTAGCAAATGAATCTGTGTTTTCCCAAACAGAGGGGGGATTTGCGAGAAGTTCTTCAAGTTGGAAGAGATATTTGCGTGCCAGGGTACAAAGGTCAACAGGGACTACTGGGCAGAGCCCGAGTTTTTTAGGAAGATAAAATTCATAGGGCATGCTAAGGGCTGTAGCCAAAAGATTTAAGAATTCGTCAGGGACTTTTCCTCTAAGTTTTTTGATTTTTGTACGCCAGAGATGATATCGCTTCCTGCGATATAAGATAGAGAAAGGACTTATTTCGGCGGTGATGACCTTAGGGGAGACTTCTTTGAGAAAATTTTCAAGAGGTTTTTCTAGAGTTTTTAGCCGGTGGATGGTGCCTACCAAAAAGATTTGTCCTTGGGGAATCTTTCCTGGATAAGAAAAAATTTGCCCCCATTCTTTTTCATTGGCACAATGCATGCAAAAATTTTAACCAATACAGGAGGGCCAGTGGAAGTAAAGCAAAGACTAATTTTCCCCCTAGATGTTTCTAGTCTCAAAGAGGCTCAGCGCTGGGTCCGGAAGCTCAGAGATGTAGTGGGAGTCTTCAAAATAGGGCTGGAACTCTTTATTGCCGAAGGTCCAAAGGTATTGGAGGCCATAAGAGAGGAGTCAGAAGCTGATCTTTTTTTAGACCTCAAATTGCATGATATACCTGTTACCATGCAAAGGGCTGCGCGAAAGGCCAGTCTTCTTGGAGTTGACATCCTTACGGTACACATGTTTGCCGGCCGCCAGGCAGTGCGTAAAACAGTTGAGGCGGTAGAAGGAGGATGTAAAGTCTTTGGAGTTACGATTCTCACTTCCCATACTAGGGCAGATTTGATGGAAATTGGTTATTCTCCAGAGCTTTCCCGAGACCTTACCGAGGCCGTTTTGCGCCTGACAAACCTTGCTTACCGGGCCGGATGTCATGGAGTAGTGTGTTCTGGTAAAGAAGTGAAAGTGGTGAAGGAGGCCTTTCGCCATCTTCGCACCATTGTACCTGGGGTTCGCCCGCAGTGGGCTTCTGATCCTCAAGATCAGGTAAGGGTAACTACTCCTTATGAAGCCATCATGGCCGGTGCTGATTATTTGGTTATTGGTCGCCCTATCAGAGAGGCAAAAGATCCGGTGGAAGCAGCATCTAAAATATTAGAAGAGATGGAACAAGCCTTTTTGGCACGGGAGGCTTGAAATGCAGCGGACCGGAATGGCCGATCTTCCTCTCCACGGTGGACATGCCCCCCGATGGTTGTTCGCCCGCATGGTCCGCCTCTCACGGGCCTTAGTGGAGGTAATCGCCATTGAATTTGGAGTAAACGAATTTTTGCGCCGTTTAGCTGATCCATACTGGTTTCAGGCCTTTGGCTGTGTGCTTGGTTTTGATTGGCATTCTTCAGGTCTTACAACCACCGTTTGTGGAGCACTAAAAGAAGCCCTTGCACCTCTTTCTGCAGATTTAGGGCTTTTTGTATGTGGAGGAAAGGCACGAGCCTCGCGTCGTACTCCAGAGGAAATCCTTTTTTGGCTTGAAAAATGTGGTCTTTCCCAAAAACTTTCCACTCTAGTTGATAAGAGCAAATTAGCCGCTAAAGTAGACAATACTGCCCTTCAAGATGGTTACCAGCTTTATCACCATTGTTTTTTCTTCACCAAAACCGGAGCTTGGGCCGTAATCCAGCAGGGAATGAATGAGAAAAATGCTTATGCCCGGCGCTACCATTGGTTGGGAGAAAGGGTCCAGAAGATGACCTGTGAACCTCATAGCGGTATTGCCAGCCAGAGGAAGGAAAAGGAGATTTTGAACTTAGTGGCTAAAGAAAGTGAAAAGGCCCAAGAAACGATTGTAAGTTTGGTCAAAGAAGAACCTTTGAAAGTTCTAAAAGAAATCGAAAAGGCGGAACACCTTGTCCTTCCTCAAAGACATGCTCTTACCGAAGCGGATTTAAAACCTCGTGGCCTTAAGAAAGTACTCCTTAAGACTTATGAAAATCCGCCTCAAGATTTTGAAGCCCTTCTCAGGGTGGAGGGTCTTGGGCCCAAGAATTTGCGTGCCCTAGCCCTTCTTTCAGAACTAATTTACAACGTACCCGTAAGCCGTAAGGATCCTGCTCGATACGCCTTTGCCCATGGTGGAAAAGATGGTCACCCCTATCCTGTAAATCGGAAGGT
>JALSPG010000020.1 GCA_026986115.1 Thermodesulfobacteriales bacterium
TGAGGAGCAAGTTTTTGTCCTGGGCTTTGCGCCCTTCCACGCGTAGTTTATGGAAGTATTCCTCAACCTTGTGCAGATATTCTTTTTCCGGGATTATCTCCTGGTTTTGTAATAATTCCTCGGTAGTGCCGATAAGCACACTGTCGTAAATATAGGTGGCCAGGCGTCTTTTCTGGTGTTCAGGATTTATCAACCTGACCAGAAAAATCTTCCCTTTCTTTTCTCCTCGAGCATTACGATTACAACGCCCGGCAGCCTGAACTATGGAGTCAAAAGGTGCAAAATCCCGCACCACCAGATCGAAATCAAGGTCAACACCGGCTTCCACCACCTGGGTGGCCACAAGTCCTATTTTAATTCCTTCCTTAAGTTTATTTTTAATGTCATCAATACGCTTTTCGCGATGTTTCGGAATTAGAGAGGCTGAAAGAAAATAAAGCTCAAAATTGCAAGCTTGCTTAAGCAGTTGATAGACTTCCTGAGCCGCACGCACGGTATTCATTACCACCATAAAACTCTTCACACCATCAACCTTCGGCAACAACCAGGACTCAATATTACGATAGTCATAAGGCTTGTTTTCTACGTAAAGTGCTGTCCGGGAAAGAGTTTTAAAGAAATACTCTTTGCGCGGCTGAGTAAGCTCGTAAGCCTCTGGTAAAAGGGCCGGGCGCGTAGCGGTCATCAAGATAAAACGGGTATCCCATTTTTCTGCCAGAAACTTAAGGGCCTCTTCGGTGACTTCCCAATATTCCACCGGAATATTTTGCACTTCATCGAGAATAACGATACCCCCCGCCAGGCGGTGCAGACGCCGCATCTCTGAACGCCGATTGGTAAAAAGGGTCTCGTAAAACCTGACAAAAGTCGTAACAACAACCTCGCCATCCCAGGTCTCCACGCGTGTATGGGCCTGTTCATAGTAATTCAATAACTTTTCGGCATCGCGTTCCTTAAGAATTTGCCCTTCTTCAAGAAGCTGCCACACATCTTTAGCCTTAATTTCTGAATTACTTTTCGCTGGACTGGCACGGAAATGGTGCTTTAAGACGATGTTTTCCCCAAGATCAGCGCTTGTTAGGACTTCTCTGATTACACTAAAGTTTTGATCAATAATGCTTGTAAAGGGCAGGACGTAAATTATCCGTGGGAGCCTACCGGTTTCTTTATAAATCCTGTGCCTAAGCTTTACTGCGGCGGAAAATCCGGCAAGGGTCTTGCCAATGCCTGTGGGAGCGGTGAGCGATAAAAACTTATTCTCAAGCCCAAGTTTTTGAATGTTATCAATAACTGTTCTATAAAACTCTTCCCTGAACGGAGCTATCGGTGAATTTTTCGGAAGTTTCTGGATGTAACGGTCAACGATGTCATTAGGAATACCAGCCCTTTCTTCGTTCGCATCCATCCCGATAACTGCCCGAATATCGGCATCAACAAGCATGCCTAAAAGGAGATTGGTAGTGAAGTAAAGGGACAAGTCGTCAGAGTCTCCCACAAGATCAGTAGCTTCCCAAAAAAATGTCCTTTTAAAAGCTTGCGGCGAAAAAGTAAGTTCTTCAGGAACTGAAAATCCCAGTGAATCGAGAAGGTTAAAAAAGGCTTCTCCGGGGATACCTTTAACCTGTTCTTCAAGAACTTGGATTTTATCCTTATCAAGATAAAGGGCATCTCCTGTATTAGACGGCCGGCCATGATGATAACGAACAGCCAAAAAAACAGAAAGCTTAAAAGGCAAAGAAAGCTCTCTTGCCAAAAGATTGGTGGTTAAAACAGCAGAAAGCAAGGCATGGCCTGAAAGACGCGAAGAAACATTCTTTCCCTGCAGATGCTTTTGAAAAAAAGTAGTGGCTTTTCCTAGATCGTGCCCCAGGGCAGCCAGGCAGGCTGCTTGCCTTAGTTCTTTTTCTAGAGCTAGAGCTTCACAAAAGCTCTCAACTCTTTTGGCAACTTCGCGTAAGTGTTTTTGAAGGAGTACTCCAGGGTGTGAATAAAGGCTTACTTGTTGCTTCATCCCAAAAAAGATAGAGCCAGTTCTTTATGCCCTGGATAGGCATAAGCCTCTGTCAACTCAACGCGTAAGGCCCGTGCTTGAGGAGCAAATATGACCTCCACGCTTTCGCAGCGCCTGCGTTTTTCGTCTATAAATACAGGCATGGTTTCTTTAACTAGACCTACTCCTTCTTCAAGATAAAGTTTTAAAACGACATTGTGTCTGAAGGCACTTACAATTCGATAAGGTCCTGTAACCGGTTTTAATTCTTCATCCCAGCTGAACTCAAAGTTGGCCAGGCACTCGCTAATTCCAAGATAGGGAATAAAAACTGGGCGACGCGCGCGAAGCCTTGCTTTAAGTTCGTCAAGAAGACCCTGATCTTCATGGGTGAAATAAATCTCAAAGCAGGGATCTTTGAGAAATTCAGCCCGCAAAGGAGTATGAAATCTATATGATGCCCCAGATTTTTTTACCACCGGCAAAAGCCTCTTTAGATCTAAAGTAACCCAGCTGCCATCTTTGGTATCAAGATAATTGATTCCCAAACGAATCTTTTTTACCGGCTTTAAGAGGCGAACACCAAAACAACATCTTTTAAGGGAAAGCTTTTCAGGATATTCGTTTCGGGGAATCCCTAAAAATGCTGCAACCATCCCGCGTAAAGCGCTTGGTGAAGGTAGAGAATGGGTCAAAGGAGAGCTTGTGGTGTAATGCCGCCTGAAATGACCAAAATCTCCCCATACCTTAAACGCAATGACCCTCATGCCAGCTCCTCTAAAATTTTAACCTTGTCTTCTCCAAGCTTTTCTTCAAGAGAGGCAATAATTTCTGGGCTGGTTTTAAGCCTATCGTTTAAAGCAATTTCCACGCGTTCTATTTTGTCTTTATATTTGTCTAGCGCCGTAATTAGTTCGGAAATATCTAATACACCCTGAGTTACATCGCGGATCTCTTCTTCGCGTAATCCCTCTTGAGGATGCCATTTCACAAGGTGATCAAGTTCCCCAATGTAAAAATCGGAACCTTCAGTATAAATCAGGCGCAGAAGAAGCCTTGGCATCTGGCCGAACTTACTGCGGGTAATAAGATCTTTGGTGCCCTTCCACATGGCCTCTAGCATAAGGGATAAATCATTCTCGGTAAGGCCGGTTTCCCTGGCAGCATACTCATTGGCAACACCGTGGAAGGCAATAAGGGCATAAGGCACAATCCACTCTTCACGAAAAGTTCCTTGACGAGCCCCTTCTTTAGAGGGCATAACCGTGGTTCCTTTTACCAGCACGGGACCGTTAATTCTGTGCAAAGAACGCCCAAATTTAAACTGCACCGGTCCAATCCAGGTAATAGTTTTACCCTTAACGGCAGTCGTTGCCCCGAAAAGCCTCATGTCAATACATTCTTCCAGAATTTTTTCTGGTTCGTCACCAAAGTCAGCCATGCGGTCTTCTTTGGTGCGTAAGTTTCCGTCATCATCCCGCGTTTCTTTAATAAAGACTTCAAGACCTTTGGCAGTAGCAAACCAATCTCTGATAGTCCTTTTAAGGCGCACATCAGTGACTATTACCTGCCCGGTCTCTTCATCAACCCGGGGTTTGTTTTCATCTAACGGGTCTCCGTTGGGATTTGAGTCCTTCACGTCATAAATAAAAAGAAATTCACTGCGGTTCTTAATGGATTCCATCAGGCAACCTCCTCTTCTTTTTTCTCCTCTTTGGCCTTAAAGGCAGGATGGTTATAAAGAGACATGCCTAACGCAAGGTAAAAGCCTATTTCGTCAGAAGAAAGCGGCCAGCGGCTACCACTTGCCATCAGGTTTAAACTTATGCCTTCTCTTAAGTCCTTCCACCAGTGTCCGATATCATATTCGTTCATTTTGTTTAATAACTCCCGAAAGAGATCCTGAGTTTCTTTTTGATTGAGCCGAAGGCCTTTGAGCCTTTTGGTAAAAGGAGTCGAGCCACGTTCGTTAAACTGGTAGTTTAAAAATTTCTGAACAAGCACCCCCAAAAGTACTAGAGCTTTTTTAGAAGGATGGTCAAAGAAATCTTCGTAAGGCTCAAAGAAGCTGGAGAAAGCCTGATTTTCCATGGGAACCCCCTTGATTTTTGGCGTATTTCTTTTAAGAATTCCCCAGGCTAAAAGAAACTTGAGTTGGAGAAAGGCATCCATTACAAGCCACCAGGGAATTCGCTCCTCTCCCTGGGAATCAACAAAGTCTTTTCGTATCCTTGCCATGATCCGGGAAAGAAGGAATTTTTCTTCTATTTCTTTCTTGCGGAAAGTGCAATCTACCAGGCGGTAGAAATCTTCGTCGGAAAAACCAGGTTTTTCTCGTGTAGCCTTAAGCCCTGAGGAAGAAAAAAAGTTAAATTTATAAGGCAATTTTGAATCCCAAAAATCAAAATCTTTCTTAAAATTAGCTTCTATTTGCTGCTTAAGCCTTAAATACTCAGCAATTAAAGAAGGTAATATCTCTTCTAGATGGAGAAGAATTCTAAGTGCCTGTTGGTCCTTGGCCATAAAAACAAAATGATAAAAAAGATATTCTTCTTCGCTTTGCGAGGCCTCATAAAGAAGACGATCTTCAAAGTCTTCATATTGGTCGCGGTAAAGATCTCCACCTGTTCTATAAAATTTTTCAAAACGTTTAAGGATTGATTTAAGATTTTTAGCGCTTACAGGAAGGAGCCAGAAATTTTTGCCATAAAAAGAATAGGTTAAAAACTCTTCACAGGCCCGTTTGCCGCGTTCCAGGTCAAAGATACAATCCTCACAAAGGGCATATTGCCGCCAGGCTCCTTTAGGGTCAAGCTCAGGGGCGTAACCATACTTATCTACGGTGTAGAATTTGAGAAGCTCCCCCACCCCGCCATAAACCGTTCTTTTCTCCCCGCATCCGTGGCATAACCACTCTTTTTTCCAGTACTTGCTAAACCTCTTTTGGCCCAAGTTTTCCAAAAAATTCTTTTTGAAATTTTCGGTAAGCTTTTCATTTTCCGCAGGCCATTTGCCTTCTATCTTAAAAACCAAAAGAATGGGAGCATTTTTACGAATCGTCCCTTCTTGTTTTAACGTTTCAACTTTGTTTGAAATTTCATCGGCTATTTGGGAAATATCAGCCTTATAACCGAGTATTTCCAAAATGCCCAGACGTTGCTTAAGAGCAGAAGGCTTGGGAGGAAGTTTAATACTAAGAGATGGAGCTGGTCCCTGAGCAGCAGAAGGATTCCGAAAATAATATCGTGCCAAGTTATTTTGCGGATCATAATCTTCAAGAAAGATATTTATAACTTTTAAACCTTCGTCAGAATTATCAAGCTCTATTACCAAAACCTTGGGAGGATTCTTGGGGTTTATTTTCGTATAAGGTTCCTCTACCAGAGGCATGGGATAACGGTCACGGAGGGACTTTCCTATCTCAATAAGCGCTTTAATCATAAGCTACCTCAAACTCCCCTTCGCCAAAGAGGTGATAGAGGACCACAAGGTCGTTATCTACCAAGAAGTTTCCAACCTGACGAGAAAGGCTTATCCTGACGCGAGAAGACATGCTTATCTCCACCCTTGGCCTAAATTTTTTAAGGAATTTTTATCTATCGGTCAAGAAATTTTTTTCTAAAAGATGTCCTACTGAGTTTAAATTTTGTGATCTGTATCGAAGACAACTAAATTGCTCCATTCACTACGTTTGCTAGTAATGACCGCAAAAGTGTTCGCTAGAAGAGTAAGTAAAAAATGGAAACTTTAACCGTTACAATGACCACAAAGTTCTATTGCCAGGCAGGTAAGATCTAGCCTCGTGATCTAATTACTTATTAAGTAGAAGGCAAAGGAAATTTAAACCGAGCAAGTGTTAGCCAGGGAGCAAACAATGTTAAAAGGTAAAATAAAGCAAATATCGTTCTTTTCCTGTTCCCCAAGATTTACCAAAAAGGTCTTACTTTCAGGATAGTCCTTTTTAAAGGCTTTAAGTCCTTTTAGATCCATTGATTTTAGTTTGCTCTTAAATTTAGCCTCTATGGCTATTTGAAAGCTTATTTTATCCACAATAAAATCTACTTCATGGCGAGATTTATCTTGCCAGAATTTTATTTCTTCTCTATCTAAACCTCCCTTTAAAAGTTCTGCCAAAACAAAGGCTTCAAAAAGTTGTCCTCCATCTTGGCGATATCTTGCATCGTTAAAATTGTTTATAAAAAAATTAGATACACCAGGATCAAGAAAGTAAACTTTGGGTATTTTAGTCAGTTCTTTATTTTTGTTTGTATAAAAGGGCCTAATTATCTGGACAAGCAAAAATTCTGATAAAAGTTCCAGATAGTTCTTGACAGTTTTCAGAGAAAATCCCGTAATGGTTGCTATATTCTCATATTTAATTTTCTGACCATTGTTTATAGCCAGAAAAATTATCATTTCTTTAAGCTCTCTCAATTTTTTGATCTGTAAATATTCCACCAGGTCCTTTTTGACAAATAGATCAAAGATGCTCCTTAAAACTTCTTTTTTATCTTTTTCTCTTTCTTGAAGAACAACTTCTGGATAACCACCGAATCGCAAAAACTCATAAAGTCTCAAAAGAAGCGGCTTAATAACATTATCAAGGTCTTTCCCTTGCAATAAAGAAACATTTGGCAATAGCTTCAACGCCTTATCGTCTTCTACAAAGGCTAAATATTCTTCAAAATCAAGAGGATATAAATAATGCAAGAGTTTTCTTCCAGCCAGAGATTCTTGAATACGATGTTTAATGGTCAGAGATGATGAGCCAGTGGCATAAACTTTAATGTTTGGATGGTGATCGTATAAGTTTTTTAATACCATAGAAAGATCTTCATAACGCTGAAACTCATCTAAAAACACAAAAAATTTCTCAGGAGAATCTACTCGATAGCCGTGCAACCGAAAGGTATTGAGTGCAGCCTCATAAGTTGCTATAGACTCGTATTCTGAAAAAATATCTGCGTCTATAAATAAGCCTTTGTGCCCTTGTACCTTGCAAATCTCTTGATAAAGGAGTTTTAACACACAGGTCTTACCTACCTGCCTCGAGCCAACAATAATTGAGTGTTTCCTTTTGCCCTTCTCTGCCAAAAGTTTTGGTAAAATCTTTCGTTCTTTGAGCATGTTCAGAATAGATACTCTAAAATGGAAGTTATGTCCAGTTTAGAGGCTCTATTTTTGCTTAATAGTTCATTTCGGGCTTTACCAATGACCAGGAAAAGTTATATTGACTTTTTTTTCGGCTATTTTAAAGTATTTTTTAAATATGGACGAAATATATTTTCCCCGCACGCTTGAAAAGGGTATTTTAAAGGTAAGCGAACAGTTCCCTGCCCTTTTGTTGACTGGTCCAAGGCAGGTGGGCAAAACCACCCTTCTTCTCCATCTCCTGGAGCCAGAGCGTCGCTATGTCTCCCTTGATGATCTGGCCCTGCGAACACTTGCTAACGAAGATCCGTCTCTTTTTTTGCAGCGTTTTCCGCCCCCGGTTTTAATAGACGAAATCCAATATGCGCCCAATCTCTTACCCTATATCAAGCTTGAGATTGACAGGCAAAAGGCAAAGCCTGGTCTTTTTTGGCTTACGGGTTCGCAACAGTTTTTGCTCATGTCCTCTATTACAGAAAGCCTTGCTGGCAGGGTAGCTATTATAAATCTCCTTGGATTTTCTATGCGAGAAGAAGACCAAAGAGAAGAGCCCGAAGAACCTTTTTTGCCCACCCCAGAAAACATTTTTGAGAGAGAAAAAAGCGGTGCTTTGTTTACTCTTCCTGAAATTTTTAAACGCATCTGGCGAGGAAGTTTTCCTGCACTTGTTACAAACAAAATAAAAGAAAGGGATCTGTTTTATAGCTCCTATGTGCAAACTTATCTGCAACGAGATGTAAGTGACCTGGCGCAGGTAGGTAATAAAGAAGCATTCTATCGCTTCTTAAAAGCCTGTGCTGCTCGCACGGCCCAGATACTTAATTTGTCTGAGCTGGCCCGTGATGCGGATATCAGTGTAACCACCGCCAAAAATTGGCTTTCCATTCTTCAGGCAAGCTTTCAGGTCTTTCTCCTTCCGCCATACGCCAGCAATATAACTAAACGTTTAGTTAAAAGGCCTAAATTATATTTTTTAGATACAGGACTTGCCGCTTATCTCACCGAATGGTCAACCCCCGAGACCCTTGCCGCAGGGGCTATGGCCGGTGCTTTTTTTGAGACTTTCGTGCTTACAGAAATTCTTAAAAGCTGGTGGCACCGGCTCCGTTTTCCGGCAATTTTTTACTTTCGCAACAAGGACAAACGTGAGGTAGATTTTCTAATCAAAAAAGACCAGAAAATCTATCCTATCGAGGCAAAATTAGGTGCCACCCCTAAAAAAGAATGGATTAAAAGCTTTAACACTTTGAAAATTTTAAAAGAAGAAATCGGCCCAGGTTGTGTTATTTCTCTGACCAATATGGTCTTTCCTTTTGATGCGAGAAAC
This sequence comes from Thermodesulfobacteriales bacterium, assembly GCA_026986115.1. Lineage (GTDB taxonomy): Bacteria > Desulfobacterota > Thermodesulfobacteria > Thermodesulfobacteriales > Thermodesulfatatoraceae > Thermodesulfatator. Next base: position 8,469 of record JALSPG010000020.1, read on the forward strand.
TATGCCATTCCAGTAGGTATTATTTAGCATGGTTTTAGCTAGGATTGATGATGATTTTAGCTGCGTCTTTTTCTAAATTCTTCTCTTAAAGATTGTAAGTTTATTATTTCAGCTACTTCAAAACGTGGTGGGATACTTTCAGGCACTGGCTTGAGTCTAACCATTGGAGGAAAATACCCCATAAGTCCATGCAAAGCTGCCATCAAAGTAACCGCTATAAAGTTAAGAGATGGAGGCACAATAAGAATGGGAAGGGTTTGCCATTCATGAGGTGTAAGTTCTATTTTTGAGATAAGTTCTTCTATCTGTTCTATAAAAGGTTTTTCATTATCAAACTGCGTAGGAATCTGCCTTACTCCATCAATTTTTTGCCCTGTGAGCTTCTGAATTTGACCAATTTGTTCATCAGTTAGGGAGTGAGAAAAATTGAGTATTATCAAAATATAACTCCTATTTTGAAAATTCTTTTAATAAGTTTTCTTTCATTTTATCAAAATTTTTAAATTTTGGATCTTGAATCCAGATTTTCACTTCTTCTACGAGCTTTCCCTTATCGTCCTCTGATAACAGATTTTCTTTTAAGCTTTTCAACATAATCACATAAACGTTTACCAGTTCTGCACGAGAGATAATATTTTTCATTTCAGTCTCATCTCTTGGTGGACCGCCTAAAACAATTCTTCTGATATAAGTTCCAAGTGTAACCTGACGGGAAGGTAAGGCAATCTGATTTATCGCAGTTGCCTTCAAGGTTTTCTTGACCTCGATAATGCCGACATTATGTCCATACTTAACAAACATATCTATTTGGATATCTGGTGGAATATTCACCCCTTTTAAAACTTCAATTTCTGCTGCGCGCAAACCATCGATAATCTGATTTTCAATTTTTTCTCCGATGGAAGTCTCCTTAAAGAATCTTCCACTTTGTCTTCTCTGCTCTAGGCTGAAGTTATCAAAATGAATGGATAAATATTCCTCAAGTGTGTAGATGTCTTCGGGAACTTCAATGGGTTCTTTCGGTTTTATATGACCGGTCTTAACTTCGTGCATTCTTATAACCATCTTTCCACCTTCACTCTGAAAGTAAAGAAAAGGGATCCCGCGTTTGAGAGCTACATGAAGTCCGGCAAAAGTCATAGGTTTTGTTCCACCTGTTAGATTAAATATTGGGTTCTGTATGTCGGGTAAAATTTCATCAAGTTTCGACTCAATATGTGAGATATCGTATGGTGAAATTTCCTGTCCATCCACATTTACCCTAAATTTTTCCCTGTAAATTCTGTTTAAGCGATCATTTACCTTCTGTGTTCTACCCGAAAATAAGGAAATCACATTTTTAACTCCAAGCTGTTCTATCGCCCATTTAACTGGAACATAATTTGGCACTGCCTGCTCACCAATGAAGTTGATGATAGTTTTGAAATTCATGAATGAAAACCATTTTTAAAAAGAAATTCTTCAATATTCCGTCTTGCGGCTTCCAGTTCACCGGTAGTTTTGGCGGTCGTAGTCAGTATCAATTGCAATGGGAAGTCGGTACCCAAGGGTTTAAACACCCGGATGACATTGGGGGCCTCGATTTTGACTTTGGCTTGACCGCTACCCCATTCTCCACTGCGGATTTCGGTAATGAAGGGGAAGCGGCTGCACAGTTGCCGGGCGAAGCGCTCCAACCGATCGCTATAATGGTGTTTTGCGATGTGAATCTGGCATTCTGCCTGACGGGCAGGTGGCAGGCCTTCCACGCTTTCGAGAACCTCGGCAATGCGTTGGCCAAGTTCGGTGGGTTTTCCATCAGGGGCAAGGAGGCCATTGTCCCGAAGCAGGCGGCGAATTTCTCGAGCGGGTTCGGCCTGGCCGGTTAAAGCCGTCCGAATGTCGTCCATAAAGGGGAACAGGCCGATGACGGGCAGGGTGATCAGGTGAGGGCGGTCTTCCGCGTCCATATCTAAACGTGGGTGCAGAAACTCATTGAGCTTCTCCGGCCAGTTGCGATAATCCCGTAATTTGTCAATTTCTCCCTCGGCCTCCAGCCACGGTGGCACCCAGATGTGGAACAGGCGCTCCGCGCCGTAGAACTGGACGGCCAGGGCCAACAGCGCGGCCATGGCTTTGCGGCCACCGGCGATGGAAACGTACACCCGATATCCTGCATCGCGCAAGGTTTTGAGTTGCTGGCTGGCCAAAGCCAGGAATTCCACGGCGGCATCGGTGCTGTCGATGTCGTCGTACACGCCCACCTCAACAGGATGAATCCAGGTGATACCGTCATGCTGCGGCAAATGTTCGGCCAGCAAGGTGAAGCTATCCCAAACATCCCGATCTTTCGTGACGAATACATATATCCCCGATATGGTAATATCCTCTTCCCGGAGCAGGTCAACGGCTTCGGTGACCACGGCGGGGGATGTGCCCAAGGTGGCGAGAAGGAGATTTTTACTCATTTGAGCACCCCCGTGACCTTCGGAAATAACTCTTCGCTTTTTGCAAAATCGTTTCAGGTGTAGCCACCTTTAAAGGAGGTATGCTGATCGAACGCCGTTGCAAATCAGCGGCGATTATGCACCATCTTTGAATCTCATGCGTTATGAGCCAAGCTCGTCGTGCCATCCCCGCTCCAATAATAAGAGCATCTGTTATGGCATTCTTTCCCAAGGTACGATAGTGATATTTCAAAATAACTTCAGCAAAGGCTTGGGATGCCTTCGAAATCCCGAGGATTTGTACATTGTACTCCTCAACGAGACCGTAGATTTGTTCAATATCACTCTGTATCTCCTCTCTCCGTCGGTCCGGAGAACTAATTGTCAGTGTTCCATCTTGGTGCTGAATTTGCAAAAAAGTGCGCCGCGACTCATCAGTAATCACCCAATATCTATTTCGATGGATAACCTCAACTTGAGGAGCAACCGGTAACTCAAGATTGTGTTCTTCTACTTCGTCCTCGACTATCTCAACTATCCCTAAGGGCAAATCCCCAGCGTCTAACTTTCTTACCCAACGAGGTATAAGACTTGTTGACTTTTCGCTTATTTTCCACTTGTCAGGTGCCCATAATTCGAAAATGGAAACCCTCGAGAGAAGAACATTCCCTATCTCCGACGCACGTATTATTGCGTCCATTGCTATCGAATCAGGGCCCTCTCGTAAATACTGAATCAATACATTCGTATCAAACAGGAACCCCGGCATGAACGCCTCCCGAGACTACCCCCGTTGAACGAATAGTTCCCATGCGACAAACCCATAAAGCTGACGTTTTTCGTCTTCATGTAATTGGGTTATTTGCTTTTGAAACTGATGCATAACTTGTGCAATGAAGCGATAGGCGCGCTGTCGGGCTGGTCGTACTGTCTGGTCTTGAGACAAACGCTGGGCATAACGAATGGCTCGATCCATACCATAGGTTTGCGCGACCTGCATCCAGCGCATCCACTCGTTTCGGGAAACACCACGTAGGTTCCCGGCAATGCGCTCGGCCAGGGTGATGAGTTGGTCGGTCGTCGCCATCAGTACACCTCCCGAGGGCAGGATGCATCGGTTCGCGGTTGAGCCGCCTCACGGAAAATCTCCCACGCCTCAAGATCCAGCAGAGATGTATCTTGCAACCACGCGGCCAGGTGGGCAACCAATGCCCCTTTGCCCCTGGGCTGTATCAGCCCTTCAATCCAGGATTGTTGAGGCGAGGCCACAATGCGCACCGCCCGCGGGCGGAAGTATACGCTGCCTAAGCAACGGGGCTTAGCACCACCCAGTTTGACGGGAAAACCAAGGACAACGCTGTCAGGGTCGTTCTCCTTGGGAATAATGCCCATGGCCCGCAGAAGCGCGCCCAATTCGCTCTCACTCATGTTCTCAAAACGCAACCGGGTACGGAAGACACTTCCTTTGGGCACAACCTCGATAAACCGGGTGTTGCGTCGGGGTGTGAGATCCTGGGGTTGGAATTTTTTAGTTTCGTAAAACTTACGGCCCTGGGTGCGTCTGGGGGGCCACAAGTCAGAAATTTTGATAGTCGTTGTAGATACCTCACCGATAGGCTCTGCATCAGAAAAATACACCCGGCCACGGTAGCCCGTCGTGCCAAAAACGCGGCAAGCGGGACATAGTTGTGCTTTCTCCTCTTTCCCTTTGCGCACCAGGCCGCACGCGAAATGGGCTGAAGAATAGATACGTTCACGGCGCCCGCGTTGGGAGACACACGAGTTCGTGATGACCTCGAAAACGCTCCGCACCGCGCCTTTAATACTGGTCGCGGGGATAATCAACTTCCCATCGCGGCGGGTAAAGGTGTAGCGGGCCTGTTCCCGGCCGTTGATGCGCACCAAGTCGATCTGGCCACTGCCTACGTAGAGATAATCAGAGAAGACCTCAATGTCCAGCGTGAGCCATCCCGTCCAATCACGGAACACTTCATGAAACACCGGTTTTTCCCGTTGAGGTGTGCCTTGCAGGGGGACCCAGAAAATTGGTTTCGGCTCAGGGGTTGGCCTTCGCGGCATGATTCATTCCTCCTCAAAAGTTCGCAGGCTGAGATAGACGGTTATTCCCCGCTGCTTGTACAGGCGAGCGGCGATTCGGCCCTCGGATCTGCCAGTCGGGTATTGAGAAAATTGCGGGTGCACTTTGCGTTCTTCCAGATTTTGTAGGAAGAGGCTCTGCTGCTCTACCGTCCACTCACCCTCCAAGGTCGTCATTCCCGGAATGGGTGTTTCCGTCAACAGCAAGGCTCGATACACATCGCCCTCCCGGTACCAGCGCAGCTCACCTTTCTCGTTGAACACCGCGCCCTGATCCTGCCAATCGTCGGGGTAACCGGCTTTGACGTCCAGGTGGGCCGGGTTCGCGGCCCAATGCCAGACGTCTGCGCCCAAATGTTCCCGAGCTACGCGGGCCAGGTCGGATGCGTTTCCGGCAAAGGTGTACACATATCCCTTCGCATCCTTCATGTTCAACCTCCCGTGGGCACCAGGGCTTGCATGGCCTGCCCGGCCATGACCGACCAGGCTTCGGCTTCATACATGCGGCGCATGTAGAGACCCAACGGTACTTCGGCTTTGGGGGCGGGCACTGCGTCCAGAGTGGCCGGAGGATAGAGGCCATAGCTCCGGGCTTTGCCATCTTCGACAAAGGCCAACAACCCTCGCAGACGTTCTTTCTGATAACCGGCAATGATTTCGTCCACCTGGGCTTCCACGATGCGGGCCTCCACCTCACCGAAGCCGCGGTTCTTGCCGAAACCCACTTTCAGCATGCCTAAGTTCATGGCCTCCAGTGCAGTAGTGAGCAAGCCCAGTTGCCAGATTTCATAGTTTTCCAACACCAGGGTGCCCTGGAACGCGCCGGAGACGGCCACTTCCATCTCGAAGGGCCCATGGGCCACCGCGTGGGTCAGACGGGAAATGGCCACGCCGTACCGGATTTCAGTGCGCACCTCTTCCACCGGGAAGAAATCGGTGAGGGAAAGTCGGCCCCGCAGCCGGGTATGACCGAAAATGCGGCAGGCCCCACAGGAATTGGCATAAATTTCTGCGGTACTCAGAGAACGGTTTTCCACATTTTCCATATGCTTAATGCGTTGAGGACAATTGCCTTCTGCGGGTGGCTTATCTTTTTCCTCAAACGTAGAACATGCCCACCGCCAGGATGTGCGGTCGTCCCAGGTACGCAGGGCCTTCTCCACAAAGCCCCGCACTACGCCCTTGAGGGAGGAGCCGGGGATGTACACTGTCTCGCCCAGGTTCGGGTGGTAAGTGCGCACGAACTGCATATCCGGCAGGGCCGGGTTGGCCGAGATGCCGCCGGCCTTGATCAACAGGGGACCTTTGGGCCGGATTTCAAGCCGCAGACGCAAGGCGTTGTAGCGAGTTTTATGCATGGTTCATCCCTCCCCATTGCCCAGGTGCTGGTTGACATACTCCTGGAAAGCCTGAAGATACCGGTTCGGCGATTCCTGAGGCACTTGGCTGCCAGTCAGGTAGGCCAGCAGGTTGCTCTGATCGATCCGCTCCAGGCGTAGGTTCTTCAGGCGGCCCCAACCCGGCCCGCGGGTGACTTTGCCGCCCAATGGGAGATAGCCTTCCTCCCAGAAGTGCAACACCGAAAGCAGCAGGCCCAGTTCCCAGTCTTCCAGATTCTCGGCCAGGATTTCGATCTCGAAGCGCGCGCCGGATACCACGACTTCGAAGTCGTACTTGACGCTCTGACGGGCCGCGCCCAGGTCGCGGTCAATGCCCACGCCGTCGCGGATTTGGGTGATCACAGGCAGGTCTTCGGCGTTCTCCAAGTAAGCATCCTTGAAGGATACCCGACCGGCCATCCAGGGCGAACCAAAGATGCGGCACGCCGTGCAGGCTTCATCCCAAACAAGGTGCTCTGTTTCGGAATCCCGCAGCCAAACCTGCGCCTGATCCTTCGACACACACGGGTCTGCAAAAGGGTCACAGGCCCACAAGCCTTTTTCCTTGCCATTAGGAATGCTGCGCAGGATGCGTTCGGTCAGCGCCCGCACCGCGCCCTTGATAGACGAACCGGGGATGAAGGGCCGGCCATCCGGGCCTTTCATAACGGGCAGGTCCGTGCCCGTGGGCTCGAAGGAGAGACGGCTGCCCACCGAAAGCGCGGTTTCCATCTCCAGGGTGGCCCGTAACACAACACGGTTATCAAAAGTCTCAAACATGGCTTACCCCTCCCGCTTTTTGACATCCCAGAGGTGCCAGCGCACCGCGTGGCCCAGCACCCGGGTCACCAGTTCCAGTTGGACGGCTTTGGCTGAGTCGCGTGTATTTTGGGCGATCTTCTGAGCATCCTTTTGCAAGGTGTCCAGTTCCTGGATAGCAGATTCGGCCCAGGCCTTAGGAATTTCCTTCCGCGCAGCCTGGTAGCGAATGAAGAGCTCCAAAGCCTTCCATGAGTCCGTGCTTTCGGCTACCTCCAGGATGTTGCGCAGTTGGCGAACTTTACCATCACGCTTCTGGGAATCCTCCAATGAATCCCACAACTTCCGTGCGATGTTTTGGGCCATTTCGACCAGTTCATCTTCCCGTTCGGCAATGGCCTTGCGGGTTTTGGGCTTTAACTTTCTCATCGTTCCTCTACCTCCTGATGGAAGGGATGGCAGACCAACACTTCGCCGAAGCCCTCATCGCGGCGCAGGCCGAGGCCTTCGGCTTCCAGGGTTTGTAGGGCCGGAAACAGTTCGTCGAGGCTTCCGTCCCAGCGGTAGATGTAAACGCTGCCCATGCGCGCGGCCAAGTTGGTGGGCTTGGGCAGGCCCCACGCGGTGGACCAGCCGCTGGCCATCTCGGGCCGGGTGGCCCACCAGACAGGCCGGAGAGTTTTGCCATTGATATGCAGTTCGGGCACCAGTTCGGGCAGGCCGTTGTTCACAAACACACCGGGGGCCAGCAGGTCCACCGAGAAGTACAGGCCGTCGGGCTGGTCAGGAAGTTCCCCCCCATTGGCCGCGAGGCGTTTGAGGTCCTGCCAGAGGGCGACCAGCAGCCGGTTGAAGGTTTTGACCCGCTCTTTGAGCCCGGGCCAGCCAGGGAGCGTTGTGGCCTCGACTTTTACCCGGCCATAGCCCCGGGTGTGCAGCGCGCCAATGGCTACATGACTCAGGGCCTGTCGCAGCTCCTCAACGGCCTGTGGGTCGCCATATGCCCGTCCCAGGAACACCACAGGCTTGTTCCCGTCCTTGCTCATCACCGCCGGGGCCTGGGGCGCCAGCGCGTTCACGGTGTAGAGCATCTGGAAATGGGAAGCCCGGCGAAAGCGGCTCAAAGCCACCTTGGTCTGGGCGTGGAAGCGAGGACGGAACTGGACAAAACCGATTTTTCGCCCATACTGATACACTCCATAGAACCCTTCTTCCGGTTCCATTCGACCGTTGCATTGGGCACAGGTCAGGGCAAAGGGCGCCCGCATGCGAGCTCCGGCCTGTTCCAGGAGATGGTAGGCCAGATGGGGAATCAGAGTGTCCACGATACCGTGGCCCTGGTGCTTCTTGAGGAATTCCGACCAGAACCCTGGATGGTGCTTGCAGGTCATGGCCGTGAGGGGGAACGGCAGGGCGTACAGCAATTCGCCTTCTTCCACCGCGGGGAAAAAGTTGCCGATACGCAGGCGCTGCACATGGCCGAGGATGTTTTTCACGCCCTGCATTTGGAGCCATTCGGCCCAGGCGCCCCGCAGCAGCCGGCCGGGAATGTAGGTTCGGGAGGCCAGAAACTGGGCATCGGGTCGTAGCGAACCCAGGACTAAAGGCTCTTCAGGACAGATTTTCAACCACACCGGCTTCATTGGCCGCCTCCTAACCACTGGTTCCAATAGGCCTGCAAGGTGGCATCGGGCAACGGCTGACCATCAATGGTGCATTGGGCCTCAACGGCAGCAAGCCAACCCAGGCCCCGCGTACGCCCCGCGCCCAGCGCCGGGAGCATCCGGGCTGCCAGCACCACCAGAGCCGCGGCCTCCTCAGCCTCCTGACGAGAGGGGAAGAAGCCTTCCACGACTGCCTGCGCTTGCATAGGACCGGCTGCGGTAGTTTCCACAAAGTACAGCCGTTGGGGCACGGCCGCGCGGCGCCGCCGGCTGATGGCCACCCCGGCCCGAATCTGGGTCTCTACCTCACCCCTCTCTACCCTTTCCTCTTTCTTTCCGGTCAAAATCTCATCCTGAAATCGTAAAGGAGAAGGTCGCCGGGGGTTGCCAAAGACCCGACAGACTAAGCACAGGTTCTCAGGGTCCGGGCACATTTGAGCGGGGTCGGGTGCATTACAGATGTATACATGGCCACGCAGCAATTGTTCGGCCTGATCTCGCAGGGCACCTTTGAGGGAGGTGGCTGGGAGCACATAAGCGCCATCGTATCGCTGGGCCAGGGCCTTGTCTGCGCCCCACTTCCATCGGTTGCCCGTGGTGTGGAAGGCGGTGCGCCATTTGAGGTTCAACCGAATTGTCAGCTTCACCATCACGCTTCCTCCTCTTCCTCCTGAACATCCGGACGCATGGCCCGGAGTTCGGCCAGTTCCAGCGCGTCCAGCAGGGCAGTGCGCCAAGTCAGTTTTCCATTCTCCCAGTCTTCCCACCACAGATAGCCCATGGGCACCTCGCTCTCTTTTCGGAACGTCTTGGCTAGGGTTTCCAAGGCATCAAGAAGCGTTTGCACTTTTGGTTCCTGTTCTTTTTGACCTTTTCGACGGGCCAAGTCGTAGAGCACCACCCCCAGGGAAGCCCATTTTCCTCGGTCTAAGGCTTCGCCCCATCGGTGGCGGAGACTCCGGGGCCATTCGGAAAGCACATCCACAACCGCTTGCATCTCGTTGGCCTGGGTTAGGGTGTAAGGCCGGGCCGTAAGGTTCAGGTCGCCCTGTCGATACAGGTCGGCCACCATTTCGGCCTTGGTTACCGCCACGGCATTAGGGAGCCAGAGGAAATCGATAGCGCTGGTTTCAGCCTTTCTGGCCACCTTCTTCGCCCGCTTGAGCAAGTCCGATGCCAGGGCTTCTAAGTAAAGCACGGGGTGCTTGGCATCGGCAATGGCAATACCTACTGAGGCTGTAATGGCATCGGGCCAGGCCGAAGGCCAATAGCCCAGCTGTTTTTCCACTTCACTCCGTACATAATCTTCGAAACGCTCTAAAAAGACAATGGCCACCTCCCAGGCGTACCCGGCCTGAAGGATCAGAGTGACATCGTCGCCGCCGATGTTGAGGATTTCAAAGGGCCAGACTTTTTCATGCTGGAGAACGTCGCCGCACGCTTCCCACAATGCCTCAAATAAGGCTTTCCGAGTGCCTTCTTCTAATGCCTGAGATAAGGCATCGAATTCTTGTTCGCTCTCAACTTTTTGCAACATCCCGCCGATGTTATTTCCATCGGCATAAAGGAAGGCAATATAGGATCGCCTTGCACTTGCCACTAATTCGTTAAGGTCTTGGGGAGCCTCAAGTTCGAGGTTCAGTTTTAAATCTTGGGTAAATCGTTTAAACCAAGCCTTGCGCTCTTTCCGCCCCGTCCCATGCCTCTGATAACACACAACACATACATGCTTGGTTTCGTCCGGATACGATATCACTTCCTCCGCCACCCGTTTGCCGCAAAGGTCACACCGCTTGCCGAAGGGGAAGGCCTCGATAAAGGGTGCGTTGGTCTTACGCACCTTTGCCTGGCGCAGCCGCGCGGCCAGGAACGCGATGCGGCGAGCGAATTCCCCCGCCTGTTGGGCTTCCTGGTAGGCCTTCACCAAACGGCCGGCCCACCCGTCGGCAATGTTCGGCGCGGGAGGAGGGGCTTCGAAGGTATCTTCGTAGACAACGGTTACCGTCGCCATTTGGGTATGCCGCAGGTAGATATCTTCAATGCCGCGCTTAATCTCTTCTGCCTTCTCCGCAGGCACTTCGAACAGAAACCCCCCGCCGGAGCAATAAATCTCCTTCCCGCCTTGCTCTTCGACATACTCTCGGACTTGCTTCTCACACTCCACCAAATGCTGGCTACCACCCCGGATTTGTGGCAGGTTAGAGGCTTCGAATACATAGGATTTGATAGCATCTACATCACCTTGAATCCATACTCTTGCCATTTTCCCTCCCTCACCACCTCAATCATGCCAAAGCCCTGGCTGTTTTTGGCGCCAAGGCCTGCGTCATAGGCCAGTTCAAAATAGGGCCGGGGGAGATTCACCTCATAGAGCCC
>JALSPG010000021.1 GCA_026986115.1 Thermodesulfobacteriales bacterium
CCGATGTCCAGGAGGTGATAGAGATCGGCGTGGGCGGAAAGAGCGTGGGCGAAATCTTTGAAGGGCTTAAGCGTTTTGACATCTTCGTAAGACTCAAGCCCGAATATCGCAACGATCCGGAACGCATCGGGAATTTCCTGCTGCGCACTCCGGGCGGTGGTTACCTTCCCCTGCGGGAGGTGGCCGAAATTCGCGAAATCGTAGGCCTCCGACAGATAACCCGGGAAAACATCCAGCGTTTCATCACCGTCCAGTGCAATGTCTCCGGAAGGGACATCGGTTCCTTCGTCGAGGAGGCGAAAAGAAAGATAGAAAAGGAGGTGAAACTCCCTCCGGGCTACCTCATTACCTGGGGAGGGGAGTTTGAACTCAAGGAGGCCGCCAACCGGAGGTTGAGGGTGGTGGTGCCGATGACGCTGGCCCTGGTGTTTCTGCTTCTTTTCATGAGCTTCGGATCGGTGCGCCTTTCGGCCCTGATCATGGCGAATCTTCCGCTGGCCCTGGTGGGAGGGCTGGTGGCCCTGTGGCTCACCGGACAGTATCTTTCGGTACCGGCCTCGGTGGGATTCATCGCCCTTTTCGGGATCGCTCTCGAAAACGGTATGGTGCTGGTAAGCTGCATTCGCCAGCTTCAGGGACAGGGGCTTCCGATGGAGGAGGCGGCCTTAAGAGGAGCCATGTTACGGCTGCGCCCCGTCCTCATGACCGCCCTTACCAGCGCCCTGGGGCTCCTTCCGCTTCTTTTCGCCAGCGGAACCGGGAGTGAGATTCAGCGGCCGCTGGCCGCCGTGGTCATCGGTGGGCTCTTCACCTCCACCCTGAATACGCTTTTTCTTCTTCCGGCCCTTTACCGCTGGTTCGCCCCCAGGGAGACCTGCGAGATCGAAGATTTTGCTGGTTTAAAAGCATAGGGGGCCCGAAAAGCTTAAACAAATAAGATAGCGAATAGAAATAGATAGCAAAAATTTTTTTGATGATACTAGGATAAAAGATATCTAAGATTTAAATGCAAAGAAAAGAGGGGCAGCTTTGCCGCCCCTCTTCAAATTAAGGAGGGGGTTAATCCATCGGGTGCATTGGTTTGCCGCAGCAAATAGGCGCCTCCCCGGGAGGATATTCCTCCATGCGATTACATTCCATACATACGTAACGGATCTTTTCTTTAGGAGCCGAGGGCTTAGTTTCTATTTTGATACCCTCTACTTGGAACATTGCTTCTTTGGTAGAACCAGGTACATAAACCCCAATAGGAACCAAACGAAAACTTTCACCCTCACACGAAACTACATATTGCCAAAGCTTATTTAATTCTTCCTCTTCTTGTTTGGTTTCTGGAATGAACTTTACAATTTGTTTATCTATTTCAATGCGCATAAGGCCTCCTATTCTGACGAACTTTCAACTTCTTGCATGGGACGAAAGGCCTTTTTACTTGCTCCGCACACAGGACAGCGCCAATCTTCTGGTAAATCTTCAAACCTGGTACCTTTAGGAATCTTTCCCTTACGATCTCCTTTGGAAGGGATATACATATAACCGCAATTAGAGGTGGAACAAATCCAAGCACCTTCATACATGTTTCCAGACATCTTTCAAAACCTCCTCTTCTTATTTGGAGATATTCTAAAAAACTTTAGGATTTAAGTCAAGAAAAAATTTAAGAAAATTTTCAACTTCTACTGCGACTTTTTTCTTGACATGTCTCTGCTTCAAACTATTTTTACTTAAAAGAAATTAAAAATTGTAATTTCGAAAGGGGGTTTTAAGATGGCAGAAAGATTAGAAGTTTACCGGTGTAATATTTGTGGAAACATTGTTATGGTTTTGCATGGGGGGAGGGGGCAATTGGTGTGTTGTAATCAACCCATGGAGCTTTTGAAAGAGAACACCACTGATGCGGCTCAAGAAAAACATGTACCCGTGATTGAAAAGGTAGAAGGAGGCTATAAGGTCAAAGTGGGGAGTGTCCCTCACCCTATGGAAGAAAAGCACTATATTGAATGGATCGAACTACAAGCCGATGGTAGGTCATACATTCAATTTTTGAACCCTGGAGACGCTCCAGAGGCTATCTTTCAGGTAGAAGCTGAAAAAGTGTCGGCTCGAGAATATTGTAATTTGCACGGTCTTTGGAAAGCTTAGTACTGAGAAAGGGGGGCAAAAGCCCCCTAAAAAGATATTAAAGGAGGGGGGAAATGGCACCTATCAAAATCAAAGAAGATATTTATTGGGTCGGCGCTATCGATTGGAATATCAGAGATTTTCACGGGTATTCCACTAAAAGGGGTTCTACCTATAATGCTTATCTAGTTTTAGACGAAAAGATCACCCTTTTTGATACTGTGAAAAAACCCTTCACAAGCGATCTTATTCACAATCTTATAAAGCTTTTGGGAGACCCCCAAAAAGTCGATTACATTGTGGTCAATCATGTGGAGATGGATCATTCCGGAGCCCTTCCCGAAATCATAGAGCGTGTGAAGCCCGAAAAGGTCTTTTGTTCTCCTATGGGGTACAAGGGCCTTAAAGATCATTTCCATTGTGAAGGTTGGCCTCTTATAGAAGTGAAGACCGGAGATAGTATTTCACTTGGTAAACGTACAGTCCAGTTTATTGAAACTCGCATGATTCATTGGCCTGATAGTATGGTTTCTTATATTCCTGAAGAAAAAATTCTCATCTCTCAAGACGCTTTTGGGCAACATTATGCTACCAGTGAACGCTTTGACGATGAGGTCAAATATGATGAACTAATGCAAGAAGCGGCAAAATATTATGCTAATATTGTTTTGCCCTTTTCTCCTCAAGTAGAAAAGCTTTTACAGACTATAAAAGAAATGAAGTTAGAAATTGATATGATCCTTCCAGATCATGGAGTGATTTGGCGTACTCATATTAAAGATATCATCGAGGCTTACGAACGTTGGTGTACTTATCAGACTCGCGACTTTGCTTTAATAGTTTACGCGACAATGTGGCACAGCACTGAAAAAATGGCTATGGCTATTGCCGAGGGTTTAATGTCTGAAGGCATTTCTGTAAAAGTAATGAATGCTTCTATCGACCATCGAAGCGATATTATGACTCAGGTCTTAGAAGCCAAAGCCCTTGTCTTTGGATCTTCCACCCTCAACAACAATATGCTTCCTCAGATGGCGGATGTCTTAACATATATAAAAGGTTTGAGACCACGCAAAAAACTAGCCGCTGCTTTTGGTTCTTTTGGTTGGAGCGGAGAAGCGGTAAAACACATCAATAAAATACTTGAAGAAATGAAGGCCGAAATTGTCCATCCAGGTCTGCGAATAAAATTTGTTCCCACTCACGAGCAACTTAAAGAATGTCGTGAGATGGGAATTCAGATCGGAAAGGCAATAAAAGGAGAAAAGGGTGTCTGAAGCGCACCATACGACCTTAAAAAGGGAGGTCCTAAGCCTTTTAGAGATGGAGGACCTCCCTGTGGTGAAGAAAAAGATCCTTTCTTTTCCCCCTCGTAAAGTTATAAACCCCCTTATCGGGGCCCTTTGTCATCGAGAAGAAGCGGTACGCTGGAAAGCTATAGCAGCAATCGGGATAATAGTGGCACAAATTGCTTCTGAAGACTTAGAAAAGGCCCGTATTGTGATAAGGCGTTTTATGTGGATGTTGAACGAGGAGTCAGGAGGAATGGCTTGGGGTGTTCCGGAAGCGATGGCCGAATCTTTGGCAAATTCTCGGGTTTTAGCCGAAGAATATACATCTATTCTTATTTCCTATGGTTGGGAAAAGGGTAATTTTTTAGAGTATCCTCCGGCCCAACGCGGAGTAATGTGGGGAGCAGGTCGGTTGGCCCAGGTCTTCCCAGACCTTTTAGAAAAATTTAAGGCCCCAGAATATCTTTTCCCTCTCTCTTCTTCAGAAGATCCTTTTGTAAAGGCATATTGGGTATGGGCCTATGGTCAAATGGGGAAAACACTTTTGAAAGACCTTCTTCCCCAAGTTTTAGAACAAATACGTGCTATCCCGCCCCTAAAGCTCGAAATTCTTTTTTATGATGGTTCTGATCTCCGTTATACTAATTTCCAAGAAATTTTAATTGAGACTCTTTTACATCTTTCTTGACGAAGAAAGGTTTTATAGGTTAAAAGGAATTAACCGCTTTTTGGTAATTGCCTGCACCAAAGGCCTTTTCCTGGCCCAGCTTAATGAAAGGAGGTGCTCATGGCTCATCGGACAACTTTTATAACCTCTCTGAGGCATTTGCCGTCTCTTGCGGAAAACGAGAAAATCCAACGTGTGGTGGCCAAATACCCGTTTAAATGTCCTTCATATTACTTGGATTTAATCGATCTTTCCGACAAGAATGATCCGCTCGCCCGTATTGTCTTTCCACACGAAGACGAACTTCAGGAATGGGAATGGGGAAACCTTGACCCCTCCAATGAAAAAGCTTACACCGTCCTGCCGGGGTTACAACATAAGTACAATTCTACAGCCCTTCTTTTGGCCAGTAACAGTTGTGCCGGCCTTTGTCGTTATTGTTTTCGTAAACGACTTTTTATCGATGGAGGCCGGCCCGAAAGACTTGAAGATATAGATGAAGCTGCCCGTTATATCGAATCTCATCCTGAAATTACCAATGTGATCATTTCTGGCGGGGATTCGCTGATGCTTCCTACTGCCCGTCTTAAAGAAATAATTCACAAAATGCGCCAGATCCCTCATGTGGGGATCATTCGTCTCGGTACAAAAGTTCCCGCGTATTATCCTTTCCGTATAATCAATGATCCTGAACTACTGGAGCTCATAAGACAATATTCTACCCCTCAAAAACGAATCTACGTAATTGCCCATTTTGATCATCCCCGGGAATTGACTCCCGAAGCGTTAAAGGCTTGCGACCTTCTTCTGAAAGCTGGAGCAGTAGTGGTAAACCAAACCCCTATCATTCGGGGGGTAAATGATGATCCTTACGTTTTAGCAGAACTTTTCCGGCGGCTTTCCTTTGCTGGGATAGCTCCCTATTACATTTTTCAATGCCGACCCACGATAGGCAATAGACCCTATGCGGTTCCTATAGAAGAGGGCTACCAGATCTTTGAGGCAGCCAGAGGCTTAGTTTCGGGACTTGCTAAAAGGGCCCGTTTTACAATGTCTCACGAAAAAGGCAAAGTTGAGATTTTAGCCCTTACCGAAGAACATATTATTTTCAAGTTTCACCGTGCTGCTAACGATGAGGATACCGGTCGAGTCCTTATCTATCGCCGCAACCCTGATGCTTATTGGCTTGACGATTATGCAGAGATGATTTCTACCCATTTCTTGGAAAGTGATATTTTCAGACCTTCCTATTACGTTTAAAAAAGCCACTGAAAGTGTAAAAGACCTTTGGCCCCTGCTTTTGAGCTGGGGCCTTTGGTGCTTTCTTCATAGTTTTCTTTTGAGCGAAAGAGTAAGAAAGCGGCTTGAAAGAAAAAATTTTTTCCGCCGTTATGGGCGTCTTCTTTTCAATCTTTTTAGTTTGCTAACTGTTTTACCCCTTGTGTTTTGGACCTATTTTTCCGATGGCCCTTATATTTTTCCCTGGCCCTCTTGGGCCTTTCCTATACGTCTTGGCCTTTTTCTTTTGGCTCTCTATTTATCTTGGGCGGCTTTTAAGGTATACGGCTTTTGGGAGTTTCTAGGATTCAAAGAAGAAAAACCCATCCTCAAACGTGAAGGCATTCTCAAAAGATTGCGACACCCCCTCTATACTGCAGGTTTTATCTTTCTCTGGATACGGGACCAAACACTGTCTTGGTTTTGGACAGATATCCTTTTAAGTATCTATCTTTTAATTGGCACCCGGCTTGAAGAAAAGAAATTGAGACGTATTTTTCCCGAATATGAAAAATACGCTAAGGAGGTGCCCCCTTTTTGGCCACGTTTAAAGATAAAATATTAATAGATTTGCATGTTCACACCGATATTTCACCCTGTGGTCACCAAAGTTTGCGTGATTGTCTCCAAAGGGCCCAAGAAATAGGCCTTGAGGTCGTTTGCATTACGGATCATTTTTCTACCGAAGCCGCCTGCGAATTGAAAAGTCTTCCCTTCAAAAGACCTAAAGTCTTTGTTGGCATGGAATATTCCGTACGGGAAGGAGACTTCTTGCTTTTTGCTCCCGATAAAGTCCCCTATTTACCACCGGGTCTTTCCGCTGAAGAAGTATTTTCGGAAATTCACCATCTAAAGGGGCTGGTAATCTGGGCCCATCCTTTTCGCTGGGGAAGGATACCCGATGAAAGATTGCTGGAGAAAGGATTGGTTGATGCCATTGAAGTCTTAAACGGTCGCACTTCACCTGTGGAAAACGAAAAAGCTCGCGCCTTTGCGCAGGCCTTTGGGCTTCCTATGGTAGCGGGAAGTGATGCCCATACGACAGACGAACTGGGCAGTGTAGCTAATTTAGCCCTTCAAAAGATCGAAACTGTATCCCAACTAATAGAGGCTATAAAGAAAGGGCTTTTAGAGCCGCTAATACTCTCGAAGGACCTTCACCATACCTATCAATGGGTCCTTAAGGGGTGTAGATGAGGCCCTCAAGAGTATCTCTTATTTCTTCAGGGGGGACCCAACGAATGCCAAGCTTATCTGCCAGAGAAAGGATGCCGCGATCTGCAGAAAGGAGCAGGCCATCGAGTTCAAGAGCTAATAAAATGAGCTCGATGTCTTCTTTAGAATCTACAATACCTTCCCGTAAGGCTTCTCGGTATTTACGTCGTAAAGCGTTTATAATTTCATCTGGACTTCTTTGGACAGAAGCTCGCACAGCTTCTTCGGCTACCCGAAGGCCTTTATTGATGCGTTGTCGGATATCATCGATGAGCTCGTAAAGTAAAAAGGCCGGGATTTGGATCTCATATTTTTTAGGAGATTTAACCCGGAAAACAGCCCGGGCTTTGGGTGGAATTTTGAAGGTGCGAAGCATTTTTTTGAGTTCTTCATAAACTGAAGCTGGCATGTAGACCTTGACATTCGGAGCCTGGGCAGCAAGTTCTAAGAAATTAGCAAAGGCCTCTGGCGGATCCTTTCCAAATTCCCGGTAAACATCGGGATTAGTAAATACGCTGGTATCTGGAATGAGTATTTCTCTTTCTTTCTCAAGTTCCAATGTCATTTGAGGCCCGATTATAAAGCACAAAAAGGCCTGTAGCCAATTAAAATCCCGCTGAAGCAGAAAAGATTTTTAGGCTCTTTCTGAAAAGATATTTATTTCCTGAGGGTCGAAAGCCAAAGGGCAATGACTCCAAAGGCCACACTTACATTGAGAGAACATTTAGCTCCTCGCATGGGCAACCTTATTGTTAAGTCACAAAGTTCTAATACTTCCGGATCTACACCACAAAGTTCGTTTCCTACTATTATAGCCAGAGGCTTTTCAGGTAAGGAAAGACCTGGATGCCAAAGGAGACTTCCTTCCGTTTCCAGAGCTAATAGAAAAAAGTCCCGTTTTTTAAGGCTTTGGATTTCCTGCAGAGCATCGGGAACATAAGACCAACTAAGGACCCTTTCTGCCCCTAAAGCGGTCTTGATCACTTTTGGATTTTGAGGGGTAGGGGTAATGCCACATAAAAAGAAATGAGAAAATCCAGCTGCTTCTCCTGTGCGCAACATTGAGCCTACATTCCAAGCACTGCGGATGTTTTCTAACACAGCTACACAAGGAGGCTGAATCCGGCGGATCGTTCTCTCGTAATTGTCCAATTCCAAAGGACGCTTGGCTCTTAATTGCAGCTTCTCCCCACAGGAAGGACAAAAATCTCTTTTTTCGAGGGCGGGAAAGCGAAGCTTACACCTAACACAGCAATAAAAATAAGCCTCTCTCATGAAAAATCTTACAAAATCAAAAATCTTTTCGAAAAGATTCAGTTATTTGCCTTAAAAGAGAAAGAGCTTTCAAGACCAGCTCTTCTTTCAAGGTCCCCATCCCGCAACTCGGGGTAAGAAGAGATTGTCTAAGGATTTTTTTTCGAGAAAGATTAAATTTGCTGAG
Source organism: Thermodesulfobacteriales bacterium (assembly GCA_026986115.1). GTDB lineage: Bacteria > Desulfobacterota > Thermodesulfobacteria > Thermodesulfobacteriales > Thermodesulfatatoraceae > Thermodesulfatator. Next base: position 8,015 of record JALSPG010000021.1, read on the forward strand.
TCTTTCAAAGGCCTGATTCAATCTTCCAATCAATTCTTCTGCTGTGGTCTCTTTAAGGGCCTCCATTTTAAGGGTTGGTACTATACCCCAGGCTACGTTTCCGCCAGAAGAAAGAAAAGAAGAAATATCTTTTTCATAAAGTAAAAAGCGGTCAAGATAATCAAAGGCATCGAAATTAAGGATTTTGAGACCGGATTCTATAAGGAGATCCCATTCCGTATTGGCACAAACATGTGCCCCTGGAATACCTCCTGCAGCTTCTATTTCAGTGGCCACTTCCTGAAGAACAGCTATTACTTCTTCTCTACTTACTCCTACAAAGCTTGAAGAGCCAAAACCTGCCAGAGCGGGTTCGTCAAGAAAGATAATCACAGGCAATCCATGCTTTTTAAAGAAATGCACCTGGAAAGCTGCTTTTAAGGCTACCAGCTTGGTGATGAGGTCTCGTAAGGATTCATCGTAAAAAGGGGCCCTTCCATCCGGGGTTTTGAGTCCAGTGGCAAGGGTAAAGGGGCCGGTGATTTGGCCTTTAAGGGCATAAGGTCTCGAAGGGAGTGTGGCTATTTTTTGATCTAAAAGAAAAAGCCCGGGGGCCTCTTCTTTTTTGATGGCAAAGAAGCTTTCGGAAAGAGTCTTTTTCCCTTCTTTTATTTTGAGATATTCTTCATAAAATTTGAGTTGCTCTTCTTCAAAATCGGGTCTTTCCGGGTCGATGATAAGATTACGAGCATCAAAACCCGGCAGACCCCGTGAAAACTGGACAAGCATTCCTTCTTCAGGAAGGTCCGGGAGTTGAGGCCAGCACGGAATTTCGGGAGTATATTTGAGGATTAAAGAAAGAGCTTCTTCGTGATCTCTTCCGGGGAAACTACCGATAAGGATGGGGTAGGAAAGACCAGTAAAAGACATTGGTTCCTCCTATGGCTAAAGTTTGTTTTGGAATACCAAACAAAATCTTCCTTGTTAATTAAAAAATTTGATACAACTACAAAATGTGAGGCAAATAGCACTTCCTTTGGGAAGCGGTTAAAATATTGATCATGCAACGTAATCCCTTTGAAGTCCTTGGTATATCTCCTGAAATCGTCCGAGATTTAGACGAAAAGGCCCTTTTTGGCCTTGTAAAAGCCTGTTATCGGGCCTTGCAAAGGGCCTATCATCCAGATTTGCAAAATGGAGGTAAAGAAAAGGCGGTTGAGTTAAACCTTGCCTTCGAAGCCCTTGATTTTGAGCGAAATCCGGATTCCTTCCGAGAACATCGACAAGCTTATTTACGCCGCCTTTCAAGAAAGACTCAGCGACGCACCATTGATGAATTACATCGCAAATTAGCTGTTTTACTCCGTCAGCAGGAACTCTTAGCAGAAAATTTTTGGAAACACCTTTTAGAGGCTTCCCAAAATTCCGGGCCAACACTCTTTCCCGAAAAACCAAAAGCTCTTAAAGTGTCTCTCCTTGATTTAGGTCTCAAATTTAACGCTTCTTTTACTAGTTATGCCCGTCACGTAGCTTTTAAAGAAATTCTTTTTGACGAAGAAGGAAGACTTTATTATCGTTTTCCGCGACGTCGTACCTTCCAGCCTGTTAATTTTATCACTTTGGTAGGGACTGTCTCTCGAAGGCTTTTGGAAATCTGGCCCCTTCTTGAAAAAAAACCCACCCCTCAGGCCGCCGAAGGTGGGCTTCCAGATCTTAAGGCCTTTGAAGTAATAAACGCCATCCAAACTGAAGTTTTTAAGAGATCCTGCCTACCACTTCTAAAGACCGAACTTCAAGAGAGTTCTTATCTTTTCTCTCTCCATAGGAAACATTATGCCCTCGAGCCTTTGGTTTTTGTGGAAGGAATGATACTGCGTATAGAGCCTGCTAGCCCAAAAGATTTCAACAAGATTGTAAGGAAAACCTCAAAATCATTACAAAATTGTAAAGAATATCTTCCTGGTCCTCCGGCTTTGGAAGGGTAAACGGAAGTTAGGCTTGAAAATAAATGTTTTGAAGATTGGCATTGAACTTGAATATAGATTTTTAAGAGGCGCAATTCTTAAGGAGGAGCAAATGAAAAAGATCGAAGCCATTATTAAACCTTTCAAGCTCGAAGAGGTGAAGGAGGCGTTGGCAGGAATTGGAATTAAAGGGATGACTGTAAGTGAGGTCAAAGGTTTTGGTCGTCAAAAAGGCCACCGGGAAATTTATCGCGGTGCAGAATACATTGTTGATTTTCTTCCTAAAGTCAAAATAGAACTCGTAGTAGAGGCAGACCAGGTGGATAAAGTAGTAGAAACTATTATTAATAGCGCCCGTACTGGAAAGATTGGAGACGGTAAGATTTTTATTTTACCTGTGGAAGAAGCCATCAGAATTCGTACCGGCGAAAGGGGCCGGGAGGCCATTTAAATGGCCATAGAAAAGCTCGAGTTGGTCCCCTCCGGTGGGGGAAAACCTCAGGTAACGAAACGTGCCCGGGAGGTGGACCAACTCATTAAAAAACTTTTCCCGCCGGACCTAAAGCGTAAACCCTTTTGTGTTATCGCCATCGGTGGGTATGGCCAAAAGATACTTTGCCCTCATTCTGATGTAGATCTTCTTTTTTTACACCAAGATCTAGAAGAGGAGCTTCTTTCAAAAGCTCTTCAGGCCATCGTTTATCGTCTTTGGGATCGCCGTTTCGATGTGGGTTATCGAATTTGCACTCTCGAAGAAGTTCTTTCTGATGCTCTCAACGATTTTTCTCTTTTTACTGCTCTTTTGAATATGCGTTTAGTTGCAGGAAAAAGGGCCCTTTTTCAGAAATTAGCCTCCCTTTTTGAGGAAAGACTTATTTCTGGAAGAAGAAAAGAAATTTTTGAGGTCTTAAAAAATGCTCGTCAAGAAAGGCTTTCGCAATATCAAGGAGACACTTTTATTTTAGAACCGCATCTTAAAGAAGGACTGGGAGGCTTGAGAGACTACCAATTTCTCTTGTGGGCGGCCCGCATTCTTTTTGGCCTTCAACAACTGAAAGACATGGAAAAGGCAGGCCTCATAACTCCCGGAGAAAGGGTAGCTTTACGTGCGGCCTCAGATTTCCTCCTCCTTTTACGGGAAGAACTTCATCATCTTACAAAACGCAAAGAAGATCGCCTTTATTTCGAATACCAGCCCACTTTGGCTGTCAAATTAGGTTTTGGTTTAGATGTAGAAGCAGCTATTGAAAAATTCATGACTAATGTTTATCGGGCAATGAATGTAATCCGGGAGGGCACCGAAGCCCTTTTTGACCACGTGGAAATGATTTTGGGCCATCGTCCCGAAGAGCGGAAGCTTTTGGCCCCAGGCCTTGAAGTTCTATCTGGTCGCATTCATCTTTTTTTCCGCGAGCAGGCCTTGCTTGACCCTTCCTACCTCCTCAGGATTTTTCTCTATCAGGCAGAAACAGGTCTAAGGCTTCATCATTTAACTCGAACTTTTCTAAAAGAACGCTCTCCTCTTAAAAAATTTTCTGGTTTTGAAGGCCGTATCTTTACAAATTTGTTAACCAAACCACATGCTTACCTGGCTCTCAAAAGTTTGCGCGAAACAGGAATCTTGCTTTACGTGCTTCCAGAGTTTGAACGCCTTTTAGGCCTAACTCAGTTTGATGTTTACCACATTCATCCTTTAGACGAGCACCTTTTTCTCACTGTTTATGAGCTTGGAAAATTGCGTTATGAGGAGCCAGATTTCTGGGATCTCATAGAAGATGAAGAAGTTTTATTTTTGGCTGCGCTCTTGCATGATATTACCAAGGGAGAAGGTCCTGGTCACGCCAAAAGTGGAGCGCAAAAGGCCTATAATATTGCCCTTAGGCTAGGATTATCCCCCAAACAGGCCCAAAAGGTCTCTAAACTTGTGGCTCAGCACCTCTTTATGATAGAGACTGCCTTACGAAGAGATCTTACCGAAGAAAAGGTTGTTATGGATTTTGCTAGAGAAGCAAGAGATATAGCCCATCTTACGCGTCTTTATTATCTTACGGTAGCGGATTCACGTGCAACGGGGCCATCCGCTTGGAATGAATGGAAAGCGGCTTTGGTAAAGGAACTATATCTAAAGGCAGCCAAATTATTAAGTGAAGGGGAATTAGCCCAAAAAGATACCGTTCAAGAGCTTATTGAAAGGGAAGAAATTCTCAGAGAAGAATTTGGTTTGCTAGTAGAGACTCTCCCTCCTTGCTATCTTCTCCACGCTCCCTTGGAAGAAATTAAAAACGAGCTTCGGTTGGTAAAGGAATTCAAAAAAGAAAATGGTCTCTATCGTTTTCTGGTCAAACGACTCAATGGAATTTACAGAGTAGTCATTATTACGAAGGACCAACCAGGGCTTTTTGCTAAACTTGCTGGATCTTTTGCCCTTCACCATCTTGATATTCGTTGTGCCCGCATTTTTACCTTGACAGACGGGACAGTTCTTGATGTTTTCGAGGTGGCAGCCCCTTATGGCGAAATTTGGTGGGAGGAAGTGCAAGAGACCATTAATCGTACTTTAGCAGCTCAAAAAGACGAAGAACTAGAAAAACGTCTTAAGGAGTTAAAGCCTTTGGTCTGTGCCTTAAAAAAGCCTGAAAAGGAGCCTGAAATTTTTGTACGCCTTGATAACGTCCAATCGGATTTTTTTACTATTATAGAGATCTTCGCCCCGGATAAGTTAGGACTCCTTTACTTCTTAGCGAAGGCCCTTTCTAAATGGCCAGTTAATATCGAACGGGCCTTTATTTCTAACCGGGCCGATCTGGCTTCTGACGTCTTTTATGTCCGCACTCTTGAGGGTGAAAAATTACCGGATGAAGAGTTGCCAGACCTTAAAGCTTATCTTGAAGGACTACTTAAAGAGATTTGTCCTCGCAAAATTAAAATTCAAAAAAGGAGGTTTTGTTATGACACCTAAGGAAGTTTTAGAGTTTGCCAAGGCGAATGGGGCCAAGATGGTGGATCTACGCTTTACAGACTTTCCCGGAATGTGGCAGCATTTTTCTGTTCCCATCGAAGAACTCACAGAAGAATCTTTTGAAGCAGGCTTTGGCTTTGATGGTTCTTCTATTCGTGGTTGGCAAGAAATCCATGAAAGTGACATGATTATTGTGCCCGATCCCGATACCGCGGTTATGGACCCTTTTTTTGAAGTTCCTACTTTGGTACTCCTTTGTAACGTTTATGATCCTATTACCAAAGAGCCTTATACCAGAGATCCCCGTTATGTGGCCAAAAAGGCCGAAGAATATCTAAAGAGCACTGGTATCGGGGATGTAGCTTACTTTGGGCCTGAGGCGGAATTTTTTATCTTTGATGATATCCGCTATGACAGTGGCGCCCATTATTCTTTTTACTTCGTGGACTCTATTGAGGGGATCTGGAATTCTGGGCGTGAAGAGTGTCCCAATTTGGGTTACAAGCCACGCCATAAGGAAGGTTATTTCCCCGTACCTCCTTCGGATAAATTTCAGGATCTTCGGACAGAAATGGTGCTTGTGATGCAAAAGGTTGGCATTCACGTGGAATGTCAGCACCATGAGGTAGCTACCGCCGGACAGGCTGAGATCGACATGCGTTTTGCGCCGCTTCTTAAAATGGGTGACCAGCTCATGTGGTTTAAATACATCATTAAAAACGTAGCCTATAAACATGGTAAGACCGTTACTTTTATGCCAAAGCCACTTTTTGGAGATAATGGCTCCGGAATGCACACCCACATGAGTATCTGGAAGGGCGAGACGCCGGTTTTTGCTGGTGATCGTTATGCTGGGCTTTCCGAAACCGCCCTTTATGCTATTGGTGGTATTTTAAAACATTGTAAGGCGGTGTGCGCCTTTACTAACCCCACCACTAATTCTTATAAGCGTTTAACTCCTGGCTTTGAGGCGCCGGTAAATCTTTGCTATTCCAGTCGGAACCGTTCGGCTGCCATCCGGATCCCCATGTATAGCCCAAGCCCCAAAGCCAAGAGAATAGAATTCCGTACCCCTGACCCCTCCTGTAATGGCTACCTCGCCTTTGCCGCTATGCTTATGGCTGCCCTTGACGGTATCGAAAACCGCATTGACCCTGGTGAACCAATGGATAAAGATCTCTATAGCTTACCACCAGAAGAACTCAAAGATATTCCAACTACTCCGGCTAGTCTTGAAGAAGCCCTTCAAGCCCTTGAAGAAGATCACGAATTTCTCATGAAAGGTGATGTCTTTACCGAGGATCTCATCCGGAAATGGATTGAATACAAACGGGAAAATGAAGCTGATCAAGTACGCCTTCGTCCCCATCCTTACGAGTTTTATCTTTACTTTGACATCTAAAATGAAAGAAGGGGGCATAAGCCCCCTTCTTTCATTATCTTATCCAGTTGCCCTGGCTTTAATTTTATGTGGCGTAAACTAAAAAACATCTTTGGAGAAATTGCTCAGGAATATGATGCTTGGTATGACCAAAACCCCCTCTTTCTTTCTGAAATTAAGGCTCTTAGGGCCTTAGGTGAAGTTCCTTCTCCCGGCCTGGAAATCGGTGTAGGCACCGGGGTCTTTGCTAAGGCCTTGGGGTTTAAATATGGGTTAGATCCCTCGCCCGAGATGCTTTCTTTGGCTCAAAAAAAGGGCATATTTTGTATTTGCGGAGTAGGAGAAAAGGCACCTTTTAAAGACCATATTTTTAAGGCTTGTGGACTCTTCTTCACTCTCTGTTTTGTTTCTGATCCTAGAAAGGTAATCCGAGAATGCCGAAGGATTTTAACCTCAGGAGGGCTTCTCTTTTTAGGATTTATACCACAAGAATCTCCTTGGGGAAAATTTTACGAAGAAAAGGCGAGGAGAGGACACAGGATTTACCGGTGGGCACATTTTAGAAAAGGAGAGGAGATTTTGCTTCTGCTCAAAAGAGAAAGATTTTCCATTCTTAAGGGTTATTCTAGCCTTTTTCAGCCTCCTTCAACACAACCTTACGAGGAAGAACCTCAAGAAGGTCTTTGGCCTGAGGCAGGATTTTGGGCTGTTTTGGCAATCAAAAATTAAATATTTCCTCCCTCAAGCAACCAGTGATAATAGGCTCGGCGATGTTTTTCGTCTTTAAAATCCACCCATTCGCAACCCACTAATCCTTCAGTAACGTGAACTACAATTGCCTCCCCAGATATTTCTTCTCCACGAAACCTAAGGGCCACATCGAGCCTATCTCCAGGCTCAAATTCTATTCCATCTGGTTGCCAGAAGGCCATCCCACTTATGCTGGCATTAGCAAGCTTCCCCTCAAACCCACCCCCTAACAAAACCCGACTTCCGCTTAATGTCACACGAGCGTGTTGACGCCTTTCTTTGACCAACATGGAATTTGCCCCTTGAATTTTTAGATCTTTTCGGAAGAAAAGAACTTAGGCTAAACAATTTGTTCTCCTTCTCGAAAACGGGGCAGATGTACTAAAGGAATAAGAAAGAGGGTAATTACTCCGGAAATAAAAAGGGGCCACTGATAACCAAAATGTGCTCCTAGAGGACCAAAGACAAGGGAGCCTGTAAAGCTTCCTAACATAATGGAAAGGGTAATGAGGCCACTGTTACCGCCGATTCTTTCGAGATGAAAAAGCTTGGCAATTCCAACGTAAGAAAGAACCATGATTGTGCCATCGCCGAAACCATGGAGAAGGCGGAAAGCAAGGCTTAAAGGAATTTTTTCGATGATCATTCCCATGTGCCCAGCTCCCGAACAAAAAAGACCAAGGGTGGCTAGCCTTGCTAAATTTGTTCCGCGTTCAAGACGATAGCCATTCAAAAAACTTGCAAAGCCAACCATGGCAAATTCTGCAGACATGTAAAGCCCCATCCCTTTAAGAGAAAGCCTTAGATTTTCTCTCAAAAAAAGCCCATAACTGGTAAATTCTGCTCCCCAATGTAGGTAAAAAAGATAGAGCCAAAAGGCAAAAAATAGGACCCGGGGCTTTCTAAAATCTTCCCAGTAAGTTTGAAGGCCGAATTTTACCGGGATATTTTGGGGGAGAAAAAACCAGTAAAGAGTAAGCAAAAAATAAAAAGTCCCTACTAAGCGAAGGGTAAAGACGAAATCGAAATTTCCTAGCAGCAGACCGCCGGTTAACCCTCCGAGAGTGAAACCCAACATGCGCATAGCATTAAAGATACCGTAAGTTTTTCCAACCCTTTGAGGGAGGGTTTTGAGGAGAAGGGCATCAAGGCTTACTCTGAAGAGATTTTGCCCTAGTCCGTAAAGCAAATAAGCAGCAGCAAAGAGAGTGAAAGATTTGACGTAACTCTGGGTCCAAGCAGCGATTCCCATGAAACCTAGGGCCAAAGCAATTAAATTTCGGGCATAAAATCTGTCAGAAGCCAATCCAGAAGGAAAGGAAGTAATAATAGAAGTTATACTGAACGCAGCATAGAGGCCTCCTATTTCCTGCCCAGAAAAACCAATCTTTTTAAGATAGACCGGCATAAAAAAAGCGGTAGTAGCCAAAGCAAAAGCGCCACAAGTAGAAAGGGATGAAAGGATTAAAAGAGGGCGTTTTGAGAGGTCTGAAAACATCTCTTCTTTTTACTTTAGCATTTAAGAGAAAAGGACTGTGGTGCAGAAAAAGTCTATTTTACAACTTCAGGGTTTAAGGGTTCAAGATACTCGCCTCCCATACGTACCAAGAGAACCCCTTTTTTGCTAGCAAGGTTTACTAAATCTTCTGGAATTTTAAAGGCCGCAAGCACAGGAACGATCTTTACTTTTTGATAAGTGGGCTTAAATTCTAGGAGATCTTTAAGTAGGTCTTTTAACTGCTCAAAATCTTCGCTTCGAGCCCGACTCTTTACCTCCGCCACAAAAAGAACTTCGTTTCCGTTTTCATCCTCTGCCATAACCAGCGCGTCGTATTGCCGGAAGCGGCCATTCTTGCCAAATTCCACGTTGAGCATCTTTTCTTTAATAGTGTAACCTAAAGACTTTACCAGATGGGGAATACCGGGAGCGAAAATGTCTTCGGTAATGGTCCCTAGACGATTAGCAAGTTCACCCCACTTTTTGTTCATTTCATCTTTAAAAGCCTTCATTTCGTCCTTGAAAGCTTTCATTTCATCTTTAAAGACCTTCATCTCGTCTTTGAAACTTCTAAATTCACGGCTCAAGAGTTCCTGGCTCTTTCTAAGTTCAAGAACCGCCATAAGATTGTCAGTGGATATTTGTTTAAGGATTTCAAGCTCCCTCATACTTCGGTTAGTTTTTTCCAGATATTCTTGGAGAATATTTTCTATCTCTTGAGTTTCCATAGATTTAAACCTCCAAATGTGCTTTAAATCTATTGAAGAACATAAAAACAGATAGCATTTTGAACATCGTCATTGTGAGCAAAGCGAAAAATCTACATTCCTCTGTGTTCGGGAAAAGAAATAGCACAGACGTAAAACTCGCCTCACGATGCTACTTTGTCGATAAAATTATGCTACCAATGATATATAAAAACACAAAATAGATAATAATTCAAAATTTTTAATTTTCTTAGAAAAGAAAATTTAAGTATCACTCTCCTAAAAAAAGAAATTGATTCCCCCTCTCCTTTGGGGAAGGGGAGGGGGATGCTATGCGCGAAAGGACCTTTAAGGTAGAATTTTAACGTTTTAGGTTGATGAGCTCTTCCAGCATGGCATCAGTGACAGTGATAGTACGGGCATCGGCCTGAAAACCACGCTGGATGGTGATCATCTTGACGAATTGTTCACCAAGATCAACATTTGATTGCTCAAGGCTATTGGGAGCAATGGAGCCCAAACCGTTTGTTCCCGGTTTTCCTGTAACCGGCGGCCCAGAGTGAGTGGTTTCACGGAAAAGATTCCCTCCAGCTTTATCAAGCATTTCAGGAGCATTGAAGTTGGCAAGTCCTACCATCCAAAGAGGGATAACACGGCCGTTGGAATAGTGCCCAGTAATAACTCCTTCGGTGTCTACGGAAATAGATTCGAGATAACCTGGACCATAGCCATCCTGGTCATAAAAGATGGTAGAATTGCTGGTAGCGTATTGTGTAGTACGTACAGACTCAGAACGCCAGGCGCCATCTTTATAATAATAACCGAAATTAAGCTCTACATTTTGGATATCTTTTCGGGCCGCAACAATATCTTCTTCTGTTTGAGGTGGATCTTGATCGAGATTGAGACCCAAAAAATCGGCCAAAATAACCGGATAACCGTGGGCACCTATAACCTTGAATTTATCTGCAGCATCATTCACGGGAGTTCCACTTTCATTGACAATTTGTACTAAAGCGCCGGTATCTGGATCTACCCGGTAAGTTTCATAAAATTGCTTAATATTTCCTTGGTTATCAAATTCCAGACGGCCATACATTAAAATGCCTTTTTTAACTTTAGTAAGGACATTTCCTGAGGGAATCTGTCTCTTTACTGTAACAGAACCTTCTGTAGTGGTCCACTGCATAGGAACAACATCATTAGTAAAATCTCGTTGGTCTTCCCGAGGATCACAAGTAATCAAAAACTCATAGACATTGTCTTTGGTGGTTCGGTCATAATAAATAGTAATTTCGTGGGGAGTGCCCAGTGAGTCGTAGATAGTAAGAGTGGTACGATAAGTATATTCAGTGCTTGGGAGTGGGGTTTCATTACGAGCATCCCAACGGTCATAAAGAGTATCTACTTGTTGAAGACGGAAAAAATCTTCCCCTGATTCGCTTTTAATAGCTGCTAAATCTCCTCCACCACTTGAATTATGATCTACTGCAGACCAATCAAGATTAATTTTTTGAGTGGTACCATCTAAGAAAAAAGTTCCCTCACGTTTAA
>JALSPG010000022.1 GCA_026986115.1 Thermodesulfobacteriales bacterium
AATGTGTCCTTGGCAAAGGAAAAGATTCATTCTAATGTAGAGGTTGATTTTGGGTTCTGACCGAGCCTGACAGATGGAGCCTCTGGAGGGGGCAACTGTCAGATTAAGTCTAAACTTTTACAGTTTAAGCAGGCCAAAAATTCTTTGATATGAAAGAGTGATACCAATTCTAATCCTTCGGCCTCTATAGCTTCTCGTCCCCCTTCATCGCGATCCACCAATGCAAGGACGGCCTTGACTTCAAGGCCTGCATCCCTTGCGTGCCGGACAGCTTTTAAACTTGAACCCCCAGTAGTAATTACGTCTTCTAAAATAACCGCTCTCATACCGGGGCTAATGTTCCCCTCCAGATAGCGCCCGGTACCATGCCCTTTAGCTTCCTTTCGCACGATAAAGCCTTCAAGAGGAAGGCCTCGAAGCCCGGCTTCAAAACAAAGAGCAGCTACTAGTGGATCTGCCCCTAAGGTAAGCCCCCCAACGGCCTGGGGCATAAACCGTTGAGCCTCTTCCCAAAGGAGTTTTCCAATAAGAGGAAGGGCTTTCGAAGAAAGCGTGGTTTTTTTGCAATCCAGATAATATGGGCTCACCTTACCCGAAGCGAGTTTGAAACCTTCTTCTCGGTAGAGGAAAGATCTTTCGTAAAGTAATTCAAAGAGTTTCTTTTTCAAATCCATCTGTTCCTCCCAAAATTTCGGTTCCCACCCCAGCATCAGTAAAGATTTCAAGCAAAATAGCGTGTGGTACCCGGCCGTCAATAATGTGGGCCTTTTTAACCCCGCACAAAAGAGCCTTACGGGCACTTTTAAGCTTAGGGATCATACCCCCTTTGGCTATCCCTTTCTCGATAATTTCTTCGATTTCTTCCACCCGAAGCGAAGAGAAAAGCTCCCCTTTGGAATTTTTCACCCCTTCAACGTCAGTAAGATAGATCACCTTTTCGGCTTTTAAGGCCCCAGCAATAGCTCCTGCCACCAAATCAGCATTAATATTAAAAGCCTCTCCATCAGGGCCTACTCCTACCGGGGCAATCACTGGCAAAAACCCTGCTTCCATAAGGGTCTTTAAGACTCCTGGGTTCACTTCTTTAACTTTGCCTACTCTTCCGATGTCGATAATTTCTGGCGGGCGATCTTCGCCAGTATATTTGTAGATCTTCATTTTTTCGGCAACCACCAAATCTCCATCCCGCCCCGAAAGCCCTACGGCCTGTCCTCCGTGACGGTTTAAAAGCCCCACAATACTTTTATTAACTGTTCCTACTAGCACCATTTCTACTACGCTCATGGTAGCTTCATCTGTTACTCGTTGTCCTTCTATAAAGATAGGTTTTATGCCCATTTTGGCCATAACTTTACTTATTTGAGGCCCTCCACCGTGGACAATAACCGGCCTTAACCCTACGTATTTCATAAGGACTACATCTTGGGCAAAGGCCTCTTGGAGTTCGGGGCTTACCATAGCATGACCACCATATTTAATGACCACCGTTTTTCCATAAAATTTGCGGAGGTACGGTAAGGCCTCGATCAAAACCTGGGCCCGGATCTCCTTGGAAATGGACATCTCTTCCTCCTGGCTTTTTCTTATGGTTTGGTGTTATAAACTGCCACCAAAATCATGACAAGAAACTTAAATAAGGGTTTTTATGGAAGCATTGCTTAAAGTTGGCCCGCTTAGCTTTATCAGCACACGGAAAAAATTTTTTGAAGGCCTTTTTCTATGCCTCTTTCCGGGAGATTTTGTCCATTTAAAGGGCCCTTCAGGAAGCGGAAAAACGACCCTATTAAGACAGATTGTAGGGCTTGAACCTTCGGAAGCCAAACGCTATCTTGAGGGAAAACTTTATCTACCTCAAGAAATAGCCTCTTTCCGTAGTCGCTGTCTTTATTTGGCCCCCGAAGCCCCGGTTTTCGAAGGAACTGTAGAAGAAAATCTCTTTTTTCCTCTCCGTTTTCGACACCACAGGGCCAAAAAAATCCCACAACCCCTTGAAATATTAAAAAAGCTCGGGCTCAGAGTTTCTCTAAAAACCCCAGCATCTTTGCTCTCTACTGGTGAAAAACAAAGACTTGCCCTAGCAAGAGCCCTTCTTTTTGACCCGGATGTGATCTTAGCAGATGAGCCTTTCTCCGCCTTGGACCAGGAAAACTTTGAGAAGGCCTTTATGCTTCTTTATTCTTTCTCTCAGAGCGGAAAAAAGGCCGTTTTGTGCGTAAGCCACGGAAATTTACCCAAAAGCACCAGAATCTTTCTTCTTTCTCACGGGAAATTAGAGGAGCCCTCGTGAATATCATTGCCCTCACCCCTAAAGACCTCATTGTGGCCTCAAGTTTTGTTTTTCTTGCCGGAGGGCTTTCTTTAGCCCTAGAGTTAGGGATAACAAAAAGGCTTTTATTAGCAGCATTACGTACGGTTCTCCAACTAAGCCTTCTCGGTTTTTTGCTCAAAGGCATCTTTGCCCTCAATAGGCCTTATCCAGTATTGTTACTTCTCTTTTTTATGACCCTCGTAGCCGGAAGAGAGGCTGCCTCGCGCACTAAAAGGCGTTACACCAAAATTATTCTTGACACTACTCTCGCTATGGGAATTTCGGCCTTTTTTGTGGGAGCAGTAGTGACCCAGATCGTAATAGATGTAAAACCCTGGTATCACCCCCAATACGTTATTCCTCTTCTCGGGATGATTTTGGGCAACGCCTTAAATGGGGTTTCTTTAGCTCTGGATTCCTTTTTAGATTATATTCTTTCCCGCCAGACTGAAATTGAACTCTACTTGGCTTACGGAGCTGAAAGACTCGAAGCCCTAAAAAAGCCCTTTCAACACGCGGTGAGACGGGGGCTCATTCCCATCATCAACGCCATGTCTGTGGCAGGAATCGTCTCGCTTCCCGGCATGATGACCGGACAAATTCTAGCGGGCACGCCTCCGCTTCAGGCCGTAGCTTATCAAATTTTGGTAATGTTTATGCTGGCAGGGGCATATACTTTAGGGGCTGTTTTAGCGGTTTTTCTAGCCGGACAAAAAATCCTGGGCCCAGAGTTGAGAATTCGCAAAGAGCTTTTCAAAACCTAGGGAGATAATGGATAAGAAGCTTTCCCTCGGGGAAAAAGAAGCCTAAAAGTTCGCGCAGGGTCGTTAAAGCTTGGGGAATATAATCTTTAAACCAGCTCTTTCCCGCCTTACTTAATTTGGCAAAGGCACCTAAAATCTGGAAATTCCGAAAAAGGGCCAGGGCTTCAAACTCTCCAGGAGAAAAAGGATACCAGCTCTCAAATCTTTCTCTCAAAAATTCTCTTTCTCTTTTCGGAAGAGCCACATAGGGATCAATGAGGAGGGATGCAAGATCATAAGCCGAAGGACCAAGGCGAGCTCCTTGAAAATCGATAAGATAAAGCCTTTTGGCTTTAATCATAAGATTGCGCGCTTGAAAATCCCGATGCAAAACGGCCTGGGGCCTAGCAAATCTTCGGGCCTGCTCCCAGAGGGAATGAAGAAGGGTTTCAACTTCCTGGAATTCCTGTTCTTTAAGATTGGGAGCCAAAAATTCTTTCAAGAAATAAAGGGCTTCCCTCTCCCACATAAGGGTAGCCTCGTAAGAAAGAGACTCGAGCACAGCCTCTTTGGGAAAATCTTCAGTGGCCTCTCGCAAGAGTCTCAAAATCCACAAGGCCTTGTGATAAAAAGGGCCTCTCTTTGAAGGAGAAACATCCTGAAGCCTAACATCTCCCAGATCTTCCACTAAAATTAACCCTTTTTCTTCGTCATAAGCATAAATACGAGGCACTGGAAGACCTTTTTCTCGCAAAAATTTCCCGATAAGAACGTAAGACCGGGCCTCGCGAAGGCCAAAAGCCCCGGGCTGGGGAAAAATTAAAACTAAACTTCCATGTTTTGTCTTCACTCGCCAGAAACGACGCAAAGAACCATCTCCCTCTAAAGGGAGAAGGGAAAAATCTTGAAGACCAAAACGCCTCAAAAAGGCCTCGCCCTCTTTCAAAGCTTCTCCGGCAAGAAAAGGGCGTCTTTGTGAAACCCTGCGGGAATTTTAGCCCCGGCCCAGGCTACTACCCGCCGCAGCCTAGCCCCTTCTTTTACTTCTACACCGGGCTCTAAGAAGACCCAATCCTCAAAGATCACATCTTTTCCAATACGAGCACCCCTAATCACATAGGGATTATGAGGAGGAATAAGAGGGGGTACCACGGCTCTGGCTTTTAAAAGGTCCTCATGGGCGGCAAGATAGGAGGAAAGAGTCCCGATATCTCGCCAGTAAAAACTCGTCCCTACCAAACCACAAATGGGAAGTCCTTCTTCTAAAAGACGAGTATAAGTAGGAATTAAATCTCGATCTTGCGGCTTAAGGGCTAAAACGAGATCGGGTGTTACCACCTGAAGACCGGTATAGGCAAAACCCTTCCCGGTTTCAAAGCCTTTTATCCTTTCGCCTTCGAGAAGCACTTTGTTAAAAGGTGGACAATAGTGTAAAAGAAGAGTCGCTACTCCGCCCCAACGTCTTCCAGCCTCCCAAAGGACATTAAGAGGAAAATTTGTAAGAATGTCGCCATTAATTACCAAAACAGGACCTTCTATAAAAAATTCCTGGGCCCCATAAAGGGCCCCTACTGGCCCTAATATCTCTTTCTCGTAATAGAGTGAAATTTCTAGATCTGGGTTTTTTCTTTGATAAGAGGAGACAAAAGTTGCGATTTTAGAAGACAGATGATGGAGATTTAAACCGATTTTATAGAAACCGGCCCTTCTTAATTGTTCAAAGATAACCTTAAGAAGGGGTACTCCCAAAATATGAAAAAGGGGCTTGGGAATTTTACGGGTAAAAGGCTCTAGTCGGGTACCATAACCCGCTGCTAGAATAAAAGCCCTTGGGGGCATCAAAGATTAGACCTTTTTATTTTCTAGCTCCTCACCAGTTTCACCCTCTTTGAGACCCTCCTTAAAGGCTCGAATACCTTTACCAAGCCCAGCTCCTATCTCTGGCAAGCGTTTGGCTCCGAAAAGGATTAAAGCTATTAAGAGAATGATTAAAAGTTCCTGAGAACCAAGACCAAACATATTCTCACCTCCCTATTTACCCACTAATGCTACCAGAAAAACACTGAATTCGTAAAGGAAAACCAACGGGATAGCCAAAAAGAGCTGGTTTACAATATCAGGGGTAGGGGTAAGAATAGCGGCTAGAATAAAGGCCAGAAGGATGGCAAAACGGCGAAAACGGCGAAGATCTTGGGCTGAAATGAGCCCCAAACGGGCAGCCACAGTAAGAGCCACAGGCACCTGAAATGCCAAACCAAAGATGAGGAGAAGTCTTAGAGAAAAGCTCAAATAGTCCTTGAGAGTGGGTACTAGTCGCACCATAGGGCCAGCAAAACTCGCTAGAAAAGCAAAAGCTTTGGGAAAAACTAAAAAATAAGCAAAAGCTGCCCCGGCCAGAAAGGCCAAACATGAAAAAAGTACCATAGGGAGCGCAAAACGCTTCTCATGTTCGTAAAGGCCGGGAGCCACAAAACGCCAAGCCTGAAAAATAATAAAAGGGCTTGCCAGAATAGCTCCAGAAACAATAGCAAGTTTGAGATAACTGAAAAAAGCCTCTTGATAAGCGGTAAAAATGATCTTTTGTTCCTCTGAAAGCACTGGCAAGAGGGGTTTCAAAAGGAAGTTTAAAATATGATCAACCTGCCAGTAACAAAGAGCTGAGGTAGCAACTACCGCCAACAGACTCTTGATAAGTCTGTCCCGAAGCTCCCGTAAATGTTCAGTTAAAGGAAGCTCTTGATCGCAGCTTACCTCTTTTGTCAAGGAAGAAGCTCCTTCAGGGCTACTACTAAACTCTCGGGATCAAGACCCTGTTCCCGATAAAGATCATCGGGTTTGCCAGAGGAGCCATATCTTTTCACGCCTTTAAAGGCCAGTTTGGTAGAGATTCCATATTTGGCAAGAGTTTTGGCCACTAAGGCCGAAAGGCCCGTCTCTACCACATGATCCTCAGCCACCAGGATAGGCCCTTTCTTACCGGCTTCAATAATGGTTTCTTCATCTAGCGGACGTAAAGATGCCATGTTAAGCACAGAAACTGATATTCCCTCCGCCTTAAGTATTTCCCAAGCCTTAATCGCCCGCGGAACCATGGACCCAAAAGTGATAATAGTGGCCGTTTCGCCTTGCCGAAGGAGATCAGCTCGCCCTGGAGAGAAGACGTAATCTTTACCAAAAAAGGGATTACCCCCTTCGTCGGTAACTATTGGAAGCTTAGAACGCCCCATCCCTACAAAGATGTTTCCTGGAGAATTAGCCACATAACGAATAATCCGATCTGTTTGGTTTGGATCCGCAGGAAAGTAAATCTCCAGATCGATCAGGTTGAGTAAAAGGCCCAAATAATCTACACATTGATGCGTAGGACCATCTTCCCCCACATCAAGCCCGCAATGGGTGGCCACAATTTTAAGGGCCGTCTTATTGAGTACATTCAAACGGTGCTGATTAATAGTTTCATCAACAGCAAAAACTCCAAAAGTGGAAAAGAAAACCAGGAATCCCTCCTTTGACAGGGCTCCGGCCACCGAGGCAGCATGATGTTCTTGGATACCCACCTCATGAAAGGCCTCAGGGCTTTCTTTATGAAAGGCGCTCATCTTGACAGAACCCTCTAGATCACAAGTAATACCTAGTACTTTTGGGGGAGAGCCTGAAATATTGTTTCTCTTTGCCAGAGAAAGCAGAGCATTTCCATAAGCAGACCGACAATCAGTCTTTACTTCGGGTCCATAAAGAATGGGCTCACCAGGATCAATTTCAACGACTTCGGGATCATGAGGCTGGTGAGGAAAGGAAACCTGATAAGAGCGCCTCTTTTCAAAAAGAAGATCAAGCTCAGCAGGATCAAAGCCAAGTTCTTCAAGCGCCTTTTTGGCCAGATCTGGTGGCAGGGCCATACCATGCCACTTCTCATCATCCTCCATAAAAGAAATTCCTTTACCCATTGTAGTGGTAGCTAAAATAGCGGTAGGCTTTTCAGGACAAAGGACCTCTCCGGTAAAAAATCGCCTTAAGGCCTGATAAAGATCATTAAAATCGTGCCCGTTAGCTTCAATCAAATTCCAATAGGTGGCTTTGATTTCGTGAGCAATATCTTGAGGCATTACCCGGTATATACGCCCTCCAATTTGAAGGCGATTATAATCAATGAGTGCGCAGAGGTTGTTTAAGCCAAACTTTACCGCGAAGCGCCGCGCCTCAATCATCTGGCCCTTTTGCTGCTCTCCATCTCCCATAAGACAAAAAACTCGGCGAGGAAGCCCCTTGAGTTTAAGGGCTCGGGCCATGCCGCAAGCAGCTGAAAGCCCTTGCCCCAGATTGCCAGTGTTCCACTCTACTCCGGGTACAGACTGTTCCACATGCCCCCCAAAGGCCGAACCTGCGCGGCGAAACTCCATCAAGAAAGGCTCTTCTGGGAAATAACCGTATTCACAAAGTACCGCATAAACACCAGGACTTATATGCCCCTGGCTAATTACTATCCGGTCTCTGTCGGGCTTACGAGGGTTTCGGGGATCATGCTCTACCAGGGCATAAAGGAGGAGTAATATATGGAGAGAAGAAAGCGACCCTCCGGGGTGTCCACAGCCAGCAAGAGTGGTGGCCAAAATAATTCGCCTGGCACAACGTCGCCACATTTCATTTAAGGTTTTTATCTCTTCAGGGCTAAGTCTTTCCTTCTGAAGATCAAGACGTAGCATAGACTCTCCTTTGCTTAATTTAGTTTGGAATTACGGCCTCGACCTATAGCGCAGCTAGCGTAGAATGCAAGAGGAAATTGGCATCGTTTTTCACGCAAAAGCTTGCAGTCTCTCTTATAGTTCGGGGTAAACTCCCCCGATATCAATCGGGGGCTTTGTTTCTGGGATACCTAATGTTTCTTTTCTCTCAGCCCTATGATAAAGGATAAACATGCCGGTAGTAATTATTGGGGCTGGAAGCTGGGCAACGGCCTTGGGAAAACTACTTGCGGAGAAGGGCCGGCGAGTATGGCTTTTTGCCCGGAGGGAAGATGTTGTTGAAGTTGTTAACCAAAGGCATGAAAACCCTTTTTACCTACCCAAAATTAAACTCCCACGAAATCTTTCTGCCACCCGGAAACCCAAAATTTTAAAAGAAGCCTCCCTCATCGTCTTTGCAATCCCTTCTCACTCCCTTAGAAACACTCTGCAGCAATTGAAAGAATTTTTGCCCCAAAGCCCGGTACCCCTTGTCTCCACCATCAAAGGGATTGAAGAAAAAAGCCTTGCTACCATGAACCAAGTAGTAAAAGAGGTTCTCCCCCGAGCTTGGCATCCTTATTATACAGTCCTTTCAGGCCCCAGCTTTGCCGAAGAAGTGGCCCAAGGGCTTCCTACTGCGGTTACGGTAGCTGGTTTTGAGGGCGAAATTACCCAAGCCGTACAGGAAACCTTTGCCACTTCGTACTTCCGCACTTATCGAAGCCTGGACGTCTTGGGAGTAGAACTCGCCGGAGCCCTTAAAAACGTGGTAGCTATCGCCGCTGGTATCGCTGACGGCCTAAATTTCGGACTCAACGCCCGAGCAGCTCTCATCACCAGAGGTCTTGCCGAAATAAGCCGCTTAGGACTCAAAATGGGGGCTAACCCCCTTACCTTTTCAGGGCTTGCGGGGCTCGGAGACCTTGTGCTTACTTGCACCGGCCCCCTTTCACGTAATCGTACCGTGGGGCTTCGTTTGGGACGAGGAGAAAAACTAGAAGAAATTCTCAAGAGTATGACCCAAGTGGCCGAAGGGGTCAGAACCGCCTCTTCTGCAATAGCCCTAGCACAAAAATATCAAGTCGAGATGCCCATCTGCGAGGCTGTCTACCGAGTACTTTACAAAAGCGAAGACCCCCTTCAAATGGCTCAAAAACTCCTTACCCGCCGCCTTAAAAAAGAAATCGACTTTCTATAATTGCCATTTAAACAAAATTTAAAATTCTTATTGACTAAGATTTAAATGCCTGTTAAAAGAATTTAAAATAAACTTTAGAGGAGGTTTTAAAATGAAGCTTAAGGGCACCAAAACAGAAAAAAATCTTTTAAAGGCCTTTGCGGGGGAATCTCAGGCCCGTAATCGCTATACCTATTTTTCCTCTATCGCCAAAAAAGAGGGGTTTGTTCAAATAGCGCACATTTTTGAAGAAACCGCCAACCAAGAAAAGGAACATGCCAAGCGGCTTTTTAAATTTTTACAGGGTGGAGACCTTGAAATTTGTGCCACTTATCCTGCTGGGCGTCTCGGAACTACCCTTGAAAACTTAAAACATGCCGCAGCCGGGGAACACTACGAGTGGAAAGAAATGTACCCAGAATTTGCAGAAATTGCCCGCCAAGAGGGTTTCCCGGAAATTGCTGGTATCTTTGAACGCATTGCGGTAGCGGAAATGTATCATGAAAGACGTTACCAGGCCTTTGCTCGTCTCATCGAAGAAGGCCGCGTCTTTAAGCGAGAGATGGAGGTCAAGTGGCGCTGTCGCAACTGTGGTTATGTGCACGAAGGCCTTGAAGCTCCTGAAGAGTGTCCAGCCTGTGCCCACCCCCAGGCCTATTTCGAGCTTTACGTAGAGCCTTGGTAAGCTAGGGGGAGGCCGGTGCCGGCCTCCCCAAAATTTGAGCCAATTCTTCGATACCGAAAGGCTTTCGGAGGATGGCTTTTACGCCTGCAGCTTTAAACCTTTCTTCAATTTTGGGATCTCGCATACCCGTAGCCAATACTAATGAGGCCTCAGGATTTATATTTTTGAGCTCGTGAAAAAGGACAAATGCGTCTTTATCCGGAAGATTAAAATCGGCAATCACGAGATCGAAAGGCTGGCCTTCATAAAAATTTTGACGATAAGCTTCTAGAGCTTCTGCTGCTGTGGAGACAACTTTGGTCTCACTGCCGAGAAAGCTTAGAAGATCTCGGTAAAGATCTTGGAGTTCTTCCTCGTCTTCCACCACCAAAATACGAGGTTTTGATTTTACCACAAAATAAAAAGAAGCCTTGGCAGAAGATTTTTTAGTATTAGATTCCTTTGAAGGCTCATCTTTCATTAAGGCCGGGAGATAGAGCACAAAAGTGGTTCCAAGGCCAGGATAAGAGAAGACCTCAATATGTCCTCCGTGAGCCTTTAAAATGGTATAAACCAGTGCTAGCCCAAGGCCGTGGCCTTCTTTTTTGGTGGAAAAATAAGGATCAAAAATACGTCTTAAAATTTGTGGCTCAATCCCCGGGCCGTTATCAGAAATAATAAGCCGCACATATGGTCCCTCTTTAAGGATTCCTTTTCCGTCAGTATAAAAATTTTCAGCCTTAATGGTAATGATTCCGTGCCCCTCCAAGGCCTCTTTAGCATTCAAAAGAAGATTCTGAAGGATCTGACTCGTCCGGAAACAGTCAATCCTGGCAGGCCAAAGGTCTTCTGGAACCTCAAGTACGCATTCTATCTCTGCATCTGAAAGGAGAAGATCTGTTTCTTCTTCAAGGGTCTTGGCCAGGTTGCATGTCTCTAAAGAAGGACTGACATTCGTGTAAGAAAGGAGCCTTTCTGTAAATTCTTTTAATTTTTCAAGGCCCTTTTTGGTTTTTTTAAAAAATTCTTCCTTTTGAGAAGGATTGGAAGCTTTTAAGGCCAGTGAAAAATTGCCCTCTACCACTCCTAAGAGGTTTCGAAGGTCATGCACCACCCCCTTGGTAAAAAGACCTAAGGCCTCGAATTTTTCTTCGAGTTCTTTTCCGGAAAAACTCTCTTTCTCCCGAGGCAGAGGAAGGTGAAAAAGCCCTTCAGAACAAATCGTCTCCGCCAGAAGCTGAAGATTGGTAAAACTGACCAATACTCCCTTTACTATCCCCTTTCGATCTCTTAAAGGCATGAGATCCGCCCACCAATGACATCCCCGCCAGGGAAAAGAGATCCTTTCACGCTGGCCAGAAGAAAAGACCTTCTGTACCGGCAATCGGGGCTTTAAAGCTTGTTTTTCAAAGAAATTTTCTAAAGATTTGCCACGGAAGACGCTTTTATTATCTCCCAAAAGTTCGCCAAAGGCCTGGTTGGCAAGGATAATCTCTTGCGAAGGTGAAAGGATTACCGCCGGGCGCGGGCAGGCGTCGATAATGATTTGCCAATCCTCAAGATCTTTAAGACAAGGCAAAAACTGCTCTTTCGCTTCCATTGCCCCCTAAATAAACAATGGCCTTTTGGGGCCTCTTCGGCCTTAAATTTCGGCCAATATTTGGTACGACTTTACTCCCATTCGATGGTGGCGGGGGGTTTGGAGGAAATATCGTAGACGACGCGGTTTACCCCTCGCACCTCATTGATAATCCGGTTGGAAAGCCGTGCTAAAAGCTCGTAGGGCAATCTCGTCCAGTCCGCTGTCATGGCATCTACGCTATCTACACAGCGGATTGCTATTACGTATTCGTAAGTGCGATAATCTCCCATTACCCCTACAGTTCGTATTGGTAAAAGCACGGCGAAACTTTGCCATACCTTTCGGTACCAGCCGCTCTTTTTCATCTCTTCTAAGACAATGGCATCTGCTTCTCGCAAAATCTCAAGTCGCTCCCGCGTAACTTCTCCTAAGATGCGAATGGCAAGACCAGGCCCTGGAAACGGCTGCCGGTAAATAATATCTTCCGGAAGGCCAAGTTCTTTCGCGATCTCACGCACCTCATCTTTAAAAAGTTCCCTCAGAGGTTCAATAAGTTTTAATTTCATTCTCTCGGGAAGGCCGCCCACATTGTGGTGAGACTTGATAGTAGCCGATGGGCCTTTAAAAGATACACTCTCGATGACATCGGGATAAAGAGTACCCTGGGCCAGATAGCTTACCTTACCCACCTTCTGGGCTTCTTCTTCAAAAATTTCAATAAAGGTGTGGCCAATAAGGCGCCGCTTTTCCTCAGGATCAGTAACTCCTCTAAGGCGTTCTAAAAACTTTTCCGAAGCATCTACATAACGCACATTAAGGCCAAGAGAGCCCATCAATTTGAGAACACTTTCAGCCTCTCCTTTTCTTAAAAGGCCATTGTTCACAAAGATGCAAACTAGACGCTCCCCTATAGCCCGGTGCACTAAAACGGCTGTTACAGTAGAATCAATACCCCCAGAAAGGGCACAAATAACTTTCTCTTCGGATCCTACCTGGTTGCGAATTTCTTCTATTACTTTTTCAATAAAGGATTTCATCGTCCAGGTAGGTTTGGCGTGGCAAATACGAAAGACGAAGTTTTCCAAAACCTCTCGCCCAATTTCAGTATGTGCTACCTCGGGATGAAACTGGACCCCAAAAAGGGGCTTTTCTTGATGTTTAAGAGCGGCATAAGGCGAGTTTTCGCTCTCTGCAATGGATATAAAACCAGGAGCCGGCTCCTCTACCCGGTCGCCATGACTCATCCAAACACGATAACGCCCCCCCTTTTCAAGCCCAAAAAAGAGATCTTCGTTATGGAGCACCACAAGCTCTGCCGGGCCGTACTCTCTTTTTTGACTACGCTCCACCCAACCGCCTAAAAGATGGGTCATAAGTTGCATACCATAGCAGATACCAAGAACCGGGATGCCAAGCTCAAAAAGTGCCCGAGGTACTTTGGGAGCATCTTCATCGTAAACGCTAGCTGGCCCCCCCGAAAGAATGATCCCTTGGGGGTGAAAGGCCTTAATCTCTTCAAGACTGGCTGTACAGGGTTTAATTTCACTATAAACGTGAAGCTCTCTCACCCGCCGGGCGATGAGCTGAGTGGTTTGAGAACCAAAATCTAGAACTAAAATACGATCTCCGTGTTCCATTTAATTTCTCCCCTGTCTGCGAGATCTTCTCAAGAAGATAACTGCTACTACCAAAAGAAAAATCAAAACCCCGATGATAAGCATTTCAAAAAGGTAATAACGCAATTTTTCAAGGGGAACTTCTCCAGCATGAGAAATTTCAAAGGAAAGAATAAGCAGTCTCCTCACCGAGGCAATAATACCCACCATCAAAAACGGTTCCACACAGGCAAGATGGTGTTCCTCGCCAAAGACAATCTGAACAGTGTGGAGAATCTCAAGAAACATGAGGGCGAGAAGAAAACGGTCCATCACATGCAAAATGCCAGCAGTAAAGTTGTGTTGATGAAAAAGGGAGACCAAAGCCCGCCCACCATCAAAAATGACAATGCTGGTGGCCAACAAAATAAGCGCCGCCACCAAAATGTAAAGGAAGCGTTCGGCTCGCAAAAATTGTTCTTGAAACATTATATCCCACCAAGGACGCCTGGGCTTGGCCATCTCTTCCTCCGAAGCTCTTATACCGAAGTTTTGGGGTAGATTAAAGGGCAAAAATTGGTTAGAGAAAAACTTTGAGAGGAGGATGAATTATGCCGCAGGTAAACTTGGATTGTGAAGGCCCCCTTACCCTCAATGATAATGCTTTTGAGCTTTGTGAAGCCTTTATTCCTAACGGAGGTAAGTTTTTCGCCCTAGTCTCCAAATACGACGATTATCTTGCTGATATTGAAAAAAGGCCGGGCTACAAAGCGGGAGACACCTTAAAACTCGTTTTGCCCTTCCTCAAGGCCTATGGGGTTACACATGAAATCATGCGGGAATTTTCCCGTAAAACCCTTAAAGTCTTACCCAAAGCCGTAGAGTTTTTGCGGTTTGCCAAAGATAATTGGCCGACTTTTATCATTAGTACGAGTTATTGCCCTTATCTTGAAGCCCTTTGCGAAATAACATCATTCCCTATGGAAAACGTCTTTTGTACGCAAGTAAAAATTGATCAGGTTCGCTTGAGCAGCAAAGAAGAGAAGCTCCTCCAAGAAATTGCCCAAGAAATAGCATCTCTTCCTATGATTGAGCTTCCAAAAGAGGCCCAGAAACTCTCAGACCTCTCACGGGAAAGCCAAGAGGTAATAGCGCCTCTGGAAAGAATTTTTTGGGAAATTCTCCCCGAGACCAAAGCCGGACGTTTTTTGGAAGAGGTAAATCCGATCGGGGGTTCAGAAAAGGCCCGGGCCGTGGCCCAAAGTCTTGAGATGACAGGCCTTTCTGCTGAAGAGGTGCTTTACGTAGGGGATAGTATTACCGATGTTGAGGCTTTCCAACTGGTAAAAGAGGCTCAAGGAGGTACGGTCTCTTTCAACGGCAACCGTTACGCCCTGCGAAAGGCAGAATTTTACGCCCTGGCGCCTCAGGCAGCAGCTTTGGCCTGCTTAGCCTTAACTTTTGCATTTGATGGGCGTGAGGCCCTCCTTAAAGAGGCTCAAAGCCCACTTTTTGCCGGTTGTGAAAGACTCCCCGAAGGACTTAAGACTTATGCGCAAGACTTCCGTTTTGGCCTGATAGATGCCGAAGATTTCGAAAAACTAGTGGCTGAAAGTGAGACCTTCCGCAAAAAAGTTCGTGGTGAAGCAGTAGGAGCCCTCGGATGATCCCTATCCAAGATATTGTTCCACGCCGAAGTTTTCCTGTAGTCACGATAAGCCTTATCATTGTGAATACCATTGTCTTTCTTTTTGAACTCTGGTTACCAGAACCTTTAAGGGAAGCACTGGTCTTTCATCTGGGGGTGGTACCGGCTCGCTATACCGACTCGAACTTTGCAAGCCTTCACAGCTACCCTATCCTACCCTACCTGGCCTTTTTTACCGCGATGTTCTTGCATGGAGGATGGATACATCTTATCGGCAACATGTGGACCCTTTGGATTTTTGGGGACAATGTCGAAGACCGCATGGGGCACGGACGTTTTTTTATCTTTTATTTTGTTTGCGGTCTAGCAGCTACTTTGGCCCACATCTGGATGCATCCTGACTCCCGTATTCCGGTAATTGGGGCCTCGGGGGCTATTTCTGGTGTCTTAGGGGCTTATTATGCCATGTTTCCTTTCGCCCGGGTAATTGTGATGATCCCTATCTTTTTCTTTCCCTTCTTTTTTGAAGTTCCAGCCATTCTTTACATTGGCTTCTGGTATTTGATGCAACTTTTTTCCGGGGCTCTTTCGGTGATACACGGCCAAATTGTGGGAGGAGTGGCCTGGTGGGCCCATGTAGGAGGATTTGTCACCGGACTTCTCCTTCACCGATTATTTTGTCTGGGAAGAAGGGGTTGTTTTCGCGATGAAACCCGCCCTTGGGGCGTACAATATAGTCTAGGAGAAAAATTTAACCGGTAAGGAGAATACTTATGGGTGGTGGAATATCAGGTTTTGATATTTTTTGGATCTTTTTCATTCTCATGACCCTCCAACCCCTTTTGCGACAAAAGTTTCTAGAAGCCGCCCGTCAACGAATGATCCGCAAACTGGAACAAAAAAGAAATTCCCGTGTCATTCTTCTCGTCCACCGCCAAGAGACGATGAGTTTCTTTGGCTTTCCTATCATGCGCTTTATCGATATTAACGATTCGGAACAGGTTATCCGGGCCATCCATCTCACTGACCCCGAAGTCCCCATTGATATCATTCTTCACACCCCTGGGGGGCTAGTACTTGCAGCCTTACAGATTGCCCGGGCCGTAAAACGACACAAAGGAAAGGTCACCGCCTTTATTCCCCATTACGCCATGAGCGGAGGCACCTTGATTGCTTTGGCAGCCGATGAAATCGTTATGGATGAGCATGCCGTCCTGGGGCCTGTAGACCCACAATTGGGGCAATTTCCTGCAGCCAGTGTGGCACGAGTATTGCGAGAAAAACCCCTTGAACGCATTGATGACCAAACTATCATTATGGCAGACGTGGCTGAAAAGGCTTTGCGTCAGATGAAACAAAACCTTAAAGACCTCTTAGAGGGAAAATTTTCCCCCTCAAAAGTGGAAGAGCTAGCAGAAATCCTCTCCCAGGGAAGATGGACACACGATTACCCCATCACCTTTGACGAGGCTAAAAAACTTGGTCTTCCTGTTAGTACCCAGATGCCTGAAGAAATATATGAGTTAATGAGCCTTTTTCCGCAACCTATTAGGCAACAACCTTCAGTAGAATTTGCACCTTCCCCACGAAGAATGCCTCCGCGGGGAGGAAACCATACCGGATAACGGAGGAAAAAACATGGCAGAAGAGAAGGAATTTAAAAAACTTCAGGAAAAACTCCTCTATAAATCTCCCCACGTGTGGGACAAGCTTGACCCTGACGAAAAGAAGGCCCTTGAAACTTTAGCCCAAGATTATAGAAATTTTATTTCCCAAGCCAAAACGGAACGGGAATGTGCTGAAGAAATTTGTAAGCTTCTTGAAAAGCGCGGCTTTCATCCTGAAAGCACCACAAGATTTTATAAGGTCTTTCGGAACAAACTCGTAGTAGCCGTAGTGGCTGGTAGAAAGCCTCTTAACGAAGGTATTCGTCTTATAGCCAGCCATATCGACAGCCCCCGTCTTGATCTCAAACTCCATCCCTTATTTGAAGAATATGAAATGGCCTACTTTAAAACCCATTATTATGGCGGGATCAAAAAATACCATTGGGTGGCGATGCCTCTGGCCCTCCACGGGGTAGTGGTAAAAGAAGATGGTGAAGTAATGAAAATTGTTATTGGAGAAGATCCAGAAGACCCCGTACTAACTATTTGTGACCTTCTTCCACACTTGGCTCGCAAAGTTCAGGGAGAAAAAAAACTTCGGGAGGCCATTCCGGGAGAAAAATTAAACGTGCTGGTAGGGGGGCTCCCCCTTCCGGATTCTGAAGAAAAAGAAAGGGTCAAACTTGCTATCCTCCAATTATTGAATGCCCGTTATGGTTTGGTCGAAGAAGATTTCATAAGTGCTGAACTTGAAATAGTCCCCGCAGGGCAAGCGCGAGAGGTGGGCTTGGACCGCGCTTTTATTGGGGGTTATGGCCAAGACGATCGCATTTGTGCCTTCACCTCCTTAGCGGCTATCTTAAACCTTGAGGCCCCACTTTATACCAGTATTGCTCTCTTTTTAGACAAAGAAGAAATCGGTTCTGATGGTAATACGGGGGCCAAAAGTCGTATCTTAGAAAAGATCTACTTCGATCTCCTCAAAATATTTAGGGCTTCGGTCTCTGCTGATATGGTTTTAGAAATGTTTTTGGGCACGCGTGCCATTTCAGCTGATGTTACTGCTGGCATAGATCCTTTCTATCAGGAAGTTCACGAAAAACTTAACGACGCCAAAATGGGACACGGAGTAGTAGTCACAAAATACACTGGACACGGGGGCAAATATGCTGCCAATGATGCCCATGCCGAATATGTAGGCTGGCTGCGACGGGTACTAAATCGGGCCAGGGTTATCTGGCAAGCAGCTTCCTTTGGTAAGGTGGATGAAGGCGGAGGAGGAACAGTGGCAAAATACCTAGCTTATCACGGTATGGATATCATCGATATGGGACCACCTCTTCTTTCCATGCATTCTCCTTTTGAAGTGTGTCATAAAGGAGATCTTTATATGACTTACCGGGCTTATAAAGCCTTTTTTGAGGCCGCTGAAGAATGATAAAGGAAGGAGAGCTTGTCTTATTCTTTACCGAAGAAGGACGCTCCTATTTGATAGAGGTGGGGAGGAAGACCTTCCAGACTCATCGCGATAGTTTTGCCCTTGAAGATCTGATCGGAAAACCTTTTGGAACAGTCATTACCGGTAAAAGGGGAGAAAAGGCTTATGCCTTACGACCTACCATTTATGACTTTTTGATGAAACTCAAGCGTGTAACACAAATTATTTACCCTAAAGATATTGGCTACATCCTTTTGAGGCTTGACGTGGGACCTGGAAAAAAAATCCTAGAGTGCGGCACAGGATCGGGAAGTCTCCTCCTGGCTTTTGCTTATGCTGTAGGGGAGAGCGGCAAGGTCATTACTTACGAAAAGGAAGAACGTTTCCAAAGAGTAGCCCGAGAAAATCTTTCCCGTTTCAAGCTTGCCGAACGCGTAATCTTTAAAGGAGAGGCGCAAGAAAATTTTGAAGAAAAAGAAGAAGTAGACGCCGTTTTTTTGGACCTGAAAACCCCCTGGGATCTCCTCTCTGCTGCCTGGGAAGCTCTAAAAAGTGGTGCCCCTCTGGGCATCCTTTTGCCTACCGCTAATCAAGTAAGCGAGACCCTCAAAACCCTTAAAAATCTCCCCTTCGTAGGTACTGAGGTCCTGGAAATCATGATCCGTTTTTATAAAACCAATCCGGAAAGATTTCGCCCTGAAGACAGAATGGTGGGTCACACCGCCTATCTCCTCTTCACCAGAAAAATTAAGGAGGATTTAGATGAAAGGTATTGAAAAGGGCCCTCAAGGCTTAAAGATTACCAACGAGGAAGAAGCACGCCAAAGTTTAGATTCTTTAGTTTACGAAGCGGTTTTTTGCGAAGACCATAAAGAGAAAGAAAAACGTCTTAGAGAAGTAAAGGAAATCGCCAAACTTTTAGGAGCTATTCCGGCCTCTATTTTTGGTCTTTATCAATTTATGGCTAAAGAGTTTCCTGGTTTTACAGTACCTGCCATAAACATTCGAGGGCTCACCTATGATTTTGCCCGTAAAGTCTTTCAGGTAGCCCTTGCCCAAGATGTAGGGGCCCTCATCTTTGAGATCGCACGCTCTGAAATTAGCTACACTTTACAGAGACCACTAGAATACGCCTCTGTCATTTGCGCAGCGGCAGCTAGAGAAGGCTTTAAAGGGCCGGTATTCATACAGGGAGACCATTTTCAGTTTAAACGCCAGGCCTTTTTCGCTGCTCCCGAAAAAGAAAAAGCCAATATCTATAAACTTATCGATGAAGCTCTGGAGGCGGAGTTTTACCAAATCGATAT
>JALSPG010000023.1 GCA_026986115.1 Thermodesulfobacteriales bacterium
TTTACAAGCCTTTAGCCTTAAGAATTATCCACGCCCTTTCCGTCCACCGCCTTACTACTCCAGACCTCAACACTCCCTTAGGTCCTACAGCCAAAGAATTAAGAGACACGCTCTGCCTTTACCATTCGGGGATCGAAGACCTGGGCGGGGATCCTGCTGAGGATTTACTTACTCTTGTAGAGACGGTTCTCAAAGAAATCAAAAAGACGGTAAGTGGACAGTTTATCTCCTACAATCCTGAAAACGGACAATATTACCTGGATCTCAAGAAAGTAACGGATTATGACGCTGAGATAGAAAAGCGAGCCGAAAATCTCGACGATTCCAAATTTGACCTGGCCTACTTTGAGGCCTTAAAGAGGGTCATGGAGTGTACGGATGAAACCTATGTTAGCGGCTACCGGATATGGGAGCACGAACTTGAGTGGCATGAGCGCAAGGCTTCAAGGCTCGGATATCTCTTTTTTGGTTCGCCAAACGAGCGTTCCACCGCGGTGCCTCCGCGGGATTTTTATCTTTACTTCATTCAACCGCTGGATCCGCCCAAGTTCAAAGAT
Organism: Thermodesulfobacteriales bacterium; assembly: GCA_026986115.1. Lineage (GTDB taxonomy): Bacteria > Desulfobacterota > Thermodesulfobacteria > Thermodesulfobacteriales > Thermodesulfatatoraceae > Thermodesulfatator. Next base: position 558 of record JALSPG010000023.1, read on the forward strand.
GAAAAGAAGCCGGACGAAGTTTTCTTCAGGCTTTCCCATCGTGATGATGAGTTTCTTGGTAGTCTCAAAAGCTACGCCGCTGCTCTAGACTTAGCTTCGATTTCAAGCGGTCAAGCCAAGGCCATTTACGAATCGAAGGCCGAAGAATTTTTACGCAAGCTTGTTTCCTGGTTAAGGGGCCACATGGCCGAGGCCTTCGAAGTAACCTACAAGGGTCGAACGAAAAAACTGACCGAGTGGGCCAAAGGGAGATCCATTCGCGCTCTTTCGGGGCTTGCCCCCAATGAAACCATCAACTTCAGAGACCTGATCAACACTGTGGCCGGTATAATCCTTGCTCCCTATTTTGAGGACCTCGCACCGGAATATCCCAAATTTTCAATCCTTATCACTACCAGAAACCGCGAACAGGCTGCTCAAGATGCTCTCCGGGCTATTGCCGGAGCCAGAAGGACCAAACAGGCAATAGCAGTGCTTGACGCCCTGGAGTTACTAGACGGCGAAAATCTTCGCCCGGAAAGATCAAAATACGCCCGTTACGTGCTGGAGATGCTTCGCAAGAGGCCTTCCGGTCAGGTGGTAAATCGCGACGAACTGCTCAAGGATGTTTACGGTGTGGAATACTTTGCGCCGGAGGCGGGTTTTCGTCTGGAGCCGGAGTGGTTAGTGGTCATACTTGCGGCCCTGGTTTATTCGGGAGACCTAGTGCTTGCCATTCCCGGGCAAAAGTTTGATGCTACAGCTCTTTCCCGGCTCGCGGATATTCCTGTAAAAGATTTGGTCACCTTTAAGCATATTGAGCGTCCCAAAGATTGGGATCTTGCCGCTCTCAGGGCCTTATTTGAACTTTTAGACCTTCCCTCTGGCTTTGCCACTCTTGTTACGCAGGGCCATAACGAACCAGTAAGACAGCTTCAACAAAAGATTGTCGAGTATCTTGACAAACTGGTGAGAACGGCTGAAGAGCTCAAACATGGCCTTGTATTCTGGAGACATAAGCTTCTCGCTGAAGAAGACGTTAAAACTTTTCTGGAAGAATTCGAAGAAACCAAAGAGTTTCTCGAACGCCTTCAGGCCTATAATTCTCCTGGTAAGCTTAAGAACTTCCGCTACCCAGAGCAAGATATTCTGGCTCACAGGTTGCGCCTTAAGGCTTTGGACATCCTTGAATACTGGCGTAAATTTATTTCCGAGTTTGCGCCAATGCTTTCTTATATTTCTGAGGCGGAAAGCGTTCTTGAGGAAGAGGCCGAGTGGATTTCTGAAGCCAAAAGATTACGCCAGGAAGCCATAAAACAGGCTGAAGAACTTATTTGCAAGCGTAAAACTCCTGGCGAAATCAGATCCCGATTGAACGCCGAGCTTTCCACCCTTAAAAACACCTACAAGGAACTCTATGCTCGCCTTCATCGCAAGGCACGGCTCAACCATAACGAAGACCAGCGCAAAAGAAAAATCCTTGAGGATCCACGGCTCAAAAACCTTCGCCAGCTTGCCACCATAGATCTTATGCCGGTTCGGGAGCTTAGAGATTTTGAGGAAAGACTCGCCGGGCTTAAAACGTGTTTTGCCCTTACGGAAAAGGACCTTGAGACATCGCCTATATGTCCTCATTGTGGCTTTAGGCCCAGAATCGAAGCCGCTGCTCCTCCCGTAGCAGCCCTTCTTGATAATCTGGAGGACGTGCTAGAAAAACTTTACGAAGAGTGGATCACCACCCTTCTTGAGAACCTGGAAGACCCTACGGTCCGCTCTAACATGGATCTCTTAAAACCAGAAGAAAGAAAACTTATAGAAACCTTCCTTCAGAGGAGGCGACTGCCTGAACCGCTTCCTCCGGCTTTCATCAGGGCGCTAAAGGAAATATTTACCGGCCTTCAAAGGGTAGCTATAACCGAAAAAGAAGTGAAAGAGGCCCTTACTTCTGGTGGTCTTCCGGCTACACCAGAAGAGATCAAGCGCCGTTTTGAGGTTTTTCTGGCAGAAAAACTCAAAGGTAAAGACCCAACTAAAGTGAGAATTGTGGTAGAGTAGAAAGAAAAGATTCCTTGTAGGAGGAACGATGTTCCAAGAACCTAAATTTTTACAAAACAGTTTTGTGATAAATTTCTCAAGATGTATGACTATTCGAAGATTAGCTAATGATTTTGAAGATGCTTTAAAAGAGAAATTGCCAGGACATTACTCTCAACCTCAAGTGATTCCTATTCCCGACGAACTTGATCCAGAGGTTCCAAGGCTAATTTTTACTTCTACTCATGGCTATAGTCAAATAATTATTTCTCAGATTAGCTTAATATTTAATGTTGTTTATTCTCCCGATTGGCAGGTAGATATTTCAAAAGGTGAAAGATATCTTTTGGAACGAAGTAAAATATTGTTTGATCTAGTAAATATCATTCCAGATGTACAAATATATTTTTGTGGATTGACAACAAGAGCAAGAATTCCATCCCAAGTAGAAGATGAAAAATTATTGGATTTTTTAAGAGAAAAATTTTTGAAAACTTCAACTATCACGAAAGAGGCATACGATATACAAATAAAAATAACAAAGGTGATTGAAAAAGAATTTTTTAGCAATATTGTTATTCAAAATTATCGCACATGGAAAATAGGAGAACCATTAAAGGAACTACAGCGATTCTCGTTAAATAGTGCAAGTGAAAGAGGTATAGAAATAATTGGTGACTTCAATGACAGATATGCATTTAATGAAAACGATTCATATTATTCTCAAAAAGAAATTTCTGAAGAGATAATCCAGAAAGGAATTGAGATAGTTAAGGAAACTATACACCATATTATGGAGGAGCTATAAATGCAGTTTAGTAAATTATTAGGGATAACGGCCTTTTCGTGCACCTTAATTCTTCAACCTAAGCCGATTTTTTTACAGACTTCTTTAAGTAGTGATAATGCTGTGACGAAAAAAGAAACAATATCTCGTCCTTTTAAGTTGATTGGTGAAATTATAAGTCAAGAAGACTATAAAATAGCTAAAATAAAATCTCTAAGAGGGAAATATCGTAATATTTTAAGCCCTACCGAAGAATTTATTTCAGAGAAAAGAAAAACTGAATTATAAAATATTTGAGTTTATATGTTATGAAGGTTCTTGATGCATGTGCAGTAATTGCTTTTTTGAGAGATGAAGATGGCGCAGAAAAGGTAGAAGATTTTCTTTTAAAAGATGAATGCTATTTGCATATAATTAATTTGTGTGAAGTATATTATGATGCATTAAAAAGAAATGAAAGCGAAGAGAAAGCCAATAAAATAGTAGAAGACTTGAGAGAAGCTGGTGTAATTTTTTACGAAGGATTGAATGAAATATGGAAAAATGCAGCTAAAATAAAAGCGAATTACAAAATTCCTTTGGCAGACTGTTTTGCCTTATCTTTGGCAGTTCACCTAAATGCTAAGCTTGTTACTACAGATCATACAGATTTTGATCCTTTAGCAAACGATGGATATCCTATCAAATTTATCAGATAACCCCCCTCAATTTGAAATGCACATTTAAAATCTGGGGGTGAAAGAATAAAAAAGGAGGCCTTATGGCCAGTCAGGAGATAAAGCCGAAAAAAATGTTTCAGGTTGACAAGTTTAAACCCAGCGGGAAAACCAGGCCGGTGGAGTGTTTGGGAATGACCTTTCCTTCGGATGCAGCGCGTAGAAAGTATTTTCTCGAAAAACTCCGCGAGGGGCTTTACGAACTTCACGAAAAACTCGCGGGCGTCCCCTTTACCACGGTGGATGAGGCCCTTGCACGCCTTTCTTCCATAGAAAAATGGCCTCTGGGAGACGAAGAAAGTCTGCATCTGCTTTGCGAGCGGATGCGGGAGGCTCACCGCCGTGAGCCGGAAAAGGACCTCCTTCAGCTCTGGAAGGATCAGGTGGGCTTCCCTCACGGAGAAATCGAGGACATTCTGGCCCTTTCTGACCCGCCCTACTACACCGCCTGTCCCAACCCTTTCCTTGAAGACTTTATCAGGCACTACGGAAAACCTTACGATCCCAGAGCTGATTCCTACAAGAAAGAGCCTTTTGCTTCAGATGTCAAAGAGGGAAAGAACGATCCCATTTACAACGCCCATTCTTACCACACCAAGGTGCCGCACAAGGCCATCATGCGCTACATCCTGCACTACACCGAGCCGGGAGATGTGGTCTTTGATGGCTTTTGCGGCACGGGCATGACAGGAGTCGCCGCTCAGCTCTGTGGCGACCGAAGAGCTGTGGAATCTCTGGGCTATAAGGTGCTCTCCGATGGCACCATCCTTGATGAGGATGGCAAGCCTTTCTCGAGGCTTGGCCCGCGCTATGCGCGTACTGGTTTCCTACGGACAGGATGCCGGAGGGAGACGAAGCCCGCCGCAACGATGACATCGGCATTACTCATGTGCATCATTTTTACACCCGCCGAAACCTGTGGGTGCTGGGGGCTTATATTCA
>JALSPG010000024.1 GCA_026986115.1 Thermodesulfobacteriales bacterium
TTTAACGCTGAAAAAAGGCTTGCGTTCATCCGACGCCAATCTACTACCCAGTAAGGAAAACCAAGTTTTTTTGCCAAAAGGGAGGCAAAGGCTCCGGCATAGAAAGGATCATTCAAACGCACCTCTAGATGGGTAACCCCTTTAATCCCGGCAAGCTTTTGAGCTAATTGAAGGGGAATGAAGGCCAAAGTGGCATCAAATTCGTAAAGACCCGTTTCAAAAATGCCCACCACTGTCAAAGTTTTGATTTTAGGAAGAAGTCCAAAAACTGTGGCCCTGCCATCAGGAAGAATAAGTTTCAAGTGGTCACCGAGGGTCACCCCTAAACTCTTAGCCAAACGCCAACCCAAAATTATATGGGGAGCATCTCCTTCAAGCGAAAGAAAGGTCCCTCTTTTTAATTTAACACTGGTAAAAACCTGCCCGGCTACCTTTCCCGGCACCCCCCGCACCATTACGCCGGCCTGACCTTCTCCTGAAGAAACAAGGCCCTGAAGGACCACACAAGGTAGCACCCCTTCGACCTTTACCCTGCCCTTTCCCTTAAGACGGGCCAAAAGACCACCTACACCCTTTTTGGGAAGGGTTATGCTTTCGATTTTAGTGACAAGTTTTTCGTACTCAAGGAGGGGACCACCGAGACGTTGCACAATAAGATGAGAATTTACGCCCAGCAAACGGTCTCGCAGCTCTTTTTGAAACCCCGCCATGACGGCAATCACCACAATTAAGGCACACACCCCAATAGCTACACCTATTACCGCCATTACAGAAATAAAAGAGGTAAAACGATGGCGTTTTCCTGAAAGCAAATATCTTAATGCTACGAACCACTCGAAACGTTTGATCATTTTTTCTCAGGACGAAGATGCGGAAAGAGAATTACCTCTCGTATGGAAGGCGAGTCTGTAAACAACATCACCACCCGGTCAATGCCAATCCCTTCCCCGGCGGCAGGAGGCATACCGTATTCCAGGGCCCGGATAAAGTCTTCATCTATCTCGGGATGAATTTCAGGATCATCTTCAAGTCTCCGTTTCAGTTGTTCTTCAAAACGAGCCCTTTGATCCCGCGGATCATTAAGCTCTGAAAAGGCGTTTGCAATCTCGCGTCCGGCTATAAAAAGTTCAAAACGGTCTGCTATCGAAGGGTCTTTTTCATTACGACGGGCAAGGGGAGAAATATCCACCGGAAAGGCCACAATAAAAGTGGGCTGGATAAGTTTGGGCTCTACCAAGGCGTCAAAAAGTTTGGCCCAGAGCTTCCCCAATACTTGTTCCCGCGGATCTATTTTGATCTCCTGTTCCTTGGCAAAAACAAGTATTTTCTCTCTCGAAGCAAGTATTTCTTCTGGTACACCTCCAATCTCTATAAGTGCTTGTTTAAAGGGAATTCGGGGCCAAGGAGGAGAAAAATCTATCTCATGGCCTTGATAAATGATTTTTGTTTGCCCGGTAAGTTCTTTAGCAAGTCCTATGAAGATTTCTTCGGTCCTCAACATGAGATCTTCATAAGTGGCATAAGCTTCGTAAAATTCAAGCATAGTAAATTCAGGATTATGTTGGACAGAAATGCCTTCATTTCTAAAATTACGGTTTAGCTCAAAAACTCGCTCAAAGCCACCTACTAGAAGCCGCTTGAGATAAAGTTCTGGGGCAATCCGAAGATAAAGCTCCCGTTCAAGGGCATGGTGAAAGGTTTTAAAAGGCCGCGCCGTAGCCCCTCCAGGAATAGGTTGCATCATCGGGGTTTCAACCTCAAGAAAACCCTGGGAAGAAAAATAATTTCGGAAGTACTGAATAATACGGGTACGAGTCCGAAAGATCTCCCGCACCCTTTCGTTCATGATAAGATCGAGGTAGCGGCGCCGATAACGAAGCTCTACATCCTGCAAGCCATGATATTTTTCCGGAAGGGGCCGGAAGGCCTTAGTTACCAAGACCACTTCTTTAGCCAAAATAGTAAGTTCACCAGTTTTAGTGCGAAAAAGAGGGCCTTCTACGCCGATAATGTCACCAAGATCAAAATATTTCTTAAAAAGCTTGAATTTTTCCGGTCCAAGTTCGTCCTTTTTGAAAAAGACCTGGATGCGCCCGGTCTCATCCTGAAGATGAGCAAAGACCGCTTTGCCGAAATCGCGCCGAGCCATCATCCGCCCAGCCACTCTAAAAGGAGTTGGTATTCGGGCCAGTTCTTCGTTGCTATACTCTGCAAAGACCTCTTGAATGGCACCAGCCTTATCTTCAGGTTTAAAATCGTTTGGAAAAAGGGGGATTCCCAAAGACTCCAATTCTTCGGCTTTGGCCCGCCGTACCCTAAGAACCTGGCTTTCTTCGCTCACGTTTACCCTCCTTGCTTGGGCTTGGCGAAAGCATAATCGTCAAGCACCAAAGGCGCAAATAACTTACTTGAGCTCGCCCTTGAGAAGTTTTTTAAAACCTTCAAGGGTTCCTTTCCAAGCCACTTCTCCCGCCATAATGCCAACAATAACACCGGACTTTTCCACGCTTACCTCAATGACCAGCTCTTCTTCCCCGATTTTAAAAACTGCTTCTCCCCAACGCTCAGCAGGAAGGCCCGTAGCTTCACATTCATAATCGGTGCGAGTTTCTGTGGTCATGCGGATCTCTGCCATAAGAAACCTCCTAGTCGGGTTTTAGGGTTTAGTAAATCTCTCCTGGCTAAATGGCAAGAATTTCTTTAGAAAAGACCTTTTTGCCGTGGACGCCGAGGCTTAAGCCAAGTGGTTTGTGTCTGTGGCAGAGATTGAAAAAAAGGACTGATTCTTCCTGGAAGTCTCTTTCCAAAAAGTACACGGCGCTTAACAAAAGAGGCCCGAAAGATAGCTTCTGCCCTGGTAACAGCTACATAAGCAAGCCTTTTTTCTTCAGAAAAATCACAGCCCTCTAGAAGCTGAAAAGGCAAAAGGCCTTCTTCGGCTCCGATTAAAAAGACTGCTTTAAATTCTAAACCCTTAGTTTCGTGAATCGTTAAAAGAGCAACACCCTTTTTCCGCAGAAAGACTGTCGCCTGAAGCCTCAAAAGCTGCCATCTGATCTGGAACTCTTTAAGGTCCTGGCTTTTTGCCAAAATAAACGAAAGCTCCGGAAAGAGAATATCACTTTCCCTAAGACGTCTCTTGAGCCCTTTCAGGCTTTCGGCCTGAGAAAAGATTTCTTCCAGTTGGGATAGATGATTCTCTTTAAAAGAAGTTGATTCTTCTACAGGAATACCTAAGGCTTCAAAAGCTTCTCGAAGAGGTCCTAAAATTTTTCTAACTCTTGCCACTACTGCAATCTCTCCTGGAGAAAGACCCCGGTGGGAAGTTTCCATCTGGAGCCCACCTAAAAGTTCTTCCACCTGTCTGGCTACTGCACGGGCCTCTTGTTGTGGATTTTGATATGAAAAGGCCAAAAGTTCTCCTCCAGACCTTTCGGCCTTAAGGGGTGGAAGCTCGAAGGGAGCCTCCCGAAGCCCTAAGGCAAAGTTAAGGATCTTCTCTGGCACCCGGTAACTTTTGGGAAGAAAAAGGGTTTCCAGACCTTCCAGGGTAGTGAGGAAATTTTTTACTACTTCCGGACGTGCACCGCGGAAACCATAGATTGCCTGGGCAGGATCTCCCACCAAATAGAAGCGAGCCTGTCCAAAAGAACGCAAAAAAGAAATGAGTTCAGGGTTTAAATCTTGAAATTCATCTATAAGAAGATGACAAGGGACATCTTTCAGAGGATTAACACTTACTGCCTCTTTTATCAAACGGTGAAAATCCCAAAGATTTTCTCTCGAAAGTATCCTCTGATAAGATAAGAAGAGATCTTCCTCCATGGAGTCTGTCAAAAGTTTTTCTAATTTTTTGCGGACCCCTCTTTGGGGTAAACCTTTCTCTTTCAAGACTTCCCGAAATATTCTTTCTTGCTCTTGAGAATCTATGAGTCTTGGGTTTAAGCCTTTAAGACGGCAGATCTCATAGGCCAAGCCGTGGAAAGTATCTACCTGAACCCCTTGTATTCCAAGCCTTTCTAGACGTTCTCGAAGTTCTGAGGCAGCTTTGACAGTAAAGGTGAGTAAAAAGATATTTTCGGGCAAAACGCCGTTTTCTAAGAGGAAGAGAACCCTTCCTAAAAGAGTGCGGGTTTTACCAGCCCCAGGCCCTGCGACTACGAGGACGTTTCCGTCTTTAGAAGCAGCCTTAAATTGTACTTCATCAAGTTTGAGAGGTCCCAATGAGGGCATATCTTTATTTGTTGTTTGGAAGCATTTTTTGTCGACTCTTTGAGATCCGTTCCCATTTTTTTGTTCTAAAAATAAGAACGGATCCCAAAATTAATACCGATAAAAAATGCTTCCAATACCCCTTAATAATTTCCAACCCATAAAAAAACAACCGGTGGAAAATTCCCGACCTTTAGGGTAAAGTTTCGCCTATGCGTACTTGGTGGATTTTAATAGCGCTGATATTAGGATGGTTGATACTTTCCTTTTTTACGGGAAAGCCGGTGAGTGTCTGAAACCTTACTGGCACCCAGGGGGTGCCAAAATCATGCCCAGCCCCTTACACTAAACCTCATGGGAAATCCTTACCCTCGTCTCAAACGGTTGATCGGCCGGGCCATCCATAGATACGAGCTCCTGGAAGAAGGAGATCGTGTGCTGCTTGCCCTCTCAGGGGGCGAAGACAGCGTAGTGCTTTTACGTTTTTTGGCTGAATGGCGCCGTAAAACTCCTTTTCCTTGGGAACTCTTTGCCGTCCATCTTGACATGGGTTTTGAAACCGAACCCTCTTACCAAGAAAAACTTCATCACCTGGAAGAATATTGTCGCAAACTTCAGGTTCCCTTTCGCTTAGAATTCACTAACTATGGAAAAATGGCCCTCGAAGCAAAAGAAAAGAAGGTCTCACCTTGCTTTGTATGTTCTTGGTTTCGACGCAAACACCTCTTTCGCTTAGCCGGAAAAGAAGGCTATAACAAGATCGCCTTTGGGCACCACAAAGATGACCTTATCGTAACCTT
>JALSPG010000025.1 GCA_026986115.1 Thermodesulfobacteriales bacterium
GGGCAAGAAAGTGCGGGTATTGTGGTTTCAGATGGCAAAACGGTACGTGAACACCGGGCTTTGGGTTTGGTAGCAGATGTTTTTAACGAGGCCATCCTTAATAAACTACAGGGCCACATAGCAGTAGGACATGTACGTTACTCTACTACTGGTTCGACAACTGTCAAAAATGCCCAACCTTTTTGTGTCACTCACGGAAAACAAACCTTTGCCTTGGCCCATAACGGAAATCTTGTAAACGCCCACCTTCTCCGGACGGAACTTGAAAAACAGGGGTCCCTTTTTCAAACTACCATGGACAGCGAAGTCATAGTCCATCTCTTGGCCAAGGCCCTCCGCAAAGGATTGGTTGAAGCCATTAAAGAAACTATGGAAATTATTGAGGGGGCTTACTCCATCGTCCTTTTGGCCCAAGACAAACTCATTGCTTTTCGAGATCCTCATGGTTTTCGCCCTCTTGCTCTCGGGATGCTAAACGGTGGCTATATTGTAGCCTCTGAGACTTGCGCTTTTGATCTCGTCCAAGCCCAATATTTGCGAGATGTAAAACCTGGTGAAATTCTCCTTATTGATGAAAACGGCCTCACTTCTTTCCAAGCTATTAAAGAAGAACATCTTGCCCATTGCATTTTCGAATTTATTTATTTTGCTCGTCCCGATAGCTACATCTTTGGAGAAAACGTTTACGCTTTTCGCAAGCGCCTGGGCTTTGAATTGGCAAAAGAATGCCCTCTTGATACCGATTTTGTTATGCCCTTTCCCGACTCTGGAAATTATGCTGCCATAGGCTATGCCCAAAAGGCAGGGCTGCCCTTTGAGATGGGAGTTATTCGTAATCACTATGTAGGACGTACATTTATTCAACCATCTCAAAGTATGAGAGATTTCTCTGTACGAGTGAAATTGAACCCAGTAAAAGAAATATTGCGGGGCAAAAGGGTAGCAGTAGTAGATGATTCTTTAGTACGAGGAACAACTAGTCGCACCCGTATTAGGGCCATTAAAGAAGCTGGAGCTTACCAGGTAAACATGCTTATTAGCTGCCCCCCTATTAAATTTCCTTGTTTTTACGGCATAGATTTTCCTTCTCGGGGTGAACTCATCGCCGCCAAACATTCCGTGGAAGAAATAAGGCGTTATCTAGAACTTGACCTCCTCCATTATCTTTCTTTGGAAGGCCTTCTGAAGGCCGGACAAGGAAATAAAAAACGATTTTGTTTAGCCTGTTTTACCGGAGACTATCCGGTACCCCCTCCGAATGCATTTCGCAAAGATATTTTTGAGGAAGTATCATGATTGCTTACCGAGATCTACAGGCCTTTGTAGCCCGGCTCGAAAAAGAAGGAGAACTTTTACGTATTAAAGAACCTCTTTCCCCCCGACTTGAAATTCCTGAAGTCACGGATCGCGTCTGTAAACTTTATGGTCCAGCCCTTCTCTTTGAAAACGTATCTGGCTACGATATGCCAGTGCTCACCAACGCCTTTGGAAGCTACCGCAGGATGGGTCTGGCTTTGGGAGTAGATAGTCTTGACGAATTAGCTCAGGATGTCTTGCAATTTTTAGAAATTGAGGCCCCGGATTCAATCATTAAGAAGCTCAATTTAATCCCAAAACTCAAACGTCTGGCCAATATCTTCCCCAAATATGTAAAAGAAGCCCCATGCCAAGAAATAATCTACAAAAATAAAGAAGTAGATCTTTTCCGTTTGCCCGTCCTTCACTGTTGGCCTCAAGACGGAGGGCCATTTATCACTTTACCTGTAGTAATCACTAAACACCCCCTGACCGGGATTCGTAACGCTGGTATGTATCGCATGCAGGTTTTTGACCGCAATACCACCGGGATGCATTGGCATCTTCATAAAGGAGGAGCTCAACACTTTCGGGTAGCAGAACAATTGGGAAAAAGACTCCCTGTTGCAGTAGCTATAGGCCCTGATCCAGCTGTAACCTATGCTGCTACCGCCCCCTTACCAGATGATGTAGATGAAATGCTCTTTGCTGGCTTTTTAAGAGGAAAACCCGTAGAGTTGGTCAAATGCCTTACCGTAGATCTAGAAGTCCCTGCCAACAGCCAGATTGTACTAGAAGGATACGTAGAGCCCGGAGAGAGGCGCCTTGAAGGACCTTTCGGAGATCATACGGGTTACTATTCTTTGCCAGACTATTATCCTGTCTTTCATGTCACCTGTATGACCATGCGAAAAGATGCCATTTATCCTGCTACTATTGTAGGGAAGCCTCCCCAAGAAGATTGCTATCTGGCCAAGGCTACAGAAAGACTTTTCCTTCCTTTGATTAGAAAAACTCTTCCGGAAATCGTTGATATCAATCTTCCCCTTGAAGGGGTCTTTCATAATTTAGCTTTTGTTTCGATAGATAAGCGTTATCCTGGTCATGCCCGGAAGGTGGCCTGTGCTCTTTGGGGTTTAGGACAAATGATGTTTTGCAAGATCATCGTAATTTTCGATAAGGAAGTCAATGTGCAAGATCTTTCAGAATGCCTGTGGCGCTTGGGAAATAACATTGACCCCGAAAGAGACATCTTCTTCGTCAAAGGCCCGGTGGACGCCTTAGATCACGCTTCCCCCCTTCCTTACTACGGAAGCAAGATGGCCATCGATGCTACCCGTAAATGGCCAGAAGAAGGGTTTGAAAGAGATTGGCCAGATGTCATTAAAATGGAGCCTGAAGTAAAAGAAAAGATCGATCGTCTTTGGCAACGTCTAGGAATAGACAATTTTCTTAGAGGTCGCCGTTAAATCAGGAAAAAGAACGTTCAAAAAGCTCTTCAATGGCCTTTTTACCTGCAGAAGTAAGATTTCTCGTCCCGGTACCAACAAAGGTCTGATAACTAATGAGAGGGTTGTCTTCGACCCACTTACCTTCCTGCCAGGTGAACCACTTTTCTTGTGTTTGATCAAAGACATGGAGCGGACGATTAAAAAGCTTGGCTAATTCTGCAGCCCAGCCTGTTCCACCTTTGACGGTGTTGTTGGGAAGGATTTCTCCTACGATAAAGACCTGATAACCCTTGTTAACCATATGGAAAATTACTTGCAAAACTTTACGAATACGTTCAGGCTTGGCATAGTGGCGCTTCATCATTTTAGAAACCAGCTCCATGCTAATATCACCTCGTTTGAGTTCCTCTTCTGAAAGGACTACCAAATTTTTAGCCCTATCCGGTAGATGCCCTTCGTAGGTAAATATCACTTCTTTTACGCCCCATCTTTCTGCACATTCTCCAAAAGTAGCTTCTGCTCCCCTTAACCCACTATGATAAAGAGTACACTCTTCAGGTTTCATAAAGCCTCCTTTTGTACTAGCCCTCAAGATAAGGAGCTTCTTTTTTGTACCAGGCGATAAACCGCTTTATTCCTTCTTCAATAGGAACTTGGGGATTGTATCCCAAAAGTTTTTTTGCCTTGGTAATATCGGCGTAAGTTACCGGAACATCGCCAGGCTGAAAAGGTAAAAATTTGAGCCGAGCTTTTTTTCCTAAATTTTCTTCTATGAGCCTTATGAGAGTAAGGAGATCCGTCACTTGAGACTCACCCAGATTGAAAATTTCGTAGTCGAAATCTTTATCGATAGCTGCCAGCACCCCTTGAATAATATCGTCGATATAGGTGTAATCTCGCTTGGACGATCCGTCCCCAAAAACGGGTATTTCTTTTCCTTGATCAATAAGGCGAGTGAATTTATGAATGGCCATTTCGGGTCTTTGCCGGGGGCCATACACTGTAAAAAAGCGCAAGCAGACCACCTTGATACCAAAAAGATGGTGATAAGCATGACACATAAGTTCATTGGCCCTTTTAGTAGCTGCATAGGGTGAGGCCGGTCGGTCAGAACATTCTTCTTCAGAAAAGGGGACCTTATTTGAAAAGCCATAAACCGAAGAAGAGCTTCCATACACAAATTTGGGCACTTCAAAGCGTCGGGAAAGCTCAAGTAGATTGGTGGTTCCAAGACCATTTACTTCTTCATAAAGGATCGGATCTTCCACTGAGGGGCGTACTCCTGCTCGAGCAGCCAAATGGACAACTATTTTTAGGGGATAGCGTTTAAAAACCCTTTCTAAAAATGGAAAATCCCTGATATCTCCTTGTTCGAGATGAAAACGAGGGTTTTGAAGTGCCTGAGCCAAATTACGCCATTTGATTTTGGGCGAATAATAATCGTTGAAATCGTCCACTACTACTACTTCTTCTCCCCGAACAAGCAGCTTATCTACCAAATGGGAACCTATAAAACCGGCTCCACCAGTGACCAAAATAGCTTCGCTCATACTTATTCCACCGTTACACTTTTAGCGAGATTTCGAGGCTGATCCACATCACAGCCGCGTATAACTGCTACTTCATATGCAAGAAGTTGCAAGGGGACAGTGTAAATAAGAGGAGAGACCTCCCATTCGCAAGAAGGTAAAAAGATGCTTTCAGTAGCCATGCGGGCCAAAGTATGATCTTCTTCGGTGCCAAAGGCTATAACCTGGCCGCGACGTGAACGGACTTCTTCAATATTGCTGATCATCTTTTCATAAACGTGTTGATTAGAAGGAGCAAGTACCACTACTGGCATGTCTTCATCAATAAGGGCGATAGGGCCGTGTTTCATTTCTCCTGCAGCGTAACCTTCAGCATGAATATATGAAATTTCCTTGAGCTTAAGAGCTCCTTCTAAGGCTACGGGATAAAGAATATTGCGTCCCAAGTAAAGGAAATGGTGTTTTTTGTGGTATTCATAAGCCAAATCTTTGAGAAGAGGGTGGATCTTAGTAATAATTTTTTCGATTTGCTGGGGGACCTTCAATAAGGCTTGTGCAATGCGTTGGGCTTCTTTTTGGGGAAGGTGGCCCCGCGCACGGCCAAAATAGATTGTAAGGAGGAGAAGGGCTGTAAGTTGGCTAGTAAAGGCCTTAGTGGAAGCTACTCCTATCTCTGGCCCTGCGTGAGTATAAAGGGTCCCTTCTGCTTCCCGGGTAATAGTACTCCCCAAAACATTACAAATAGCAATAGCTTTAGCTCCCACTTCTTTTGCTCTGCGCAGACTAGCTAAAGTATCTGCCGTTTCGCCAGATTGGGAAATAGGAATTACTAAAGATCTGGAGCTCAACAGAAAATCTCGGTACCGAAATTCTGAGCCCAGATCTACTTCTACCGGAATTTTAGCCCAACGCTCCAAAAGATATTTCCCAATAAGGCCAGCATGATACGAGGTCCCACAAGCCAAGATACAAATTTTTTCTAAGTTTTGAATCTCTTCCAAAGAAAGATTTAGCTCAGGAAGATCAACTTCTCCGGTTTCTGGATTGAGACGACCCCGAAAAGTATTAAGTACCGCTTGGGGTTGTTCGTAAATTTCCTTAAGCATAAAATGTTTAAACCCTGCCTTTTCTGCCATTGCGGCATCCCATTGAATAAATACCGGCTGGCGAGAAATTCTTTCTCCGGAATCGATACGAAGAAGACAACAATCGTCTTTGGTTAAAATGGCCATTTCCCCGTCTTCAAGAAAAACAACCCGCCTCGTCCAAGGTAAAACTGCCGGAATATCAGAAGCAATAAAATTTTCTCCTTCCCCAAGTCCAATAACCAAAGGGCTTTGATTCCTAGCAGCAATCAATGTGTCAGGGGTTCGAGACCAAAGAACCCCCATGGCATACGCTCCCTTTACCTGTGCTAAAGCCTTCCGAACAGCTTGAAGCAGATCAGCGCTCTCTTTCAAAGCCTCTTCGATGAGATGAGGAAGAACTTCTGTATCAGTTTGAGAAAGAAACACGTGCCCTTTGGATTCTAGTTCTCGCCGGAGCTGGTGGTAATTTTCGATAATACCATTGTGCACCACCACTAATTCGTGGGCACAATCTCCATGAGGATGAGCATTTTCTTCCGAAGGCTCTCCATGTGTAGCCCAACGGGTATGCCCTAATCCGATACCTTTGGGATTTTTCCCATACTCCACCACCCTCTCTTGAAGATTAACCAATTTCCCAAGGGCCCGAATAATCTTGAGTCGTCCCTCATCAAGGACCGCAACTCCGGCAGAATCATACCCTCGATATTCAAGCCTCCTCAAACCCTCTAAAAGGACCGGGATTACCGGTCTAGATCCTACGTATCCGATAATACCACACATTAGCGTGCTCCTTTACCAAAAAGGACTATTTGGATGGTTTTAAAAATAATAAAAAGATCAAACATAATTGACATATATTTAATGTAATAGAGATCATATTTTAGCTTTTCTAAGGCATCCCTCTCTGAGGCTCCATAAGGATAGCAAATTTGAGCCCAACCTGTTATCCCTGGATGAACAGTATGTCTCTGGTCATAAAAAGGGATTTTCTTACGAAGTTGTTCTACAAAATAAGGTCTCTCAGGCCTAGGCCCCACGAAAGACATATCTCCTTTTAAGACATTCCACATTTGCGGAATTTCATCTAATCTTAATTTACGAATAATTTTCCCAACTCTTGTTACACGAGGATCATCTTTACTAGCCCATTTGGGAGCATCTTTTTCTGCATCTACTCTCATAGAACGGAACTTATAAAGTTTAAATATTTTACCATCTTTACCAACCCTTTCTTGAACAAACAAAACAGGACCAGGAGAATCTATCTTTATTAAGATAGCGATAACTATTATTAATGGAGCCGAAAGAAGCAAGCCAAAAGAAGCCAACAAAACACCAAAGACCCGCTTCAAAAATAAGGCAAAAGAAGACTTACAAAAACCACCATGAAAAATAAGCCAACTAGGCCTAATTTTCTCAACAATTATTTTGCCAGTTAAATGCTCGTAAAAAGTCTCCCCTTCGACAACATCAATACCTCGCATTCTGCATTCCAAAAGCTCTTCAATAGGAAGATTACCTCGACGATCTTCCAAAGCTACCACAATCTTTTTAATACCCAATCTCCGACATATAGAATAAATATTATGATATCCATAATAAATAGAAGGAGAAAAGGGCAAAGTCAAAAGAAAATCTTTACAATCCTCCCTTAATGGCAAAAAAAGAGCAGAAACTGTAAATCCACAATCAAGTTGTTGATAAATTTCATTAACAATCTCATAAGCAAGAGAAGAGCAGCCCAATAAAGCTATTTTTTCATTTAAATATCCATTTTTCAGAAAGAAAAAATAAAGTAATCGCCAAGAAACAGCAAAGAGAAGCACAGCAAACAAAAAAACCATAAAAGACCAATTGCTAATCATTAAAGAAGGAAAAACCAAATAGACTAAACCTAAAAGAAAAGTTGCAATCCCAACAGCTTGCAAAAGACGCAAAAAAACGTCCACAAGAGAATCTTCACGTTTAAACGCATAAAGATCATAGTAATATAACCAGAGCTGAAAAAATAAAGAAACAAGAAAAACTTTTCCAACAAATTCAAAATCAAAAAAATAAAGAGAAAAAAGACGAGTATGGAGCCAAAAAGCCAATAAAGAAGCAAAAAAAATCAAAAAACTTTCAGAAAGAAAAAATAACAACTTGCGAGCCGGATAGTAACGATGAAACAGCCAAATCATAAGCTCTTAATGATTTTGATATATATATTTAACATGCTTTAATTTAGGAGAAAAAAGACCTAGAACTGAGGGGCTGTAAGAATTAAAAACAAAACCTAATAGCTTAGACCTCCCTATTTTTTCTAGGGCCTCTCCAACAATATCTCTATCAGAGAAAGCATATCTTACCACAAAAAGAACTCCATCAACTAAACGAGACAAGGATATAGTTTCAGAGGCAACCATTAATGGAGCAGAATCAAAAATAAAGAAAAAACCAGAAAAAGTTCTTCGCAGATCCTCTAAGAAATTAACCATCTTTTCCGAACTAAAAACATCTTTAATATCCTTATAGTTACTACCAGAAGAAACCAAAAATAGATTATCATAATCAGTTTTCAAAACTATATCTGACAAAGCACACTTTTTTAAAAGATAATCAGCAAGGCCCTTTTCCGGATTTATTCCAAGAAAATGGGTAAAAGATGGTCTTCTTAAATCTGTCTCAATGAGAATAGTAGGAACACTTCTAGCAAAGGAAAAGGCTAAGTTAATTGCAATATAAGTTTTTCCTTCTTGAGGAACTGCACTTGTTACTAAAATAAACCTTGAAGGAAGCCCTGTACGAGGATGAAGAATTTGACTACGAAGTATTTTAAAATTTTCTGCACTAAAACTTTCTGGATCATGATATACTACAAATTTAGGGTCAATGTCTCCAAGTTTTATTTCGGGTAACGATAAATCAACTTCACTTTTAAAACTCTTATTTGTTTCTGTTTTGCGAAATCCTATTTTCGAATCTTCAATGTTTTCGAGCAATTTGGTTATTTTCCCCAAAACAACCTCCAGAAATCTGAAATTTTTTCTGGATTAACCAAAAAATATATCGTCAAAATCAGAAAAAAAATCAAAAATAATGTTAAGAACCAACTAGAATAACTCTTTTTCCGAGAATTAACCTCTGAAATTTCAAAATTTGTCTGGAAAGATTTTTTGGGAGAGACGAAAACATGTTCTACTTCCTTAGCCGCCATTTTGACATCTTCTCTTCCCACAACCGTTTCTTTCCTCAAATAAGCATTTATCATAGCATGTTCTGCCAAAATATTTATAACACGGGGAACTCCCCTTGAAAGATGAAATATTTCAGCTATTGCTTCATTATTAAAAATTCGGGTTTTAGGTGAACCAGATCTTAAAATTCTTGTAATGAGATATTGTGATACTTCGTATTCATCCTGAAAAGGCCCTAAGTGATAACGATAAGAAAATCTCTGCCTCAAAGAACTCAACTTAGGAGAAGAAAGCTTTTGTAAAAGATCCGGTTGTCCTACTAAAATCATTATTAGAGAATTACTGCCGTAAGTAGCATTAGATAACAGACGTAATTCTTCAAGAAGTTCCTCTGAAGCTGCCTGAGCCTCGTCAATAACAATTACCAAGGCTTTACCCTCAGTTGCCAATTTTAATAATTTATTAGAAAATTCTATAAGAAATTTGGGCTTAGGAACATTTATTCCAATCTTAACTTGATCTGACAATAAATGATAAAAATCCGCAATTGTTAAATTTGGATTATAAATTGGGACCAAAAAAATATCCTGCTTTTTTTTAATATTTCTAATAAAATAATTTAATAATGTGGTTTTTCCAACACCTATATCACCTGTAAGCAACAAATAAGGTTTTCTTGCTATAACACTATAAGTAAGATGCGAAAGAGCTTCCCTATGCTGGGGGCTTAAATATAAAAAATTTGGATCCGGATCTACTTCAAAAGGATTTTTTGATAATCCAAAAAATTTATAAAACATCAAATTGGAGTATTACGCCATATTAAATAAAGGAGTGCTATATTCCCTGATAAACCAACTAAAGCAATAAAACCTAAAAATAGGGACTTAGCTATTGCCTTCCTTTTTTCTTCAGGCAACATTATTTTAGGAACAATAATTAAAACTTTAGTTTGATAAAATGCTTCTAAGATAGTGGGATCGTATATTTTTTTATCCAAAAAGAATTCAAGCACAAAGGCAAAACCTAACCCAGCAGCCAACGCCAAAATAGCTCCCATGAATAAAATTTTTTTTGTATTCGGAGAAATAGGAACTTCTGGGACTCTCGCCGGATCAATAATCTTGAATTGTTCTCCTTGCTGTCTTTTTTCTAATGTTTCTGCCATTGTTGCCTGAATTTTTTTATCAAGTAACATCTGGTAAGTCTTCATAAGATTTGCATAATCCCTTGCAAGATCCTTTAGTTCCTGCTCTCTTTTTGGAATATTTTCTAGTCTTTTCTGATAAAGAGCTATTTTTTCTTTATTTTTGATATATAATTCATCGATCTTCTTAATTTCACTATCAATTTCTCTTAGTTGTTTTTTAAGTTGTCCAACGATAGTCGGCTCTGAAGACTTTGCACTATCGTTATTGAAAGGTATACTTTGCAATTCTTTTTTCTTTTTTTCTATTAAACGCTTCAATCTAATTACATCAGGATGCTTTTCTGTATATTTCGACAAAAGAGCCTCATATTTTTGTTGCAATTGTGCCAAAGATGCAGAAAAATCTTCTGTATCTGTTGCTGCTTCCGAGTTTACTCCTTGTTGATAATTTTTGAGTTGCTCCAAAATAGCAACCTTTCTATCTTGAAGCATTTCTTTCCGCATTTGTAAAGCTTCATTTTCTTTCTGTAGGCGACCCAAAATAGATATTATTGTATCCTTTTGTTCCGGAAGCTCTTCCATATATTTCCTTTTATATTCTTGAATTGCTTTTTCCCTTTCTCTCAGTTGATTTTCTATTCTTTTCAATTCTTCATCTAAAAAAGCTGTTATCGTTTTTGCCTGTTCTTCTCTTAATTTTAGGTTTTCTTCAATAAAAACATTAGCTATTCTGTTAACAACCTTTGCCGCAACTTTTGGATCATAATATTCAAAACTAATTATAAAAACATTTCTCCGGCCACCTCTAGGCCGTGAAACTTTAATAGCTTTTCTCATACGCTCAACTACTGTTTCCATGGGCAACATTTCAACCATATTAGGATATAAATTATACTCACGTATGAGAACTTCTAAACTTCTACGACTTGTAATTTCTTGCCAGATAGAATGGACAAATGCCTCCATATCTCCTGAAACAGTAGATCTAACATATGACGCCGGCACTCTTTGTGGAACAATAGATAATGTAACTGAAGCTCTATATATTTTGGGAGACCTTAACACATGGACCTCAGCTAAAGCAAAAATGGGAATAAAGAGAAAAATAATTAACCATTTTCTTCTCCATAGAAAAGTAAGTAAGGCATAAGGATCCATTTTAAATGGTATCTTTTGCTCCATATAACCCCCTAAAATGGCCAAAGACGAATCGGAAATTCCTTACCTTTCCATATTTCTCCAGTATAAGAAATAGTAGCAATTACCGTGTTTACACAATATTCATCTTCAGAAAAATCTGAATCGGCCTCACGATAAGAATATCCTAAAGAAGCAGTCACATTTTTAGTTAACCTTTTATTAAGAGAAATATTAAAACCATACGTTTCCGTTTCTTTAGATTGTCTTTCTTTAAAATCTTCGATTCTATAAAAAATAGAACTTCTTAAATCAAGATACCTTGATAACTGATATTGGTACGAAAATGATATGTTATAATATTGTGTAAAACCTCTATTATTGGCTTCAGCATATTCATAGCGATACCCTCCAGAACCAGAAACTGAAAAACTGGAATGCTTATACCTTTTCAGATAATTGACTGCAAAAGTTAACCCCTTATCTTTATCACCTCCGTCAACTTTCCTAAAATAGGACCCTAAACGAAAATAGTAAGTTTGGTCTTTTTCAGGATTCCAAACATAAGAAATTCCCACAGAATAAGACCAATAGTCTTCTCCAGAAGGATCTTTATCTTGAGTGCGATCAGCTGAAAAGTCCCACGATATATGTTTATTATGAGCCAGACGATAACCAAAAGACCAAAAATTTGAATAAGTTTCTACTGGGGCCGTTTGTTCAAATTCTCTTTGAAAAAAAAGAAATTTTACCTGAACAAAAAACTTAGTAAAACTCCGCGAGAAAGAAAAATACTCTGAATATATTCTAGAATCTTCTACAGAGGGATCTTTATTTTGTAAATAGTTTATATTGCCTCCAAAAGAAACAAATGAATCTTTTAAGTATTCATAGGACATTCGGAAAGAAGAACTAATACGATAATAAGGTTCTCTCTTTTTCCTTTCTCGATAAACTTCTTCATCGGGTTCGATAACATCTTCGGTACGATAATAATTACCCACCCAAGAAAAAGATAGTTTTTTAGATAACTCTTTTGAATACAAAAGTGAACAATTATGCCTAAAAGCGTTATTACTAGACTTCTGCCAATAAAAAGACCGGCCAAGATTATACTCAAATTTTAAATCAGAAACTCTCGAAGTTCTATCAGCTACAAATATTAAACCTAAATTTGTAATGACATCATCTTCCTCATCAGTATTTGAAAGATAAATATTATCAGAATATTGAGTATCTCCATACAAAGTCACAAAATATGTTTCTTTATATGCAAAAGAGGAAACATTAAAGAAAACAAACATAAAAACAAATATTAACAGTAACAACATAGAAAAACTCCTTATTCTTACCGGGAGCATTTTTGTCAATATTTACTCTCTAAAACAAACCCTTTCCCCGCTCTCCAAAATAAAAAACTAATCATTAACATGTCCGATTTAATAGCTCCTATCAATAATTATGGCACTAAAATAATATCTCCTGGTTTTAAGTAGAAATCATTTATTTTCCGCCCCTTTATCGTTTCTTCATAATTAAAATACAAGAAAAATCTTTTTCCATCAGATCGGCTCCTGATGACCATTATTTTATCCTTCTTAGCCCATTCAGAAAAACCACCTGCTAAAGCCAAGGCTTGAAGTATTGTAATTGGCTTATTGAACAAGTAACCTCCCGGATGAGCAACTTCACCTATGATATAGTAATACTTACTTTCTATTCCTTTAACAATAACAGTAACAACAGGAAGATCTATATATTCTTGAAGTTTTTTCTGTATTATTTCTTTTAATTGCAAAGGAGTCTTTCCTGCTGCCATTACATCATCTATTAAAGGCAAGGTAATCCTTCCGTCAGGTCTAACTAATACTTCACGAGAGAAATCTGGCTCTTTCCAAACAAAAATTTCCAAGACATCACTTGGTCCTATAATATATTCTTCAAAACTCGTATCAGCGGCCAAAAGAACATGAGAGGATTTAGCAAACAAAAAAATCAGCAAAAACAGAACTCTAATCATTGGAAACATTTTTTTCTCCTCTCAAAAATTTCAGATATTCCTCCCATTCCCAAGGAAGCATATATTTTTTTTTAATGTTACATTCCTTACAAGCTGGGACTAAATTTTCTCTTACACTTCGCCCCCCCCGTGAAAGAGGAATGACATGATCCATAGTAAGTTCAGAAGGTTTTACTTTTCGTCCACAATAGTAGCAGACACCTCTTGAGCATTTTTTCCGCCACCATTTCGTATGCCTAAGTTTTCGAGCACGTTCTCTTTCTTGGCGTAAAAATTCTTCATCCGCAAAAAAGGGGACTTTGTCCTCTCTCATATCTTGCCGGAGCCCTAAAGATTTGTTAGCCCTAAAAACATGTTTTCCTTTGTCGATAAAGATCTACATCAAATTTACGAAAAAATCCAATCAAATACCCGCCTAACTTTTGAAGATGGGCTCAAGCTTTTCCAAAGCCATGATCTTTTGGGCATTGGGAAACTAGCCCTCCTAGTTAAAGAAAAATTACACGGTTCCAAAGTATATTATGTCTTTAATCGTCACGTTAATTATTCCAACGTCTGCCTGAACCTCTGCAAATTTTGCGCCTTTGGACGCCCCCCTGGTCATAAGGAAGCTTACGAACTTAGTATCGATGAAATTTTGCAAAAACTTGAGCCTTCCTCTGGTAAAATCCGCGAAATTCACGTTGTAGGTGGTTTGCATCCTTATCTTCCTTATGAATATTACCTAAACCTCCTCCAGGCCATCAAAACACGCTTTCCAGAAGCACAGATAAAGGCTTTCACATGTGTCGAAATTGATCATTTGGCCAAAATTTCCGGTAAAGACGTCCAAGAAGTTCTACTTGACCTCAAAAAAGCCGGGCTTTCTTGTCTTCCAGGTGGCGGAGCAGAAGTTTTTTCGGAACGCATCCGGCAAAAATTATGCCCCCAAAAAATTACCGGGAAAAGATGGCTAGAAATTGCCCGAACTGCTCACAAACTCGGTATCCCTTCTAACGCCACCATGCTCTATGGACACCTAGAAACCTATGAAGAACGTTTAGAACATCTTTTGGCTTTAAGAGAACTACAAGATGAAACAAATGGATTCCTCTGTTTCATTCCTTTACCTTTTCTCCCACAAAAATCTTATCTCCGTAAGGAAATAGCTCCTACAACTGGCTTTGAAGATCTAAAAATGATAGCTATCTCCCGTCTCATCCTTGACAATTTCCCTCACATCAAGGCTTATTGGGTCTTTATGGGGATTAAATTAGCCCAGGTAGCTCTTCATTTCGGAGCCAACGATTTACATGGGACAGTTTTAGAAGAAAAAATAAGCGAATTTTCGGGTAAAGAAGAAAACAAAGCCCTCAGCCGCCAAGAAATAGAACGTCTTATCCGTGAAGCCGGCTTTAAACCCATCGAACGAGATGCTTTATATCAAGAAGTCTGATTTTCCGCCAACTTCGCTAGAGAGACGATTTTTTCCCCAGGAGTAAGCATAAATAGACGCACCCCTTGGGTTGCTCGGCCTTGAACAGGGATATCTTTCACCCGCAAACGGATAATTTTTCCGGCAGAGGAAACAAGCATTATTTCATCTTTTTCCTCCACTCGCGCACAACCAACGAGATTACCTGTTTTATCATTTAATTTCATAGCTATAATGCCCTTTCCGCCACGACTTTGAGTACGATACTCTTTAAGCAGGCTTCGTTTACCATAGCCTAGCTCTGTTACGCTAAGCAGCGCCCCTTCTTCATTGGAAGGTAAAACTTCAAGCCCTACCACTTCATCCCCTTTACCAAGATCAATTCCCTTCACCCCTGCCGCGGTTCTTCCCATAGGTCTTACATCTGCTTCGGGAAACCTAATTGCTTGTCCCATCTTGGTCACCAGAAGGATCTCCTTTTTACCATCCGTAATAGCCGCGGCTACTAGCTCATCTTCTGGTTTCAAAGTAGCAGCCACAATTCCGGTACTACGGGGGTTAGAAAAGGCTGCCAAAGGAGTCTTCTTGACGAGGCCTCTGCGGGTGGCAAAAAAGACGAACTGATCTTCACTGAACCGGCGAACAGGCAGCAGAGTGGTAAGCTTTTCTTTTTCAGAAAGGGGCAAGAGGTTTCGTAAGCTTGTTCCTTTTGCTGTGCGGCCCGCCTGGGGGATATCGTACACCTTAAGCCAATAAACTCTTCCTTTATTGGTGAAACAAAGGAAATAATCGTGGGTAGAGGCTACATAGAGCTGAGTAACGAGGTCTTCTCCTCCCGCCTCGACTCCAATTTTTCCCCGCCCTCCGCGCCGCTGGCTCCGGTAAGTGCTTGCAGGCAAACGTTTAATGTAGCCCCGGTGGGTAACTGTTACTACCACGCTTTCCTCTGCAATGAGATCTTCCACGGAAAATTCCTCGACATTGGGGATAATTTCTGTACGGCGGGGGTCAGCATATTCCTTTTTGATGGCCAAGAGTTCGTCTTCGATAACCTTCATTAACACTTTTTCATCAGCCAAAATCTTCTCAAACCAAGCAATCTGGCGTTTTAGTTCTTCGTGTTCTGCCTTTATCCTTTCCTGTTCAAGACCTGTTAGACGCTGAAGCCTCATATCTAAAATGGCTTGGGCCTGAAGAGGCGTAAGAGCAAACTTGGAAATAAGACCCTCTTTTGCTTCCTGGGGTGTTTTAGAGCCTCTAATAAGGGCTATCACCTCGTCTAAATGGGCCAGAGCAGTTAATAGTCCTTCAAGGATGT
Source organism: Thermodesulfobacteriales bacterium (assembly GCA_026986115.1). Taxonomy (GTDB): domain Bacteria; phylum Desulfobacterota; class Thermodesulfobacteria; order Thermodesulfobacteriales; family Thermodesulfatatoraceae; genus Thermodesulfatator. The sequence goes on from JALSPG010000025.1 coordinate 15,583, forward strand.
GAGCCCGTTCTTGGGCCCTGCGGAGGTCATAAAGAGTGCGGCGGATTACCACCGTTCGGCGGTGAGCCAAAAAATGCCCCAGAAGCTCGCGGAGATTAAGCTGCTCAGGCCGGTTATTCACCAGAGCCAACATAATGATCCCGAAAGTGGATTCCAGAGGAGTCTGCTTATAGAGCTGGTTTAAGATTACCGGGGCAAAATCCTGCTTTTCACGCTTGAGTTCAACTACTACTCTAAGGCCCTCCCGGTCAGATTCGTCTCGAACTTCTGCAATGCCTTCAATTTTCTTGTCGCGAGCAAGAGCCGCTATTTTCTCTACCAATTTGGCCTTGTTAACTTGATAAGGAAGTTCTGTAATTACAATAGCTGTCTTTCCACCCTCCCTTTCGATGTGGGCTCGGGCTCGCATCTTAATTAGCCCTTTACCAGTGGCATAGGCCTCTTTAATGCCCTCGGTACCATATATAAAGGCCCCTGTGGGGAAGTCGGGTCCTTTGATATAGGTTAAAAGCTCATCAAGGGTAATATCAGGGTTGTGGATCATGGCTACTAAGGCGTCAACCACCTCGCCTAAATTGTGGGGTGGGATGTTGGTGGCCATTCCCACAGCAATACCCGAGGACCCATTGATGAGGAGATTGGGAATGCGGCTGGGAAGCACTATTGGTTCTTGCAGCGAATTATCGTAGTTCGGCATAAAATCAACGGTTTCTTTTTCGATATCCGCAAGGAGTTCATGGGCAATCTTGGCCATCCGCACTTCGGTATAACGCATGGCTGCCGGAGCATCGCCATCCATAGAGCCGAAATTTCCCTGGCCATCTATTAAGGGGTAGCGCATAGTAAAATCTTGAGCCATCCGTACTAAAGTGTCGTAAACGGCCATATCGCCATGGGGATGGTATTTACCGATTACGTCTCCCACAATGCGGGCACTTTTCTTGTAGGGTTTGTTCCAATCGTTTTTGAGCTCGTACATGGCATAAAGGATACGACGCTGCACGGGTTTGAGCCCATCACGCACGTCGGGAAGCGCTCGCCCCACAATAACGCTCATAGCATAGTCCAAGTAGGATTTTTTGAGTTCCTCCTCAATGGAAATGGGAATTATCTCTGCCATGCGCTCCTCCTTCCCCTGTCAAGGCCCTTTATACCATAGAAGAGCTACTTGCCATAGAAGAGCTACTTGCGCTGCGTTTGGCTAGCAAATTGGCGCTGAGCGTGGTAATAAAGCGCCGAGAAGTTGGAGGAAAGCAAATGAAAGCGTTAATAGTTCTTGAAGACGGAACTACCTTCTGGGGAAGATCTTTTACAGGGTCGGGGGAGGCTTTTGGCGAAATTGTTTTCAATACCGCTATGACCGGTTATCAAGAAATTCTTACCGACCCTTCTTATCGCGGGCAAATTGTCACTATGACTTATCCTCTGATAGGTAATTACGGAATAAATGACGAAGACAACGAAAGTTTGCGTATTCAGGTAGAAGCTTTCGTGGTGAGAGAGTACCAGCCCTTTTATAGTAACTGGCGCGCTAAGCGGTCTCTCGGAGAATGGCTTAAAGCTTATGGAATTTTAGGGGTGGACCAAGTTGACACGAGAGCCCTTACCCGCCACATTCGTCTCCAAGGTGCCATGAAAGCCGGAATCTCTACGCAAGATTTAAACCCCGCCTCTCTCCTGGAGCGAGTGAAAGCTTCGCCAGGTCTTGTAGGACGAGATTTAGTAAAAGAGGTGACCTGCGAAGCTCCTTACCGTTGGAAGAACGGACAAATTATCCCTTTGGAGCCTTTCGACCCTAACGGAGGCCCCCGAGTAGTGGTGATAGATTGTGGCCTCAAATTCAATCAACTCCGTCTTATGGAAGCCAGAGGCTGTCAACTTTTGATTGTCCCCGCCCATACTAAAGCGGCCGAAATTTTATCTTACGAACCCGATGGAGTTTTCTTTTCAAATGGGCCAGGAGATCCGGCAGCTGTAACTTATGTAATAGAAACTGCCAAAGATCTCCTTGGCAAAAGGCCCATTTTCGGTATTTGCTTAGGCCATCAAATGCTTGGGCAAGCTTTAGGGGCGAGCACTTTTAAACTCAAATTCGGACATCGGGGGGCTAATCAACCGGTTAAGGACCTTGCCACTGGTCGCATAGAAATTACCTCCCAAAATCACGGCTTTTGCGTACGCCCGGAAGAACTCCCCAAAGAGGTAGAAATTTCCCATATAAACCTTAATGATGGCACCCTTGAAGGTATAAGGCATCGGGAACTTCCTCTCTTTTCGGTACAATATCATCCGGAAAATGCCCCCGGACCCCACGATTCTGTCTATCTCTTTGACCGCTTCCTTGAAATGATGCACTCTTACCGAGAGGGGAAAATTTCATGAAGAGTCCCAGAATCTTGGTCTTTTTCATAAGCCTTTTGATAGCCCTCGCTTTAGGTGGCCTGGGGTATTATTTCAAAGATGTTCTTCCACTGTGGGCCTTGGGAGCTTTGATTGGTCTCCCTCTTCTGGGAGGAGGGATTTCGGCCCTGCTCCTTCCTGAACCAAAGCCCCAGCCGGCACCCTCAGAAAAGCCCTCTCTCCCGACCAAAAAACTCGAAGAAAAAGATGAAACACCAAAAGAAGTAAAAGCTTCACAGCCCCCTCCGCAGGCTTACCTAGCAGCCTTTTTAGGGACCCTCCAAAAAGAAGGCCGGTTTTTAGATTTTTTACAGGAGGATCTTTCTCGCTACGATGATGCCCAAATAGGGGCTGCTGTCCGTTCTATACACAGCAAACTTAAACTTGCAGTTTTCGAAATGGTAGAATTAGCCCCTGTGATAAACGCCCAAGAAGGAGCAGAAA
>JALSPG010000026.1 GCA_026986115.1 Thermodesulfobacteriales bacterium
TTTCTTCCTATTACGGTCGAAAAACACCCCAGGGTAGCCTTATCAACGATTCCCTCACTATGTGTGATTATCTTCTGGAAGAGGCCAAAGTAGCCACTGTCCCCGGGGTAGCTTTTGGAGACGACCGATGTCTTAGGATTTCCTTTGCCAATACCGATGAAGAAATTGAGAAGGGGGTTTTACGAATTGGCGAGGCCTTAGCAAAACTCACGTAGGAGCTGCCTTTGATCAAAAGACTTCTGTGGTGTTTTTTGCTTTTGGTCTTTCCTGCTCTAGTTTTGGCCCATGGCCCGGAAGAAATAAACCTCGAAAAGTTTCTTTCAAGCGCTACCGAAATCGCCACTTTTAGTGGCCTTAACATCGATTACATTCCTTCTTCTTTCACTATCTTTAACCGCAAAATGATAGAGCGTACTGGTGCTACTACTATCGCGGAGTTACTGCGTTTTGTTCCGGGCTTAGAAGTAATACGTGAAAATAACGGCACCTACCATCTCATTGTAAGGGGAAACTATTCTGACCGACGGGTGCTTATCCTGTGGGATGGTCAGCCCCTGAATCATCTTCTTTTGAGAAGAGCCCTCAACTTTGTCGGGGCCCTCCCGGTAGACATTTTAGAAAGAATTGAGATCTCCCGTGGCCCTTCTTCGGCAGTTTACGGCTCCTATGCTGTAGGAGGAGTTATCAATTTAGTGCCCAGGCGCTGGAAAAATAGCGGAGAGGTCGGAGGAGCTATAGGACACTTTGACAGCAGCCGAGGTTTCATCTCGGGAGGTTTTCTTAAAGAAGATTGGGAATTTCAGTTCAGTGCCGGAGGAAGCACTACCAATGGGGATCGCTTCCACGTGGTGGATGCTGCTGGCATCCCCGGAAAGGTAAACACTAATCAAGATACCAACTGGCAAGAACTACGCCTTGCTTGGAAAAACCTAAAATTAAAATTCTTTCGTTTCGATGTTGCCCTTTCCCGCTATTATGGTCTTTCAGACCGTTTAGCACGAAGCAAAGACCCTGAAAACGATTACAAACAAACCGGGGGGCAAATTTCTTATAAATTTAGCCTTTCTAAGAATAGCAACGGAAAAATCTATTTAAATTGGCGTCAAAATATCCTTGACTATGGAATTTTTTACGTCTTTCACCCGGCTTCCCGCGAAATTCCCCCGGTAAGAAGATTCCTCCTGCAATATCCAGACCCTTACGACGCCCCTACCCTTGCTCATGAAAAGGCTAGGATCCGGGAAATATCTTACGGCTTTAGGATTAAAAGCCGCTATAAAAAGCATATTTGCCGGATAGGGATGGAATTTTTAGAAAATTCTATCAGATCCTCTAAACTTCTGGCTAACCGTAAGTTGCCAGAATTTTTTCCCTTACCAAAAATGCAAAGACAACATGACCCTTGGCCCAGTAAGACGGAAAGATTGTGGGCCGTTTATTTTCAAGACGAGTGGGAAATCACAGGGCAAGATGAAATAAATTTTGGTCTCCGGTATGACAAATACAATGGTTTTGACGGTCAGCTAAGCCCACGGCTTGTCTGGATTCACCGCTTCAGTTCGAGTTTTATTACCAAATTTATTTACGGTCATGGTTTTCGCATCCCGGATCTCGACGCCCTTTACGACAATCACTACCCACTAGTGAATGGAAATCCAGACTTAGATCCGGAAAAGCTTGATTCTTTAGAAATGGTCTTCATCTGGAAACCCAAACCTAGACACCGAATAAGTCTAAGCCTTTTCCGAATGTGGCTTAAGGATGTCTTGGGAAGACGGAATCCCGTAGGCATCGGGGGATGGACTTATCAACAAGGGGGAGATGAAGACGTCTTCGGAGGTGAAATATCTTACCATTATCGCGGTTTCCACTGGGACATTTTCCTTTACGGTAGCTACCAATGGGGAGAAAATGAACACGATGAACCACGCCCATACGTGGCAAATGTTTTAGCCGGAGGGATCATCTCTTACACCGTCGGTTATCTCCCTCTTGAAATTAACCTTGCTTGCAATTATGTGGGGCCCCGCTGGCGAGAGAAATTTAACCCCCTTAGAGGTTCTAATATTTTTGTCCCCGATCCTCGAGACAAACTAGATGGTTATACCAACGTTAATCTCAAAATAATCTACGACATCACCTCCAGAGTCTCTGCTTGGCTAGGTGTAACCAATCTTTTTGAAGACGACATCCGCTATCCATCTTCTTTGGGAGGGGTAAAAGAAGATTACCGAGAAAACGGCCGCTATTTTGAGATAGGGCTCCGTATTCGTTTTTAGAGGCAAAAAGTGGGTAAGAAGATCCTCCTTGGAACAATTATCGGGCTCTTCTTAGCAACTTTTAAGGCTTTCCCTCGTACACTTGTAACTATAGAATCAGAAAAGGCCCGTCTTACCTTAAATCTTCTTTCCCGTCTAGTAAGACTTGAAAAAAATTTTCAAAAACATCTTCCTCTCAGGGTACTCGTTATCCTTCCGCAGACCAAAAGCGCCTTCCAGGACCAAAATATAGTAAACGAAGCGATAAAAGATTTTTTCTCTGAAAATCAAGTTTTCAAAGCGGTTTTTATCAGAGATCCCAAAGAAGCCCTCAATGCTTTAGATAGGAAAAATTTTGCTATTCTTTATGTGGCAGGACCATTCCCAAACCTTGGAGAAATTTTAAAAAAGGCTGCTTTTCAAAAAATTCTTACTGTTTCTCACCTCCCTGAACTTCTCGAAATGGGACTTGCGCTTTCCCTTGATCTCGACCGTCGGAGAGCCTGTATCGTGGTCAATAAAGAAATTTGGCAAATTTTGGGGTTAAATTTTCCTCCAGAAGTAATCCAAAAATTTTGTTTCGTATCGTTTCAGAAATGATCTTTAAAAAAGAACATATCTTTCAAATAAAATTTCTCTTTGCCGCAGCCATCTTATTTTCTCTGGCCATTTCTTTTGGAGCTACCATTTGGGGAACTTATATACTCCGCCAAGAGCTTATGAGAGAAAGAGAAGAGACCCTGGAACTCCTGTTAAAACATACGGCTGAGGTCCTAAAACCACATCTAAAATTAAAAGTACGTCAGGAAATTTCTCGTATATTAGAAGAATTAGTCCAATTTGATTTTATAAACGGTGCAAGAGTAACCTGGCAGGAACCTTCTATTTATCAAGATATTAGACACTTTGACATTCTTTTAGGAAAGAAAAGTTCGCCTGCTACTACGACCCTTTCAGTAGAAGAAGGAAACCTCAACAAGGGAAAGATTATCACCTTCCCTTTAAGAGACGAAAAAGAAAACATGGGCTATCTGGAAGTAGCAGTTGATGATGGCCTACACCAAAAAATAATACAAAAAGCAATCTTCAATTTTCTACTTATAGGTTTTTTACTTTCAACTTTGTTATGTGGAATTCTTTATCTTTATTATCATTTTGTAACAATGCCCATTCTAGATCTTGTAAACCATATCAAAGAATTACAAGAAAAATCCAAAGAAGGAAATCTAAAACTATTCCCAAAAATTTTAGCACCGAAAGAAATAGAAAATCTAATTTTAGCCTTTAACGAACTTATAAGACGCATTAATGTTTCACAAGAAAACCTGAAAAATACTATGAAACAATGGCGCATTGAAGCTTATAGAGCTGAACAGGCAAGCCAAGCTAAAACCAAATTTTTGGCAAATGTATCTCACGAAATTCGCACTCCCATTACTACAGCATTAGGAATGGTAGAGCTATTGAAGGAGTCTCCACTTAACTCGGAACAAAGAGAGCAACTTTCTCATCTTGAGAAATCTTTAGAAAACCTAAAAGAGCTCCTAAACGAAACTCTTGATTTTGCTAAATTAGAGGAAGGTGCAGTCTTTATTAAGGAAGAACCTTTCGACCTCAAAGCCTTGTTGGAAGAATGTTTCAAGCTTTTCATACCCCAGATAGAAAAAAAAGGGCTTTGCTATGAAATAAAAATTCCGGAAAACCTCCCACAATTTTTAGGAGACCGGGCCAAAATAAAACAGATTATCCTCAATTTTTTGAGTAACGCTGTGAAATTTACAGAGAAAGGGAAAATTAGTCTGGAAGCCAGACCACTCAAAAAGGGAGAAAACTTCTATTATTGGCAAATAATGGTGCGGGATACCGGCCGCGGGATTACCAAAGAAGACTTGGAAAAGATTTTTCTACCTTTTGAAAGGCTGGAAGAAACCTTTGACAAATTTTATTTCGGTTCCGGGCTTGGTCTTGCTATCTCCAAACGCCTGGCCAAACTGTTAGGGGGGAAACTTTGGGCCGAAAGTAAGGGCCCCGGGGCAGGCAGTGTCTTTTATCTTGAGATTCCCCTTAAAGTTTGTAACTTCGACCACAAAACAGAAGGATCTACTCCGGAAAAATTATCCGGAAAAGTTCTCTTAGCAGAAGATAATCATGTAAATCAACTTTATTTCCGTAAGATTTTAGAAAAATTAGGTCTCAAGGTTACTTTAGCCCGCGATGGATACGAAGCCCTAGAAAAGGCCCGTAAAGATTCCTTTGATCTTCTCCTTTTAGATATCCGCATGCCAGGGATCGATGGTCTAGAAGTTGCCCGCACTTTACGGCAGGAGGGCTATTCAGGCCCAATTCTTGCCCTTACCGCCCATGTCGTAGAAGAAATCGAAAAAGAGGCCCAAAGAGCAGGGCTTGACGGCTTTATTGTAAAACCAATCACTCGCCGAGAGCTTGCCAAATATCTTTCAAAATGGCTTTCCTAACTTGCCACCAGGGCTTAAGGCTTCTAGTATTCCTTGCGTATAAAAATCTGACTTAAAAAGGGGTGCACCATGGCGGAAAAATCTGATTGGAAAGACACGCTTAACCTTCCTCAAACAGAGTTCCCGATGAAGGCCAATCTAGCCAAGAGAGAGCCAGAATTTTTGAAATATTGGGATGAAA
>JALSPG010000027.1 GCA_026986115.1 Thermodesulfobacteriales bacterium
TACGAAGCCCAGGTCAAACACGAAGTAGAAAAGGCTTATCTTGGTCTTCATACGGCTCGTAAACAGGTAGAAGTCACCCAGGCAGCTGTAGAAGAAGCCGAAGAAGGACTGCGGTTGGTAGAGAAGAGATACCAGGAAGGACTTACAATCATCGTAGAATTGCTTGATGCTCAGACGGCTCTCAAAAAAGCCCGGCTACAACATTTAGAAGCCCTTTACAACTACCGCCTGGCCCTTACCGAGCTTTATTTCCGGGCTGGGCTCCTCTCCGGAGGGAAAAAATGAAGCGATATTGGCTTATCTTTTTGATCTTTTTATTACTCGGGGCGTGCGGCAAAAAAGAAAGAGAAGCCCACCAAGAAAAGCCACGCCGCATTAAAGCCCTTCTTATGGAAATAACCCCCCAATCAGTGGCCAAAGTGCGTGTTTTTTCTGGTACGGTAAGAGCCAAAAATCAGCTTTCTCTTTCTTCAAAGATCTCTGGTTATGTTAAAGAAGTGTATGTAGAAGAGGGTCAAATTGTAGACAAGGGAGCTCCGCTTCTTTCTCTTGACGACGCCAATATCCAGGCCCAGCGCAAAGCTCTAATTGCAGCTCGTAAAGCGGTTCTTAAAGAAAGAGAAGCAGTAGCTGCTAGGCTTCGGTATGCTGAAGCTAATTACAGACGTTTTAAAAATCTTTTCCGAGAAAAGGCTGCCACTAAAGAGGAACTTGATCGCACGGAAGCCGAGTACAAGGCCCTCCTAGCCCGTGAAAAGGCCCTTTTGGCCAAAGAAAAAGAGCTTCAGGCCAAACTGAAAGAAATTGAAAGCATCCTTCCTTATACTCGTCTTAAGGCCCCAGTAAAAGGGCTTGTAGCTAAGCGCTTAGCTGATAAAGGGGCCTTTGTAAACGCAGGAACTCCTCTCCTCCTTCTTGACGATCTTTCGGCAGGATTTGAATTTCGGGTCCGTTTAGATGAGGCCTTTCTCAAACGCCTAAAAATAGGCGAACATTTCCAGGTAGAGTTTCCGGCCCTTGGGCTTTCTCTTAAAGCCCCGGTGAGAGAAATAGTGGCCCACGTTGATCCGGCAAGCAGAACCTTTCTGGTGAAATTGTCCGTTGAGGGTGAAGGGTTGCGCTCTGGTCTTTACGGGCGGCTCTATTTTCCTGTAGCCGTAAAAAACGTGGCTTTGATCCCTTGGAAGGCAATAGTGTTTCGGGGAGAGTTAACCGGAGTAATGGTGGTCGAAAAAGATGGGCGTGCCCGTTTTCGAGTAGTGCGTTTAGGAAGCTCTTATCGCAAAGCGGACCAAGAATTTCTTCCTGTCAAAACCCCCCTTAAAAGGGAGGAGGCCCAGCATCAGGGGCTTTGGGTGGAAGTTTTAGCCGGGATTCAAGCTGGGGAAAAGATCGTCATCTCTCCCCTTAATCTTGTCCGCGACGGAGACCTGGTTATCTAACCATGGAGCGAGAACACACCTTTCTGACCCGAATAACTTCTTATTTTGTAGATTCTAAACTCACTCCCATCATCATTTTGGCCACTTTGCTCCTGGGCATTTTTGCGGTGCTCAATACTCCCAGTGAAGAAGAACCCCAAATTGTAGTTCCCATGATTGATGTGTTTGTAGAGATGCCCGGCGCTACGGCCAAAGAGATCGAAAGCCGAGTCATTTATCCTATGGAAAAGCTCCTCTGGGAAATACCGGGAGTAGAATATGTATATTCTACTGCTATGAACGGGCGCGCCCTCACCGTGGTGCGTTTCTATGTGGGGGAAGACGTAGAAGAGAGCCTCGTCAAGACTTATGACAAACTTTATCAGCACCTAGATTGGATACCTCCAGGTTGTTCCATGCCACTTCTCAAGCCTCGCTCCATCGATGATGTTCCCATCGTGGTACTTACTTTTTGGGGTGAAGGCTATGACGATTTTACTCTTCGTCGGATCGTAGACGAAGTTGATGATGAAATCCGAAATATTCCCGGCATTTCGGAAACCTTTATTAAAGGTGGGCTTCGGCGTGAGGTAAGGATCGAGCTTGACCCTCAAAAGATATATGCCCTCGGCCTTGATCCGCTAGAAGTGGCAGAAATTGTTCGTCGTCAAAACCAGGCCCGGCTAGTAGGCTCCTTTCGGGAGGGAAACTATCATTTCCAAGTAAGGCTTGAAAATTTCTTCCGGGATCTACGGGACCTAGAACAGACTGTAGTAAAAGTTGTAGCTGGCAAACCGGTTTATTTGCGGGACGTGGCTAGAATTATTGATGGCCCGGAGGAACCGGAAAGCTACGTCCTTTTTATTCCCGGCCCAGCGGCCAAAGAAAAGGAGATCGAAGCCCGCCCCGGAGAAGTTTTTCCGGCAGTCTCTCTAGCCATTGCTAAACGTAAAGGGCAGAATGCCACTAAACTTGCCGAAAAAATTTTAGAGAAAATCGAAATCCTCAAAGGCCACACTATTCCTGCCGATGTGCAGGTCACGGTTACAAGAAATTATGGTGAAACGGCCCGCGAAAAGACCGACGAACTTTTAGAACACCTCCTCATTGCCACTGCTGCTGTGGCCACTTTGGTAGGTCTCTTTTTGGGAGCAAGGGCGAGCCTGGTGGTTATGGTGGCGGTACCGGTAACCCTTGCTATTACCCTTGCTGTTTATTGGCTTTACGGCTACACCCTAAACCGGGTAACCCTTTTTGCCCTTATCTTCTGTATTGGTATTCTGGTGGATGATCCCATTGTGGACGTGGAAAATATTGTCCGTCACCTACGTCTGCCAGAAAACCGCGGCAAGCCCTTTCGAGACATCATTGTTTACGCGGTAAACGAAGTCCGAGCGCCTCTCATTCTTGCTACCTTCACCGTAATTGCAGCCATTGCTCCTATGGCTTTTGTGCGAGGGCTTATGGGTCCCTACATGCGTCCCATGCCTGTGGGCGCCTCGGTGGCCATGTTTCTTTCTATGATCGTGGCCTTTATCATTACCCCCTGGACAGCCTATCATTTCCTTCCCAAGAAAGTAGGAGAAGAAGAAAAAGAAGGCCTCATCACTCGCTATTACCGCTGGATGATGGGGCATCTTATCCGTAGTGTAATTTGGCGCTGGGGATTTCTCTTTCTAGTGGGGGTCCTCTTTTTTGCTGCTTGCTCTCTATTTTACTTCAAAGTTGTACGGGTCAAGATGCTGCCCTTCGACAACAAAAGTGAATTTCAGCTCATCATTGATATGCCGGAAGGTACACCCCTTGAAAAGACGGGCCAGGTCGCAGAAGCCCTCGGGCGTAAGCTTCTTGAAGAGCCTTATGTTACAGACTTTGAAATTTATGTAGGAACTGCTGCCCCTTTCAATTTTAATGGTCTCATTCGTCATTACTATCTTCGCGAAGGAGATAATGTCTGCGATATACAGGTAAACTTGGTACCCAAACATGAGCGCGATCTTCAAAGTCACGATATTGCCAAGCGGGTCCGAGAACTCCTTGCTCCTCTAGCCGAAGAGCTTGGGGTCAAGACCCTTACCGTAGCAGAGATTCCTCCAGGGCCACCAGTTCTACAAACTTTAGTAGCTGAGGTTTACGGCGATAACTACGAAGAACAAATTGCCCTTGCGAGACAGATTAAAGAAATTTTTGAAAAGACCCCTGGAGTGGTGGACATAGGATGGTATATGAGCGATCCCCAGGTAGAGTGGCGCCTTTCGGTAGATCGCGAAAAGGCCTTGCTTTCGGGTGTTACCCCGGAAAGGGTCCTTCAGGTAGTAGAAACTGCCCTTTCAGGGCGAAAAATCGGCCTTTTCCATGATCCTTACGCCCGAGAAGACGTCTATCTTAAGGTCCGCTTTCCCCGAGAAGATCGTTCTTCCTTGCCGGATCTTTCAGGCATTAAAATCAAGACTTTGAGGGGAGACCTCATCTCCGTTGCAGAAATAGCCCATTTTGAAAAGGCTATATTCCCGCATCCTATCTACCACAAGAATCTTCATCCCGTAGTTTATGTGGTAGGTGATATGGCTGGGCTGGAAGAAAGCCCTGTCTATGGCATTCTTAAAATTAACAAAATTTTGAAGGAGCTTAAGGCCCCCAACGGAGAAAAGCTCAAAATCTATTATGCTCACCTGCCATTTTCTGAAAAAGAATGGGCCATCAAGTGGGATGGAGAGTGGCACATTACTTACGAAGTATTTCGCGATCTGGGAATTGCTTTCGGAGTGTGTCTTGTCCTGATCTATATTTTGGTCGTAGCGTGGTTTAAGTCCTATTCGGTGCCTCTGGTCATCTTGGCACCGATACCCCTTTCTCTTATCGGAATTATTCCTGCCCACGCCTTGGCCGGGGCCTTCTTTACTGCTACCTCTATGATTGGCTTTATTGCTGGAGCCGGCATCGTGGTACGCAACTCCATTATCCTGGCAGACTTTATCGAACTGCGGCTTAAAGAAGGTATGCCCCTTGAAGAAGCTGTCATCGATGCCGGGGCTATAAGGTTTCGACCTATGCTTCTTACAGCCCTTTCCGTGGTAGTTGGAAGTTTTGTGATCCTTTTTGATCCGATATTTAATGGTCTAGCCCTCTCACTCATGTCTGGAGAAGTGGCTTCTACTCTCTTTTCTCGTATGGTAGTGCCCATCCTCTATTATCTTGACCATCGGATTAAAAAAGAAAGACGTCTGGTGCTCTAATGAGGACTTTTTGGGATGAATTGGCTCTCTACCTTAGATATTTGCAAGCTATAGGAGTTGAGGCCTTGCCAAAAAGAAAAAGCTTCGAACGTTTTTTAAAGCTGGATCTAAGCCCCCCGCCAAAAAATCTAGAAGAAGTTGCCAAAGAAATAAAAAATTGTACCCGCTGTAAACTCCACCGTACCCGAACCCATATTGTCTTAGGGGAAGGTCCGGAACAAACCAAACTAATGTTTGTAGGAGAAGCCCCGGGCCGAGACGAAGATCTTGAAGGTCGACCTTTCGTGGGAAGGGCCGGAAAGTTACTTGATCAAATACTTGAGACCATAGGCCTCAGACGTGCGGAGGTTTATATCACCAACGTGGTAAAATGCCGTCCTCCGGGTAACCGGAACCCAGAACCAGACGAAATCGAGGCCTGCCTCCCCTATCTCAGCAAACAGATCAAGATTATACACCCACGTCTTATTTGCACCTTAGGGCTGGTAGCAGCCCAAACCATCCTTGCCACCACCCAACCTCTAGCTCGCCTGCGGGGCAAAGTTCACGAAAGAGAGGATTTTAAAGTAGTTGTTACCTATCATCCCGCCTTTCTTTTACGCTATCCTTCGTATAAGGTCCAGGCCTTGGAAGACTTAAGGCTTTTAAAAAGGCTTTATCAAGAATTAGAATAAATAGGAGGCTTTTGCCAAACAAAAATTGCCGCTTTTCACCCTAACGATGGAGCGAACAAATAGGGGTTTTATAAGGATAAAAAGGTTGAAAAAAACTTGTCTTTATTTGATAGGGTTTATTTTTCTTTGGGGCGGGGCCTTTTGTAAGGCTCAAGAACAATCTATCGTAATCTTGAATCTTCAAGAGGCCATAACCCCACTTACTGCCGCCAAAATAAAAGAAGCTCTTCGTAAAGCTGAAACTCTTGGTGCTGAGGCCCTTATTATAGAACTTGACACCCCCGGGGGACTGGTAACCTCCACACGAAAGATTGTAAAAATGATTTTGAATGCCGAAGTCCCTGTGGTGGTTTACGTATATCCTCCCGGAGCACAAGCCGCTTCAGCAGGCACTTTTATTCTTCTTGCCGCTCACGTAGCAGCCATGGCTCCAGGAACAAACGTTGGTGCAGCTCATCCCGTAACAATGGGACAAAAGATGGATGAAGAGATGTCCAAAAAGGCCGAGAACGATCTGGCTGCCTTTGCCCGCTCTCTGGCCAAACTCCGGGGGCGCAATGCCGATTGGGCAGAAAAAGCCGTGCGTGAAAGCGTATCAGTCACCGCAGAAGAAGCCCTCAAACTCAAAGTTATTGATCTGGTTGCCGAAAATCTTTCTGAACTTTTTTCTTCTTTGGAGGGGCGTAAAGTCCAGTTAATGCAAAAAAAAGTGGTCCTTCATACCAAAAGGGTCCGGATTGTCCGTCTCAAAGAAGATTTTCGGAATCGTATCCTGCGCCTTATTACCAATCCTAATATCGCCTACATTCTTTTAATGCTGGGATTGGCGGGAATTTATTTTGAGCTCTCTCATCCCGGAGCCATTCTGCCAGGAGTAGTAGGAGCACTTTGTCTTATCTTGGCTTTTTACGCCATGCATCTCCTTCCTGTGAATTATGCAGGGTTGATTCTCATTTTCTTGGCAGGCCTTTTCTTTTTCCTGGAAATAAAGATTACGAGTTACGGCCTTTTGGCACTGGCAGGTTTTATCAGCTTGGTACTGGGTTCTCTCATGCTTTTTGAGAGAAATCCTGAGGGGCTTAAAATTTCTTACCAAGTTTTGATACCCGTTTTGACCAGTATGGCCCTTTTCTTGGCAGGTGTTACATACCTAGCAGTAAAGGCAGTACGCCAAAAACCAACCACCGGCCCGGAGGGCCTTATTGGTGAAAGGGGAAGGACTATCTCAGCAGTTGGTCCCCAAGGAGGGCAAGTCTTTGTTCACGGCGAAATCTGGCAGGCAAAAAGTACGGAAGAAATTCCACCCGGGGAAGAAGTTATTGTTATGAAAATCAAGGGCTTTACGTTAGAAGTTATGCCGGTGAAGAATGGGACGCTGTAAATCTTGTCAGAAAGAAGCCCCTACCATCTCCGGAAAAATTGGTTTTTGTGCCGCTTGTTTGCGCCGCTATGGGGATGAAATAGCTCCAGAAATAGCTGCCCTTCATGCTCGCACCAGAAAGGCATTCGGCCTTCCAGAAAAAGCTCCCCAGTCCGAAGGGGGGATTCCCTGTCGTCTTTGTCACCATTTTTGCCGTCTGAAAGAAGGCGAATTTGGGTATTGTGGTGTCTGGCAGAACCAAAAAGGCCACCTGCTAGGCCCTAATCCTCAAGGGGCTTTTGTTTCCTGGTACCTTGACCCCTTACCAACCAATTGCGTGGCAGACTTCGTCTGCCCTGGAGGCACTGGAGAAGGGTACCCGCGTTTTGCCCATCTTCCAGGGCCAGAAAGAGGCTATGCCAACCTGGCGGTCTTCTACGAGGCCTGTAATTTCAACTGCCTTTATTGCCAGAACTGGCATTTCAAACTCCGCAGCCCCTCATCTCCTCCCGTACCTACCACAAAAATGTTTGCCGACCTCAAAGAACATGTTTCCTGTATTTGTTACTTCGGGGGAGACCCCGCCCCCCAGAGTCCTCATGCCCTTTCCTTCTCTCGCAAGGCCCTCCGACTTCGAGAAGGAAAAATCCTTCGCATTTGCTGGGAGACCAACGGAGCTGAAAATACCCCTATTATCCGCGAAATGATGCGTCTTTCTCTTAATTCTGGAGGCTGCCTAAAGGTTGATCTTAAAGCCTTTTCAGAACCTATTCATCAGAGTCTTTGCGGGGTTTCAAACGCAATGACTCTAAAAAATTTCAAAGTTCTTGTTCAAATGGCCTTGAAACGTCCGAACCCCCCGGCTCTTGTAGCCTCTACCCTCCTCGTTCCCGGATACGTAGATGAGGAAGAGATCGAAAAAATTGCCTCTTTTATCGCCAGCTTATCCCGGGACATACCCTGGTCACTTTTAGCCTTTTATCCGACCTTTTATCTGGACGATCTCCCTACCACCTCTCGCCGACACACAGAAATGGCCTTAAGCATTGCCAAGAGCTATGGTCTTACACGGATAAACCTCGGTAACAGACATCTTCTTTCAGAGGCTTATTGAAGGGAAAGGCAGAGGCTTTCCATTGATGGGGTGATTTATAAGGGAGAAAGGCACCCCAAAGAGCTTTCCAAGAAGTTCCGGGCACAGGACTTCCTCTGGAGGCCCTGCGGCCAAAAATTGGCCTTTCTTAAGCAAGATGACCCGGGTACTCATAAGAGAAGCATAGACGAGATCGTGCAATACACACAAAACCGCTTTACCTTCCGCACAAAGTTTTTTAAGGAGCTGATAAATCTCATGCGAGACCGCTGGATCCAGATGAGAAGCGGGCTCATCCAAGAGAAGAAGGGGAGTTTGCTGGGCAATTACCCTGGCAAGCCAGATTTTTTGCCGCTCTCCACCAGACAAAGAGGCAAAAGGTCTTTCTGCTAAATGAGTGGCTCCTACCTTTTGGAGGGCCTGCCAGGCTATTTCTTCATCTGCCTTTGAGGGGCCATGGGGATAACGGCCCTGAAGAACGATTTCAAAGGCCGTAAACGGATAAGAAATGCCAGGCATTTGGCGCATGAGAGCTACTCGCTTGGCCCTTTCTTTGGGAGATAGTTTCGAGAGGCGCTCTCCCTGAAGATATACCTCTCCGGCCTTTAAAGGCAAAAGTCCTACCAAACCATAGAGAATAGTGCTCTTTCCTGCCCCATTAGGGCCTAAAAGGCTCACCCATTCTCCGGCTTTAAGGTCTAAAGAGAAACGAACGACCTCCTTTTGGCCATAACCAAAAACCGCATTGCGGGCGGTGAGAAGATTTAGGGAAGCCATTCAATCTCCTTTTTCTTTCGTTTAAGAAGCCAGGCAAAGAAGGGAGCGCCAAAAATAGCGGTTATTACTCCTACGGGTAACTCTTCACCTGTAGGAAGAAGGATTCTGGCGCCAAGATCGGAAAAGATCAGCAAAGTTGCTCCTAAAAGGATACTCAAGGGCAGAAGAAACTGGTGTCTGGCTCCGCAAGTAAGCCTTACCAGGTGAGGAACAATAAGCCCTATGAAGCCAATTACCCCGCTTACCGCCACACACGCTGCTGCTGCCATACAGGCGCTCAGGGTAAAAATGGCCCGTACTTTTGTCACCGGGACTCCAAGTTCAAAGGCCTCTTCGTCTCCTAAAGAAAGAAGATCTAATTCCCGCCAAAAATACCAAGCCACAACAAAAAGCGGCCAAATATAAATCCACAAGAAAAATAGCTCTTGTGGGCCACGTCCTGAAAAGCTTCCCAATAGCCAGAAAACAATGGCTGAAACACTTTCATCAGCAAGGCTCTTGAGAAGAGAGATGGCTGCGGAAAGAAAAGAAGACACTACCAGCCCCGCTAAAATCAATGTGGCCGGACGAAAAGCTCCGGCCTCGGTACGAGAGAGATAAATTACCACTAGAAGAGTAAGCCCCGCCCCGGCCATGGCAAAGAGGGAGAGAAAAAACCCCGAAGTTACGCCAATGAAGAGGGCCAACGTGGCTCCAAAGGCTGCTCCCGTAGCAACACCCAGGGTATAGGGTTCAGCCAAAGGATTCCGCAAAAGGGCTTGAAAAACCGCTCCCGAAAGGGCAAGGGCCATCCCCACCGAAGCTGCTAAAAGAGTACGTATCAGGCGCAACTTGGCAATGGTGTGCAAAGTGAGGTCCTGTGATTCAAAAAGGGCCTTCAAAAGAGCCCCAGGAGGGGCCTTAAAGCGCCCCACAAAAAAAGAGAAAAAAAATGCCCCCAAAAAGAAAAAGAGAGCCAAAACCCCCCAAAGCTTCCAAGGAGAACGGGAAAAGACTTGCGGTTTTTCCATGAAGGAAAAATCTTAACACAAAAGCCCAAAACCTCAGCGCCGATTAGGAAAAGGCCTTATTCGAGGCGGACAATTTATTTTGGCCTTAAGTTGTAGCAACAGGTAATATTCGACCTGGTCGTCATAAGGTTCTAGGCGTTTGAAATCTCCCGTATAATCGTCCACTCCTTGGTGTTCAAAAGGATATATTATCACCGGCGAAGTTGGTCGTGTCTGAATATTGTGATTTCTCCCGCCACTTATCAAAATAAATGCTGCTGGGCGTGACTTTGAAAGCCCTTGCTCTAAATCTTTAATATAGAGGGAAGTAGCTTTGACAGAACAGGCATTTTTATTTTCGAGTTCTGGTGCTATTTTACAGAGAAAAAATTGGCCATAAGCATCTTTAGGGTAACGTAGTTCCTCCAAACATTTTTTTGTTTTAGGAAGTTTTCCTCCGTGTTCCAAAGCATATTGTACCAATATTTCCGCATTGATTTTTAAACGCCTTTGGTTCTCGCGAAATTTGTTCTGTTTCATCAAGATTCCAAGGAGTGAAGCCCCCATACCAGCCAGGAGACCAATAACAACCAAAACGATAGCCATTTCTACCAATGTAAACCCACTTCTTACCTTCATATGAATATCTTTCGGCCAAAAATCTTCTAAAATAAAGCTTTTTAAAATAATTACCGACTTTAAAAATCGGGAATTTGTATTAGATTTCAGTAAAGGTTTATATTTCTTTCGAAAATATTGAATATAGGGACGAAGCATCCAAATTCGAATATCGTTTTGGCAGAAAAACTTTATAGAAACTCTTGAAAGACTCCTAGGAAAGGAGTTTTCACGGGGATTTCTGGCTATAGTCTTTCAAAAAGAAAAATTTTTTGTCAAAGCTGAAAAGGGGCTAGTTCTTAAAGATCCGCGAGATTTACCTCCAGATTTGGAAACAGTTTCCCAAAAAGTCGGGAAAGATTGGGAAGTAATTTTAGGCCTTCCTAAAATTTCCCAAGAAGTGTTCCAAAAATTTCAAAATCTGGCTCTCCAAATAGAAAACGATCTCCTACAGGAAGAACTTCGCGAAGTTTCTCTGTGTTGCGAAGCGGTATCTAACACCCTTCCTCATGTAGTCACTATTCATGATCCAGAAATGCGGATCATTAAAGCCAATCGGGCTGCCCAAGAGTTTTTAGGCCTAAAGATGGAAGATTTAATTGGCAAAAAATGTTTTGAGCTTTTCCATGGTACCAAAGAGCCCCCTCCGGATTGCCCGGCCCGCAGGCTTTTCCAAGGAGAAGGGCAAAGTTTTCAAGAAATGAAGCTCGACCTCCTGGGACGCGTTGTGCGGGTAGATGTTTCCCTTTTAAGGGATGAAAATCAGAAAATTAAAGGCTTTGTTCATATCGTTACAGACCTTACCGAAAAGCGGGAGCTGGAAGAAAAGCTTGTATTGGCACAAAACTTAGAAGCTTTAGGGACCTTGGCCGGAGGTATCGCCCATGACTTTAATAATCTTCTCACCCCCATTTTGGGTTTTGCCGAAGTAGCCCTTTTGAAAAGTGAAAATCAATCTCTTAAAGGTTACCTTAAAAACATCATTTCCTGTGCCAAAAGGGCCAAAGAACTTGTAGCTCAAATCCAAACCTTTAGTCACCGCGGCAACTTGGATCGCGAACCTCTCCTCCTCGAAAGCATGGTAAAAGAAGCAGCCAAATTAGTTGGCGCTATCTTGCCCAAAAACATCGAAATTAAAATCAAAATTTCACCTTGTGGTTATGTTTTGGGCAATCCCACTGAAATTCAGCAAATTCTCCTCAATCTCGCCAGTAATGCCTTTCACGCTATGAAAGAAC
Organism: Thermodesulfobacteriales bacterium; assembly: GCA_026986115.1. Classification (GTDB taxonomy): domain Bacteria; phylum Desulfobacterota; class Thermodesulfobacteria; order Thermodesulfobacteriales; family Thermodesulfatatoraceae; genus Thermodesulfatator. Next base: position 11,407 of record JALSPG010000027.1, read on the forward strand.
GCGGCGGAGTTTTAGAAATCCTCCTAGAACCCACTGTCGTTGAAGGAAAACCTTTTGCCCGTTTAAGCGTAAAAGATACAGGAGAAGGTATTCCTCCTGAAATCATGCCTCGCATTTTTGACCCTTACTTCACTACCAAACCTGCCAAAGAAGGTACTGGACTGGGGCTTGCAGTGGTGCAGGGTATCGTAAAGAACTCGGGAGGCTTTATCAAAGTGAAAAGCTCTCTTGGGCAGGGAACAACTTTTGAAATCTTCCTTCCGCTGATAGAACCTCCTCTGGAACCGAAAAATACCGGTTCTTCCTCTGGTGGCCTATCGGGAAAGGGCGAAAAGATACTCCTTCTTGAAGATGACGAACAAAATCTCAAAGCCCTTACAGAAGCCTTGAGCCTCTTGGGTTATAAACCAATACCTTGTAGCTCCTACGAAGAGGCCCTTCATGCTTTCTTCAAGGAACCTCATAGTTATAACCTGGTGATTACAGATCTTCTGCTTCCCGGCGGCAGAAGTGATAGAATAGCGGAAATCTTCAAAGAGGCCAGGCCGGATCTTCCTGTGATCTTACTCACAGGTCTCAAAGACGGCATTAAACCCAAAGACTCCCTTGACAAAGTTCTTTTTAAGCCTGTAAGTCTTGATGAACTTTCTAAAGCCTTGAAGGAATTTCTAGGTGCCCGAAATGACCATTTATCTTGACTATAATGCTACGACCCCTGTGCTTCCTGAAGTGGCTGAGGCGGTAAATTTATTTTTCACCGAAGAATATGGAAACCCCTCTTGCAATCACCATTTAGGAAGATGGGCCAAAGAAGCCCTTGAAAAGGCCCGTGAAGCCGTAGCTTCTCTCCTTGGGGCTGAAAGCTACGAGATCTACTTTTTGAGTGGGGGCACCGAGGCCAATAATCTCGCCATTCTGGGCTCGGTACTCTCTTCCCCAAAGGCTCATATTATCACCTCCCGTATAGAACATCCCTCGGTTTTAAACCCTTGTGTGCGCCTTCTTGAATGGGGTTACGATGTTACTTTTCTTCCGGTAGATGACAAAGGGCAGGTTGATCCGGAAGATGTCAAACGGGCTTTCAAACCGAACACCAGGCTTGTTTCTATCATGTGGGCTAACAACGAAACAGGTGTTATTCAACCCGTGGAGGAAATCGGCCATCTATGCCGCGAAGCCGGGATAGTCTTTCACACCGATGCGGCACAGGCGGTAGGCAAAATACCCATATCTGTTAAGTTTTGTGATCTCCTAACTATAGCGGGGCACAAACTGTATGCCCCTAAGGGGATAGGGGCCCTTTACGTCCGCAAAGGAATTAAACTCCAAAATATTCTCTTTGGAGCCGGGCAGGAAAAGGGGCTAAGACCCGGGACCGAGCCTGTAGCCCTTGCCTGCGGCCTTGGAAAGGCCTGCCAAATAATAGCAGAAGATCTTGAAGCCGAAGGCAGGCGAGAAAAGGCCTTGCGGGAAATACTTTACCAAGGGCTTAAAGAAATTTTTCCCAAGCTTGTACGTCATGGGGCACCGGAAAAGACGATCCCCAACACTTTAAGTGTTTCTTTTCCTGGTTATACGGGAGAAGAAATTTTAAATTCTCTCCCTGAAATCTGTGCCTCCACTGGAGCTGCCTGCCACGATCGAGGGGAAAGTATCTCCCATGTTCTCTACGCCATGGGAGTCCCTCCGGAGATTGCCCGGGGGACTATTCGCCTTTCACTGGGGCGTTTCACTACTGTTGAAGACATAGAGAGGGCTATTTCTCTTTTCCAGCGTTTCTTTTCGCGTTAAAAAGGGCGCATGCCTCTTTTTGAAGAAATTGCCAGCAATCTCCTTTTGCCGTTGCGTATACGTAACTTCAGGCTCTTTTTCTTTGGTCAGAGTATTTCTTTGGTCGGCACCTGGGTACACACCACCGCCCAGCGTTGGCTCCTTTACGAACTTACAGATTCGGCCTTTTATCTTGGGGTGCTGGGGGCCATCACCAGTCTGCCGGTCCTTCTCTTTTCTTTACCAGCTGGCTATCTAGCTGATCATCTTCCTAAAAGAAACCTTCTCCTGCTCTCCCAAACTGTTGCTTCCCTTCAGGCAGGAGTTCTGGCCGGGCTTGTCTATTTAGATTTAGTTCAGGTCTGGCACGTCTTGACTTTGGCCTTTGTCCTTGGCAGCACTGTGGCCCTCGAATTCCCTGTCCGCCATTCCTTCATCTACGAACTGGTAGGGAAAGAGCCTCTGGTTACTGCCCTTTCTTTACATTCCACAGCTTTCAATCTAGCCCGTTTTCTAGGACCAGCTCTGGCCGGATTTCTCATGGTTCGTTTCGGTCTTAGCAGTTGTTTTCTGGTCAATGCTCTCTCTTATCTTCCAGTTATTCTGGCCCTTTTGGCTATCAGGCTCCCTAACGCTCAAAAAACAGGAGTAAAAAAACCTCTTCAGGGATTGAGAAAGGGGCTTGAATTCGCCTGGAAGACTCTGCCCATCAGGGCTACACTTTCTCTTATAGCGGTCACAAGTATTTTTCTGCTCCCCTATGCGGTGCTACTTCCGGTGCTTACGCGGGAACGTTTTGGCGGGGCAGCAGAAGAATTCAGCTTTATGATGGCGGCTAACGGTTTGGGAGCCCTTTGTGGGGCCCTTTTTATGGCCGGATTTGGACAAGAGTTAAAAAGAGACCGTTTTATCATTTTGAATCTTCTTTTCCTCTGTTTTTGGCTGGCAGCCACGGTGCTCACCAAACATCTTTACACAGCCTCCTTTTGCCTGCTTTTGGCAGGTTTCCACATGGTATGTATGTTTACCTCTGCCAACGCCCATCTCCAGTTAAACGCTACCGACGAGCTCAGGGGTCGTATTTTAAGTATCTTTAGTTTGTGCTTTTTGGGCCTCTTCCCTTTAGGAAGTCTCTTTGCCGGAACACTTGCCGAAAAATTTGGAACGGAAAATGTCTTGCTTCTGGGTTGTATAGTAGGCTTTTTAAGTGGGATTTTCGTCTATCTAAGGGGTTTTTCGAGAAAATTTTGATTTTCAAAACTCCATTATCTCGGTAAAGTCACGAAAAATGGCTAACCTCAAGATTGAACCCCAAAAAATACTTGTCCTGGCGGATCAGAAGCTCTTTCTCTGGCTTAATCATTTTCGTCATCCCTGGTTAGATCAAATAATGCCTTATCTTTCAGACGAAAGGGTTATTTATACCTTTTTTGCCCTCTTTGCTTTTATATTTATCTTTTCCTGGCGCTTAAAAGGCCTCCTCTTGATACTTTTGATTTGGTTCTGTGTTTTGGGCGGAGATTTTCTCTGTGGAAAGGTCTTAAAGCCATATTTCAAGCGCCCACGTCCTTATCTCACTTTAAAACAGGTTTATCTCTATAAAGGGCATAAATGGCGCTTCACTCAGGAGCCTCTTGAAGGCCGGGCTTATTCTCTTCCTTCTTGTCATGCCACCAATGTAGCTTGTGCCGCCTCCCTTTTTGCCTTTCTTCTACCAAGATTCAGGTGGCTTTTTTGGCTTTTTGCCTTAGGAGTTGGTTATTCTCGCATTTATCTGGGAGTACATTATCCTTTTGACGTATTTTCGGGTTTTCTTTTAGGTATATTGGTCGGCTCTTTTGGGCGTTGGCTTCTATTGCGTTTCAAAATCCTATGAAAGGCTTCTTTTCTTCCCTCTATTCTGCTGCTGGTCTTATTTTGTTGGCCCTTTTGGCTGCAAGGCTTACTTTTATCCAACAAATAGGCCTAGAGCTTTCCCCTGATGAAGCCTATTATTGGGATTGGTCACGCACTCTTGCCTGGGGTTATTACAGCAAACCTCCCCTGGTTGCCTGGCTTATTCACCTTTTTACTTTAAAACTCGGACACACAGAATATGGAGTACGGGTGCCGGCAGCCCTCTGTCATACCTTCTATTTGGCCCTGGTCTATTATCTGGGCCAGAGGCTTTTCGACCGCAAGGTAGGATTATGGGCGGCCCTTGCTGCTGCAGCTGGGCCCCTTTCTGCCATTTATGGCTTTGTTATGACCATTGACCCCCCTCTTTTCGCCTTCTGGACTGCAGCTCTTTGTTTTACCTGGCAGGCAGTTGAGACCAAAAAGAGCTTCGATTTTTTAAAATTGGGATTAGTCCTCGGTTTGGGACTCCTTACCAAGCAAACTATGTTAGCCTTTGTTGTTCTTCTTTTCTTCTGGCTCTGGTGGACTCCAGAAAATAGAGCCCTTCTCAGGGGGCCTAAACCTTACTTGGCTTTGTTGGTAGCTTTTGTGCTTTTTCTTCCCAATCTCTGGTGGAATGCCTCCCACAGTTGGGTAACATTCCGGCACACAGAGGAACATTTTCAAGGGGAAGGGCTTTTTCTTTTGGGTCCGGCCAAATTCTTATTGGAACAAGCTGGAGTTATTACGCCGATAATTTTTCTTCTCCTTCTTTATGTTTTTCTTCTCTTTCTCACCCGTCCTAAACTCAGGGAAAACCCAAAACTTCGTTTTCTCTTCGTATTTTCCGCTCTCCCTCTAACTTTGGTTTTTCCCCTTTCTTTTTTCCGGGAAGTAAACGCCAACTGGCCCCACCCTTTTTACGCTTCGGGTTTTGTCTTTTTGAGTGCCTTGATTTTGCGGGGGAATTGGCCCTCCCAAAAAAGGCTTTTTCTGCGAAGGGTTTTCCTCCTCGGAGTACTTTTGGGGATGTTTATAATGGTTACGGTTTACCAGCTTCCTCGCACCCCAGAAAAATTCCCTCCCAAAATTCAACGCTTGCTTTACAAATTTAAGGGTTGGAAAGATCTTGCCCATTGGGTTGCGTTTCATCAGAAAAGGGAAGAAATCATCATTGCCCTGCGGCGAGATTATGCCGCGGAAATGGCCTTTTATCTTCCCGGAAAACCGCGACCTTATACCTTCTGGGAAGGACATCCCAGGAACCAATATGATCTTTGGGACGGACTTTCTGGAAGACTAGGCGAAGACGCCCTTGTCCTTCTCAAGAAACCAACACAGGCCCGTCGTTATAGCGTCTGTTTCCAAAAAATGGAATATTTAGGAGAGTGGAAACGAATTATTTACGGAAAAACCCGTCGCATTTTGCTTTATCGGGGGAAGAGACTCCAAAAATGTCCTTATATTGGTCCACAAGATGGCTAAATTCGTTTGTCAAAATTGTGGTTACCAAAGTCTGAAATGGCTGGGGCGGTGTCCAGGATGCGGACAATGGGGGAGTCTTGTAGAAGAAAGAACTAAACCGCAGAAAACTTCAAGCCCCCGGGCTACTCAAGCCCTCCCCTTATGGAAAGTTGAGAAAGAAGCCCATAAACGCCTAAAAACTGGCCTTTCAGAACTCGACCTGGTTTTAGGAGGAGGGCTGGTGCCAGCCTCTCTCGTCCTTTTGGGGGGTGACCCGGGGATAGGTAAATCTACCCTTTTGCTTCAAATCGCCCAACACCTGGCCCAGAATTACGGAAAGATCCTCTATCTCTCCGGCGAAGAGTCCTTGGCTCAAATAAAGCTCCGGGCCGAAAGGCTTGGAGTTAACGCCGAAGAGATCTTACTCCTTTCTGAAACCGACCTTTCCATAGCCCTTGAAACCGCAAAAGAAGAAAAACCTGTCTTTTTCTTCGTCGATTCTATCCAGACCGTCTATTGGCCTGAAATTTCTTCTGCCCCGGGAAGTGTCTCTCAAGTGAGGGAATGTGCTGCTCGTTTGCTCGATTTTGCCAAGGGGGAAGGAATCGGGGTGATCTTGGTGGGACATGTCACAAAAGAGGGTTCCCTTGCCGGCCCAAGAGTACTCGAACACCTAGTAGACACTGTGCTTTACTTTGAAGGAGAGCGCGGGCTAAGTTTTCGTGTCTTGAGAGCGGTAAAAAATCGTTTTGGTTCCACAAACGAAATAGGAGTCTTCGAAATGACAGGGGCAGGGCTTATCCCGGTTTTAAATACTTCGTCTTTTTTTCTTTCAGAAAAGACTTTTCAGGCTCCAGGGGCCGTAATTTGCGCTACTATTGAGGGAACCCGTCCCCTTTTAGTAGAGGTGCAAGCCCTAGTAACTCGCACGCCTTGGGGTACCCCAAGGCGCACAAGTGTAGGATTTGACCCTCAAAGATTGGCCATGCTTGCTGCTATTTTGGAAAAAAAGGCCGGGCTGAGTTTTTACGATCAAGATATCTATCTCAATGTGGTAGGAGGTCTTCGCCTGGACGAACCAGGAGCGGATCTTGCCGTCATTTTGGCCCTGGCCTCAAGCCGGCTGGAGAAAGAGCTCCCCCCTGCAACCGTGATCTTCGGAGAGGTCGGTCTCACCGGAGAAGTTCGCCCGGTGACACAAGCAGAAAACCGTCTCAAAGAGGCCTTCAAATTGGGTTTCAAGCAGGCTTGCCTTCCGCAAGGAAACTTGAGAAACTTCCAGAACAAAAGCCCTAGCAAAATAATAGAAGTTTCTAACCTCCAAGAGGCCCTGGAAATACTAATTTTGTAAAATTATTTTTTCTTGCACCCCTTAAGCGGTCGCATTATGATGCCTCAAAATTCTTAAAACTTTCCATCAGGAGGCGTGATATGGCGATTTGCCACGTAACAGATCAGGACTTTGAAGAGAAGGTTCTGAAGTCTGATATTCCTGTATTAGTAGATTTTTGGGCTGCTTGGTGTGGGCCTTGCCGTGCCATTGCTCCGGTCATTGAGGAACTTGCCGAAGAGTATGCGGGAAAACTCAAGGTCT
>JALSPG010000028.1 GCA_026986115.1 Thermodesulfobacteriales bacterium
TAGCACGGGCCTTGGCCCTTGATCCAGAAATTGTCCTTTTTGACGAGCCTACCACAGGGCTTGACCCCCTTATGCAGGAAAGCATTGCCAAGCTCATCAAAGATGCCCAACAAAGGCATAATCTCACTTGCGTGGTGATCAGCCACGATGTTCCCGTAGCTTTTGCTATTGCCGATAAGATAGCCTTTTTGCACGAAGGGGTGGTCATTGAAGAGGGGCCACCGGAAAAAATAAAAGCTTCTCAACATCCGTTTGTGAGAAAATTTATTACGGCTTTGCCAACCGGATTTAAGGAGGAAAGAGATGAAAAGAACCGACAAAGGCCTTGAAATCAAAGTAGGGCTTTTTGTTTTGATTGCGCTTCTAGCCTTAGGTTATTTAAGCCTCCAGCTGGGTGAGGAGAAAATCTCTACCAAAAAAGGCTATCCGGTAAAGGCTGTTTTTGAGAATGTCTCTGGTCTTGTAGAGGGAGCTCGTGTTGAAATGGCAGGGGTAGAAATTGGGCGCGTCTCCCGCATTTCTCTTACTGATGGAAAGGCGCTAGTAGAGATGCGTATTTATGAAGGGGTTAAGATCGCTAAAGACGCCGTGGCTATGGTGCGTACTAAAGGCGTACTTGGGGATCGCTATGTGGAAATTCGCCAAGGTAAAAGCCCAGAGCTCCTGCCGCCAGGAGGGATGATTGCCAAGACTATTTCTCCGGTAGATTTAGATCAAGTGCTAGCAGAGGTAGGGCCTGCCATTCAAGATATAAGGGATATTACCGCCGGGCTAAAAGAACTTTTAGGCGCTGAAGAAGGGAAAAACAATTTCAAACAGATGGTAGTAAACATTAAAGACGCTGCAGCGGCTTTTAAAGAAGTAGGAGAAAAGCTTGCTCGCGGAGAAGGCACCCTTGGAAAACTTCTTACTGACGAGACCCTCTACATCAAGATCGAAACACTGGCTAATAATCTCAACCAGGTAGCCCTAAAGCTTAATAAAGGTCAGGGGACCCTCGGGAAGCTGATAAATGACGAAGAACTTTACACCGAACTTAAGCAAACCATTTCTACTATAAATGAAGCTTCGGCTACCCTTAGCGAAATTGCCAAAAAGATCGAAAAAGGTGAAGGAACTTTGGGTAAGCTCATTACCGATGAAGAACTTTATACCAAGCTCAACCAGACCTTTGATTCGCTTAGTAAAATTGCCCAGAAGATCGAGCGCGGTGAAGGCACCCTTGGTAAGTTAGTCAATGATGACAGCCTTTATCTGGAAGCCAAAAAGACTTTACGTAATGTAAACCAGGCGGCTACAGGGCTTCAGGAACAGGTTCCGGTTACAATCTTAGGAACCGTAGGCACCATGGTCCTCCAGTAGGAGAAGAGGGTGGTCCGGAATTTTCTCTTCCTCCTTCTAGCTTTTTTATGGGCTGCTCCGCTGGGGGCGCAGGAAGGCCGTGTACGTCATAATTGGTGGCCACTTTTTTTCTTTCAAGAATCAAAAGATGGTTCTGTAAGGGAGCTCGAATTATTTGGCCCCTTTTATTACGCTTACGAGACCAAAGTAGAAAGTAGTTCTGCCTTTAGGCCGTTTTTGGCGGTGGTTGATCGTAAAGAGCGGCACGATGTCTATTTTTTAAGCCCTTTAGGGCATTATCAGAAAGAGCCAGACTATACACGTCTGCGTTTTATTCCTCTTTGGGCCCGCAACTCCGATACTACCGAAAATAAAAGACACCATAATTTCGGGCTCGGTTTTTGGGGAAGATCTGAAGAAGGGGAGAAATATTGGGGTATTTTCCCCCTCTACGGTCGGCTTCTTGATTGGAATGGCAAAGATGAGGTGCGTTTTTACCTCTGGCCTCTTAGAGTTAAGTCTCGCTTTGAGGGCAACGTTTCAAGCACCTGGTTTTGGCCCATTTACAACCGGACCGACGGTCCCACTTTTTACGAGCGAAAATTCTGGCCCTTTTATAGCCGCAAAATCAAAAAAGATTCCTACGATCGTATGTTTTTTCTCTGGCCTTTCTTTTGGCATGAAGAATTTTATCTTTCTGAAGGAAAGACCACCCGAGATATGTTTTTACCATTTTGGGTAGAGGAAAGAGGGCCTGCTTACAGCCGCTTTGTTTTTCTCTGGCCTTTTTTTCGTTTTTACCACCACGACCAAAAAGAAATCACCTCTTATGATTTACCCTGGCCTATCTTTCGTTACGGGGAGAGCAAAAAGGTCAACTACCGAGAAAGGCGGTTTTGGCCATTTTTGGGTTATAAAAAAACCGAAGAAGAATACTCACATTTTGTCCTTTGGCCCCTTTATACCTACCGTTTTGATGTCATCCGCCACCGGCAGAGGGAATATCGTCGCGAAACGAGAACTTTTCTTTTGTTCACCCGTTTCGAACGGGTTCGAGATGAAAAGGGCCGCCTTAAGTATCAATTTTCCCGAGTTTGGCCGCTGGGGGAACAGATCAAACGGGATGATGGCTTTGAAATCTTTTTCTTTCCTGCCATATTGCCTTTTCATTCTGAGGGGATAGATCGCACTATTGCTCCCCTTCTTCGCTTATACGAGTATCTTGAAGACCCTAACGGTTTTACCCGCTCTAAGGCCCTCTGGGGGCTTTACCGGCATGATCATACCAACGAAGAAGACATTGTGGAGCTAGCATTTTTCCTTTCTTTCCATCGGAAACCTAAAGGATGGCATTTTACTTTATTGAAAGGTATCTTTGGAATTGGTCAAGAAGATGGGGATTTTGAATTGCAATTATTCTTTGTTCGTTTGTTTTGATCCTCCACAAGAAATCTTTTTTGAAACCGTACCACTTTGTTTCGTCCAGTTTTTTTGGCCTGGTAAAGGGCTACATCAGCAAAATTGATGACGTTCCAAAGATTGGTATCGTCTTTCGGAAACTCGGCGACTCCTGCTGAGACAGTTACCGTGGCCATTTTACCTTCAAAGACAAAAGCGCTGGTTTCGATGTGTTGACGTAAACGTTCGGCTACTTGCATCGTACTTTCTGATTTAACATCTATTAAAAGCAACAAAAACTCCTCTCCACCAAAGCGAATTGCAAAATCTCCTTTCCGTAACTGGAACTTAACAATATCACCAATTTTAGCCAATACTTTATCCCCAAAAGAATGACCATAGGTATCATTTAAAACTTTAAAATGATCAATATCGAACATAATAATCCCCAAGTTGCTCTCTCGTCTTATAATTCCAGCAGCAACTTGAGGAATAAGATCTTCCAGAACACGGCGATTATAAAGACCGGTAAGTGTGTCTCGAAGAGAAACTTCTTTCAGGCTCTCGGCGAATCTTTTAGCTTCAATAATAGGAGCAGCTTCCTGAATATATGCTAAAACTTTTTCCATAATGGCCTTTTGTTTTTCTTTAAGGGCATATTGAAGAGGAAGTAAGAAATGGATGATACCAATCACCTTTCCTCCTACACATAGGGGGAGACAGATATAATTAATTTCTCTATGACGAAAATATTCGCAAGTTTCTGTGAAGTGAAAAGAAGTTGCCTTAGAAGCACTACGAAATACTCGGCAAAGTTTAGGATTTTGATTTATATCCCGCAAACAGATCTCTTCGGCTAAAGAAGGCGGTTCTATTACTGCTGGAGTAATGCGATTTTTGCTATTTGAAATTTCAAATATAATAAAATTGGACAGCTGAAACTTAGAGATAAATACTTGTCGAAGACGATGATATATTTCTATAGTACTTTCATCCATCTCAATAGCTTGACGGAAAGAGGCTAGCTCATCTAGCTCTTTTACGAGCTGGTTAATAGTATGTGCTAATGCTGAAATTTCATCATTGCCATGAGCTTCAATAACATTTTCCTTAACTTCTTCTCGTAAACGTTTCCCTATTCCCTGAGAAATTTTAAGAAGTTGTTTTCGTAAATTATTGAGAGGAAAACATACAAAATATCTAGTAAGGACGAGTGCAATACCTAAAGCTATAAAAAGAAAAAGTAAGGTGGGGAGGGCATTGCGTTTAAGAAGACTAATAGCTAAATCTCTAAAATAGAAAATATGTGCTTCGCGAACATAAAAACCCCAAGTCTCACCTAGGTTGTTTTTAAGTGGAACACTACAAAATAATTTTCCATTATAAGAAAGAATAGAAGCGATATCATGTGGTTGTTTTTGAAGGAGATGTGAAGGAATTATTTTCTTCAAAGGAATGAGTCTCCCTTTTTCGAATTTATATAGGCCATTGTTAACCCCTCTCCGACGAGAAATATGTTCGGCTAAAGCTACGAGAGGAGTATAAATTTCCAAAATGCGACCATCTTCCAATACTACCCTTCCCCTAGCTGCCGGTTCTTCACCACCTAGATCCCATTCCAGAGGATTAGTTGAAGATTTTGGTAAGTAACGAAAGAAATGAGGGTAAGGAATATGTGGAAGAGAATTGAAATTTGAAGTTTTTTTAATAAGCCGGGCCAAAACCAGATTATTTTGGGCTACTTCTTTAAAGTAACTAATATCTTCCCGTGCCAAAGAGGTTTCTTCTTTTAAAACCCAATCTTCAAAATTTCTAATTTCTCCTAAAGTCAACCAGTTAGCGGTAATAAAAGCCAACCCTAGAAGGAGGCTGAAGGGTAAAATAATCCGCAGACCAATTGGTAAACGATAAAAGAGATGAAACACCATGGGTTTTTATTTTTTGTATCGGACAAGGCAGTTTAAAAATTAATCCAGACCCCAGCGGCGGAGTTTTTCCCGCAAGGTCTTACGGTCAATACCAAGGATTTTGGAAGCTTTGCTCTTATTCCCTTCACAGCGCCTTAAAACTCGCAAAATATAGCGCTTTTCGATT
>JALSPG010000029.1 GCA_026986115.1 Thermodesulfobacteriales bacterium
ATTTGCGTGCCCTAGCCCTTCTTTCAGAACTAATTTACAACGTACCCGTAAGCCGTAAGGATCCTGCTCGATACGCCTTTGCCCATGGTGGAAAAGATGGTCACCCCTATCCTGTAAATCGGAAGGTTTATGATGAAAGCATCGCTTATTTGGAAGATCTCCTTTCTAAAGCCCGCTTGGAATACAGCGAAAAGATGAAAGCTTTTCGCCGGCTTCATCAACTTTTTTGAAGATTATTTTAAGGCTTCTAGGGCAAGCTTTCGTCGATTTGAAGATTTTCTGAGCACGAAGAGGCTTTTATTAGCATTTGTTGCCTTTATTGAGGGTAAATCCTGCCTTGACCAAGGCCCAAAAATTTTTTAAAAGGTCGCCAGTCCAAAAAGAGAGGAGCCATGGGTTTAAAAGAACTTCTTATCGACAAAAAAGGAAAGATCCAAAAAAAGTGGTACCAACTTATCCTTGAGACTTATCCTCCTGAGGCTGCTGCCTTTTTTAAGAAAAACCGAGATCAATTTGAAAACCCAGTAGGGGCTCATATAGGGGAGGGGGTAGAGGGTATTCTTGCCCAACTTTTGGGAAAAACTGATGAAGACCAGGTAAAGCACTATATTGATCGCATTGTTAGGATAAGGGCGGTGCAAGATTTTACCCCTGCTGATGCCGTAAGGGTTTTTCCTTTACTTAAAAGGGCCATCCGTGAAGTGTTGCGTGATGAACTTGAAGATCCATCCTTTATGAAGGAATTTTTGGCCTTAGAAGAGCAAATTGATGAGATAACCCTGAAAGCTTTCGATATATATCATTCTTGCCGGGAAAGACTCTACCATATGAAAGTTGAAGAATGGAAAAGTCGTATGTATATGCTGCTCCGGAAAGCGGGGCTTCTTTACGATGAAAGAGAAGGCAGTTTGCCTCCACAAACAAATATGATGGGCTAAGCGAGGTAACCATATGGGCGCCGTATTTGCATTAGTTACAGTGTTGGCTTTTGTGATTGTGGTTTATGTTGGGGTAGGGGTAGCGGGTTTAAAGAGTTTGTTTGGAATTGTAATCCCCTACGCCGCCTTTTTAGTCTTTCTTTTAGGAATGGTCTATCGCATGATAGATTGGGCCAAAGTGCCGGTTCCATTTCGCATTGTGACTACTTGTGGGCAGCAGAAGTCTCTGCGTTGGATTAAGCGTAGCCGTCTTGAAGCCCCTTACAACAATTTTGAAGTAGTGCTCCGCATGATCCTTGAGGTGTTTGCTTTTCGCAGTCTTTTCCGCAATTTAAAGGCAGAACTTAAAGGGCCCAATCTAATTTACGGCTCTTACAAGTGGCTTTGGCTAGGGGCTATTGCATTCCATTATGCTTTCTTTACCATCCTTCTTAGACATTTGAGATTCTTTACCTATCCGGTTCCTGAGCCCATCCAGATTCTCGATCAAATTGACAGCTTTTTCCATATTGGTCTCCCTCATCTTTACATGACGGATGTGGTGATTTTGGCTGCACTTACTTTTCTTTTCTTGCGTCGGCTTGCAGATCCTAAGCTTCGTTACATATCTTTAGCTTCCGATTATTTACCACTTTTTATGATTTATGGTCTTGTTATATCTGGCATTCTTATGCGTCATTTCTTTAAAGTTGATGTTACACAGGTAAAAGAATTCACTATGGGGCTAGTACATTTGAAGCCCAAAGCTCCAAATGTAGGTGTAATTTTTTATATTCATCTTTTCTTTATTAGCGCTTTGATGGCTTATTTTCCTTTTAGCAAATTGGTTCATATGGTAGGTGTCTTTTTTAGCCCCACAAGAAATCTTGCTAACAATAGCCGAGCGGTAAGGCATGAACCTGCACCTTGGTGGAAAAAGCCCAAGTTTAAGACTTATTGTGAATGGCAGGAAGAATTTAAAGAGCAGCTTATAGAGTCTGGCCAGCCCATTGATGAAGATTGTTACGAGAAGAAATAAATCAAAACGGAGAGGTTAGATATGGCTAAGCTTCCGAAACCTGATGAATTAATAAAAAGTATCGATTGGACTCCTCCTGAGAAAGATTGGATGGATGATGTTCCTCCTGATATAAAACCAGGGAGGTTCTGTTATCCGGCCAAAAAGAATATTTTAGAAGAGATTGGTTTTCCTAACCCAAGGGATTGGTCTCCCCTTGATGAGGATTGGAAGCTGCCTTCAAACTATCGTGAGATCATTATTGAGGGTATGAAGGATCGCCTTTCCAAATATCGTTCTTTTAAGCTTTTTATGGATATATGTGTGCGCTGCGGGGCTTGTGCTGATAAATGTCACTATTTCTTGGGTTCTGGCGATCCCAAGAATATGCCCGTTTTGAGGGCTGAACTTTTACGCTCTATCTACAAGGGAGAGCTTACCTGGCAAGGAAAGTTTTTTGGAAAGTTGGCTGGGGCTCGCAAACTCACTGAAGATATCATTAAAGAATGGTTCTATTATTACTATCAGTGCAGTGAATGTCGTCGTTGTTCGGTCTTTTGTCCTTATGGGATTGACACTTGTGAAGTCACCATGATGGGGCGTGAGCTCCTACATTTAGTAGGTTGTAATACTAACTGGATTCTCGAACCTGTAAGAAATTGTTTTAAGATTGGAAACCATATCGGAATTCCTCCGCATACCATCAAAGAGATTATTGAATATCTCTGTTGGGACATTGAAGAGGTAACCGGACTTAAGATCGAAGTTCCATTTAATAAGAAAGGGGCAGAAATTCTCTTTGTAACTCCTTCTGGTGACTATTTTGCTGAGCCCGGTATTTATACCATGATGGGCTATATCATTCTCTTCCACTATTTAGATCTTGATTGGACGATGAGCACTTATGCCTCCGAGGGTGGAAACTTTGGTCTTTTTACTTCTCATGAGGCTATGGCAAAAATTAACGCCAAGATTTATCACGAAGCTGAGCGTTTGGGGGTGCGTTTTATTATTGGTGGTGAATGTGGTCACATGTGGCGTGTAAAACATCAGTATATGGATACTGCTACCGGGCCTGCCCCTAAAAATCTTGAAACTCCCAGAAGTCCTATTACAGGAACAGTTTTTGAACATGCAAAATCCACCAAGATGATTCATGTCTGTGAATTTACTGCTGACCTTATTGCTCATGGAAAACTTGAGCTTGATCCTAGCCGAAATGATAAATATATAGTTACCTTCCATGATTCTTGTAACCCTTCCAGAGGAATGGGTTTCTTTGAAGAACCTCGCTATATCCTTAAACACGTATGTAACAATTTCTATGACATGCCAGAAAATACTATTCGGGAAAAGACTTTCTGTTGTGGAAGTGGTTCGGGTCTTAATACCGATGAATTCATGGAAATGAGAATGCGAGGCGGGTTTCCCAGAGCTAATGCTGTACAATACGTAAGAGACAAACACGGTGTTAATATGCTTGCCTGTATTTGTGCGATTGATCGTGCGGCCCTACCTACTCTTATGAATTATTGGGCACCAGATGTAAAGGTTTGTGGTGTTCACGAATTGGTAGCCAATGCTCTTGTCTTTCCTCATGAAAAGACGGGTGAGCGTCCGCGGACTTTAGATATGCGTCAAGAACCCTTAAAGCCGGAGGAAGAAGAAAATGCATGATGCCGGCAAGGTAATTCCAGGGATTATTGCTTTCGTACTTTTTGTAACGCTTCCTTTTTGGAGCAATTTTGGGAAGGCTGCTCCGAAGCCACAACCTGAGATTCCGAAAGAGTACAAAAAATGTGTGGAATCAAGGGATTTTATGCGGCGTGAACACATGAAGCTTTTGCGGAAATGGCGATTTGATGTGGTACGAAACAACATGCGGATTTATATCAACTCTGAGGGGCAGCCGATCAACATGAGTCTTCAAAACGAATGTATGCGGTGTCACTCTAGTAAAAAGAAGTTTTGTGATGTGTGTCATAACTATGTTTCGGCACACCCCTATTGTTGGAATTGTCATATTCCGCCGGAGGAGAGGAAAGGATGGGCGACAAAAGAAGTAAAAAGCTTGACCGAAGAAGCTTCCTCAAAGCAGCCGGCTTCGCATCATTAGCCGGTCTTTGGGCCTCAGCTACAGTTGGGGTCCTTTCAAAAGGTGAGGTGAAGGCTTATGCCGTAAAGCCATCAGATAAAGGGCTTACGGCAGGCCGCTGGGGTATGGTGATTGATACGCGTGTTTGCCAAAAACATGCTCCTTGTGAAGATTGTATTCACGCATGTCATCACATACATAATGTACCCCAGATTCCTTACAAAAAGCACGAAATCAAATGGATTTGGAAAGATGAATTTGAGCATGCCTTTCCGGATACAGCTCATGAATACGCTAACGAAGTTTTAAAGGGCAGAGAATTTCTTCTTCTTTGCAACCATTGTGAGCATCCACCCTGTGTGAGGGTATGTCCTACTCAGGCTACTTTCAAAAGAGAAGATGGTATCGTCATGATGGATATGCACCGGTGCATCGGGTGTCGTTTTTGTATGGCGGCTTGTCCCTATGGTTCACGAAGTTTTAATTGGCGTGATCCGCGCCCTTTTATCAAAGATCCCAATCCTGAATATCCCACGCGCATGAAGGGTGTAGTTGAGAAATGCACTTTCTGTACCGAGCGTTTGGCGCAAGGAAAACTCCCGGCTTGTGCGGAAGCTTGTAAATATGGTGCTATTGTGGTGGGTGATTTAGCTGATCCGCACTCCGAAATAAACAAGATCTTACGGGAGCATTTTACCCTCAGGCGTAAGGTGCATTTAGGAACTGGTCCTTCAGTCTTTTATATAATTTAGGGTGAGGTGTACCTATGTTAGAGAAGGCCTTAGTTGGTAGCAAAAAATACTATGCTCTCGTATTTTTTCTCGCGGCAGTTTTTTTGGTAGGGTTTTTCTTCTTTTTAAAGCAACTTAAGTTTGGTCTCGGAATTACTGGTATGAGCCGCGACGTCTCTTGGGGCTTTTATGTGGCTCAATTTACTTATTTAGTTGGAGTCGCGGCTTCGGCGGTAATGGTGGTTCTCCCTTATTATCTTCACAATTACAAAGATTACGGAAAACTTACAATTTTTGGGGAGTTTCTGGCTATCGGTGCAGTTACAATGTGTCTTCTCTTTATTGTAGTGGATATCGGTCAAACTCACCGTCTCTTTAATGTTCTCCTTCATCCTACCCCTCATTCCATGCTCTTCTACGACATGATCGTCTTAAATGGCTACCTCCTCTTAAATCTTATTTGTGGTTGGACAGCCTTACATGGAGTATATAAAGGCACCAAATATCCCGATTGGGTAAAGCCTTTTATCTATCTCTCTATTCCCTGGGCTTTTAGTATTCACACTGTAACGGCCTTTCTCTACGCTGGTCTTCCTGGTCGTCATTTCTGGCTTACCGCGGTCATGGCTCCTCGTTTTTTGGCTTCGGCTTTCTGTTCTGGTCCTGCTCTTCTTTTGCTTCTTATTTATATTGTAAAGGCTTTTACACGCTTTGATCCGGGAGAAAAGGCCATCCGGGCTTTAGCTAAAACCATTACCTATGCCCTTTTGGCTAACCTCTTCCTCTTTGGATGTGAACTTTTTACGTCTTTCTACAGCGGGATACCAGGGCACCAGTTTTCTATAAAATATCTCTTTGCAGGTCTTCATGGTCACATGAAACTTGTACCTTGGATGTGGACAGCTTATGCCTTAATGCTTGTGGCAGCAGTTCTTTTAGTTATTCCCAAAACACGTAATAATCTTGGCCTACTTCCTCTTCTTTGTATCTTGGTAGTAATTGGTACCTGGATAGATAAAGGGATGGGGCTTATCGTAGGAGGTTTTGTACCTAATCCTTTGGAAAGAATTACGGAATATATGCCCACCTTTCCTGAGGTTATGATTTCTATTGGTATTTATGCTGCGGGATTTCTTATTATCACGGTTCTTTACAAAATAGCCATTTCCGTAATGGAAAGTCGGGGTCTCATTTAGTTAATAAGGCCGGGATCATCCCGGCCTTTTATTTTGCCCTTTTTCTTTTTGAAAAAGCCGTTAAATTTCCATTTATGAAAAGTTTCTACTTACCACGTCTAATCATAAGTGCCCAAAAGGGTGGGGCGGGTAAGACGCTTTTTGCCCTTGGCTTAGTAGCCTCTTTACGGGAAAGTGGCGAGAAGGTTATTCCCTTCAAAAAGGGGCCGGATTATATCGATGCTGGCTGGCTTTCTTTTGCTGCTAAACATCCTTGTTATAATCTAGACCCTTTTTTTATGGCTCCTTCAGTTATTTTGTCCTCTTTTTTGGCTCATGCACAACCCCAATCCATTTCCATAATTGAAGGGAATCGCGGTCTTTTAGACGGTGTAGATCCAGAAGGGAGTTGTTCTACAGCTCAACTTGCCCGCATCTTAAGGGCTCCGGTAATTTTGGTCCTTGATTGTACTAAAGTAACTCGCAGCCTAGCCGCTTTTGTCAAAGGGTGCCAAGTCCTTGAGGAAGATCTTTCTTTTGGTGGAGTAATTTTGAACCAAATCGTACGTACACGGCATGAAAAGATTATTGCTCGCAGTATCGAACAATATACCGGCTTGAGAGTTTTGGGTATTATGCCTCGGCTGAAAAATTTTTCTCTCCCCATGCGCCACTTAGGTCTTTTGCCTTGGCAGGAACATGGTGAAGGAGAAAAAGTAATAAAAGAGCTTTCCAAGGTAATTTCAAAAAACGTCGACTTAGAAACGATAAAAATCCTTGCTCATCAGGCTGTGCCACTGTATGGAAACCCTCTTTCCTGGCCTCAAAATCCTTCCCGGGTTAAGATTGGTGTTTTTAGAGATCAGGCCTTTCAATTTTATTATCCTGAAAATTTGGCAGCTCTTAAGGCCTTGGGGGCAGAAATTATTTTCCTGAATGCTCTCAAAGATCGGTCTTTGCCTGCGGATTTAGATGCCCTTTATATCGGTGGTGGATTCCCTGAAACACAGGCTGAAGAATTGGCCGCCAATAAAAGTCTTCGGGAAGATTTAAAGATTGCTTTAGAAGAAGGGCTGCCTGCTTATGCTGAATGCGGTGGCCTTATGTATCTAGGGCGAATAATCAAATGGCGCGGAAAAACTTATGAAATGGTAGGGGTTTTGCCGGTAGATTTTGAGGTTAAAGACAGACCTCAAGGGCATGGCTACGTGAGGGCAAATGTTATTAACCCCAATCCATTTTATCCTGTGGGCACCAAAATCCTAGGGCATGAATTTCATTATTCTCGTCCGGTAAATGTTCGAGAAGAACAAGTTTCTTTGGTTTTAAACTTGGAAAAAGGCCATGGTTTTCTTAGAAAGCTTGATGGTGTGGTTTACAGAAACGTTTTTGGAGCCTATACTCACGTACATGTTTTGGGCCAGCCCTTGTGGGCAAAGGGTTTAGTAGAAGCAGCTTTGGAATGGAAAAGTGGGCAGCGTAGCGATTGGCAAAGGGTTTCTTCGTCAGAATTTTTGATCGGCACTTATCGCCAAACCAAAATTTAATACAAAAGGAGGAGCTTATGTTTGAGATCACCGTTGATTACGACAAGTGCCAGGCAGATCAGGAGTGTATTGAGGCTTGCCCTGCACAGGTTTACGACGAGGGTGAAGATGGAAAACCTGTTATTGCCCGTCCTGAGGATTGCTTAGGATGTGAGACTTGTGTCGAAGTATGTCCTACCGGTGCTATTACTGTAACTGAAGTCTAAACTTTATTTTTTAAGGGAAGGGCCCTTCTGGGCCCTCTCTTTTGAGGGGAGTTTGGAAAGCTCTTTTTCTATTCTTTCCGCCTCTTTAAAAAATTCTTGATAACGTTCAGCTTCTAAGAGATCTTTAAGATAACGCAGACGAATTTCCCATTTAAGTCTTTCTTGAGAGGACAAATCGATATTTTTCCAGCGAGTTATTATTTTGGCAAATTTTTTTTCTCCTAAGTCCTTTAAGTTTTGTCGCTTTTTAAGGGTTTCCTCTAGGGCTTTTTGGGCATAAGTGATGCTTTTTTCAAAGTAGAAGCGAGCATGCGAATAATTTTTTTCTGAAAAAGATTGAAGCCCTTTTTCATAATATTGGTGAGCTTTTTTCCACAAAGTCGGAGTATAAAAAGGGGCTCCTTCCCAATAAGCCTTTTCAAGGATTTGATGAGCCTTTTCTTTTAAATTTTTTGGGGGGCTTTCTTCCTTGAAGAATTTTCCCAAGTAAGGGAGGCGTGCAAGCCTTTCCCTGATTTTAAAAGGGAAGGTAAAAGCGCTAGCCCCGAACCAAATAAAAACCCACACCCCCCCCTTTAAAAAGAGGCGCCTTTTTACTATAAATGGTTGATGTTTCATGAAGCGATTATAAGCATCTAAGGAGTAAATCGTGAAGAAAATATTTTCTTTTCTGGTTCTTATTTTTGCAATAGGTTTGTTGGCAGGGCTTTCCTTTTTGTTTTTTTATAAATTTGAAGGTGCGCCTCCTAAAATCCAGAAGTTCATCCTCCCCGAGCCCTTAGGTAAGAAGACCAAACTTCTCCTTGAAATAAGCGATAAGCGTTCCGGCATTCGTAATATAAAAATTTTCTTACGCCAAAAAAAGCAGCAGGCCATATTATTCGAAAAAGAATATCCAGTAGATCTCTTTTGGGGTTCTCCGGTCAAGAAGGAGCATCTTGAAATCCTATTAGAGCCTTTAAAACTCGGCTTTCGAAGCGGAAAAGCTAAGATTTTAATAGAAATTAGTGATGGTTCTTGGCGAAATGGCTTCAAAGGGAATCTCCTGGCCATAGAAAAGGAAGTTTTGCTAGATCTCGATTCACCTCGTATTGTGATCCGTTCTCCTATTCATTATTTGAGCCCCGGAGGGAGTAATTTAGTAGTTTACAGTGTTTCAGAAAAAGTAAGACGCCACGGAGTAATCCTTAATAAAAGGTTCTTTGAGGGTTATGAGTTGCCTGAGCGCAAAGGGATTTATTTCGCTCTGGTAGCTCTTCCTCTAGAAGAAAAAGAAATTACCCAGATGTTTGTAGAGGCTGAAGATTTGGCGGGGAACAAAGCGCGGCTTCCCGTGGCTTATTACGTACGTAAAAAAAGATATCGTCATGATGTGATTAACATCACAGATTCTTTCCTCAAGAGGAAAATTCCAGAATTTTTGGAGCGATATCCAGAGGTTCCTCAAGAAGATTTGTTAAAGGCTTTTATTTATATCAATACAGAGATGCGCCGTAAAAACAACGCTACTATTTCTAAACTTACGAAACATTCTGAAATAAAAGGCTTTTATGGAAACAGGGCCTTTTTGAGGTTACCCAAGTCGGCTACAAGGGCCCTTTTTGGTGATCACCGTACTTATTACTACAAAAGAAAAGAGATAGGAAAAGCTATACATTTGGGAATCGACCTGGCCTCGGTAGCAAGGGCTCCGGTGCCGGCAGCGGCAGAAGGGAAGGTAATTTTTGCCGATTATTTAGGAATTTATGGTAATACCATTATTGTAGACCATGGGCTCGGGCTTTTTACACTTTATGCCCATTTGGCGGGTTTTACAGTTTCTGTGGGAGATTTTGTAAAAAGAGGGCAACTTATCGCTTACACCGATACTACCGGTTTGGCAGGCGGAGATCATCTCCACTTCGCCGTATTGGTTCAAGGAATTTTTGTAGAACCAATCGAATGGCTTGACCCTCACTGGGTAAAAACAAGAATAAGTTCTAAGATCCAGTTAAAGGAAGGGCTTTCTAAGCCCTGACAACCTTCCTACCTTGAGCCACCTGAAGGAGATGGTCTTTTTCTACCAGTTTCAAACGGCAGGGGAGACCAAACGTTTCTTCAAAGGCCTTTTCAAACTTTGTAGCTATCTGGTGAAGGCCGAGAATACTAGGCTCAAAAAGTTTTTCGTTCATGGCCACCCAGAGCTCAAGCTCTTCTAAATAATTTTTTTGTTTGATAAAGAGAAGATATAGAGGCAGGTGGCCGTATGTTTCTTCGAGCAGGGTTTCAATGTAAGAGAGCGAAATTTTTATTCCCCGGATAGAAACCCGTCCGTCACTTTGCCCTACAATTTGTGAGATCCGAGGGGTAGTTCTTCCACAAGGACAAGCCCTTTCTAGAAAGCAGCAGAGATCCCCTGTACGAAAACGAATCAAAGGATTAGCCTTGACATTCAGGGTCGTTATTACGAGTTCTCCGATTTCACCTTCTTTAACTTCCTTTCCACTTTCCGGATCGATTATTTCTGCCAAAAAATAATCAGCAGCTAGATGATACCCCTGCCGCTGTTCGCATTCGTAGCCCATCCCCGGGCCTACTGCTTCCGTAACCCCATAGCCAAGTCTGGTATCGACCCCCAAAGCCTTTTCCAGACGCAATCTTTCTACGGCTTCTATTCCTTCCCCTACTAAAAGGATAAGGCGCAGACTTTCGGGAGGATTTATGCCTTTTTCCTGCATAAAATGGGACAAATAAAGGGCGTAAGAAGGAGTGGTTACCAGGACCGAAGTACGAAAGTCTCGCATGATGCGAATTCTATTATTGACACTCTGAGGGTCAGGAGGGATTACAGAAGCTCCAACTTCTTCGGCACCTTCTTTTAATTCTTCGATCCAAATGGACATCCCCGGATCAAGGCAAATTTGAACAATATCTTCAGAGGTAACGCCGGAAGTAACAAGAAAACGGGCTGTCAACCTTCGAATACTTGTTAGATCCCGCCGGGTGAAGCCCTTTACAATGGGTGTCCGGGGGCCTGGAAAGGTGTGAAGACGAACAATATCTTTCAGGGGGACAGCAAAAAGATCATAGGGGTAATTTTTTTCCAGATGCTCTCGGGTGGTGAAAGGCAGTTTTTTGAGGACCGAGAGATCTGTTATATCTTCTGGCTTGATTCCTTTTTCGTCCATTAATTTTCGGTAAAATGGTACCCGTGTGTAAACTCGATTAATGGTGCTTTGCAAGAGCTCTAGGTGCCACTGTTTCCAGCCTTCCGGAGAGAGATATTCTACTTGACGTTCGATTTCCATTTGTAAAACCCCTAATCGATAAATTTTCGATAATCTTTACCCAAGTAGGCTCGACGTACGTCCTCATCAGCGGCTAACTCTTCAGTGCGTCCCTGAAGGACGATGCGCCCTGTTTCCAGCACGTAACCCCGATGGGCCAATTCTAAGGCCTTGCGCGCGTTTTGCTCTACAAGCAAGATGGTAAGTCCCTTCTCATTTAGGGTTTTAATAGCTTCTAAGATGCTATCTACCAATTTAGGTGCCAAACCAAGAGACGGTTCGTCAAGCATAAGGAGCTTTGGGCGGGCCATAAAAGCCCGTCCAATAGCAAGCATCTGTTGTTCTCCCCCAGAAAGTGTACCAGCAAGCTGTTTTCTTCTTTCTTTGAGCCGCGGGAAAAGTTCGTAAACATTTTCCATATCAGCCAAAATGCTGTCTTTGGGTTCGCGTTTAAAACGTTGGTAGGCACCTAATTCCAGGTTTTCTTCTACCGTTAGGGGATAAAAGATCTGTCTTCCTTCAGGTACTAAACTTATTCCTTGGGAGACAATAGCTGGAGGATCAAGCTCTTGGATGGGTTTGCCTTCAAAAAGTATTTCTCCACTTGAAGGTTTTACTACCCCCATGATAGTGAACATAAGAGTTGATTTTCCGGCCCCATTAGCCCCAATAAGGCACACAATTTCTCCCCGGCCTATATGGAGAGATACATTTCTTAAGGCCTGTACCGGACCATAATAAGTGGAGAGGTTTCTTACGGTAAGCACTAAGCTTCCCCCCCCAAATAAACAGCTATTACCCGGGGGTCACGTTGAATCTCTGCTGGTGATCCTTGAGCGATTTTCCGGCCCTGATCGAGTACAATTACCTCGTCAGCTAATTCCATAGTGAGATTAATGTCGTGTTCGACCAGAAGAATGCTGAGACCATCTCTTTGAAGTTTTTTTATAAGTGAGGCTAGGATGGCCTTTTCGTTGGCATCGAGGCCAGAGGCAGCTTCATCAAGGAGAAGAAGTCGGGGTTTAGCTGCCAGGGCCCTTACGATTTCCAGATAACGTTGAAGCCCAAAAGGCAAGCTTGAAGCCGGCTTAAAGGCCCAATCTTCTAAAGGAAGGAGCCGCAGGTAAGAAAGGGCTTCTTTGAGGCTTTCTTTTTCTTTGCGAAAAAAAGAAGGAAGACGAAAAATATCTTCAAGGAGTGAGACCTTGAAATGGCTATTGATGGCCAGAAGGACATTTTCTACTACGGTGAGATGGCCAAAGATCTCGAGATTCTGAAAAGTACGAGCAATGCCTAAGCGGGCAATCTTATATGGCGGGAGCCTGTCAATGCGCTTGCCATCGAAATAGATCTTACCGCTGGTAGGACGAAGATGTCCGGAGATCATGTTGAAGGTGGTGGTTTTGCCTGATCCATTGGGACCAATGAGGGCCGTAATAATACCCCTTTTAACCTCAAAAGAGAGATCATCTACAGCTTTAAGCCCTCCAAAGACCTTGCTGAGACCTTCAACTCTTAAAATTGTATTTGCCATGTGCTGGCAAAATAATAAGATCCTGCCGGAATTCAATATAAACTAAATGCCTATCTGAGACTGGTTTGATATCCTAAATCAAGGATCATCTGTTTGTCAGCCTCGATATTGCGTCCAGTAGTAGTAAGGTAATTACCTACCATCAGAGCGTTGGCTGGCAAGAGACTTAAGGCTTGAAGGTCTCGCAAATTGTATTCCCGGCCCCCACACACCCGAAGACTCGTCTCCGGAAGTGCAAACCGTAAAACACAAAGAATAGCCAAGGCCTTTTTGGGGGTGAGGTAAGAAGCACCTTCCAAAGGAGTGCCGGCAATGGGATGTAAGAAATTTACAGGAATAGAATCAGGAGTAAGGTTTTTTAAGACCTCGATAAATTCAAGGATATGATCCGTACTTTCACCCAGACCAAAAATGCCTCCACAGCACAGAGAAAGACCGACTTCTTTGGTATATAAGGCGATCCGATAGCGGTCTTTCCAGGATTGCTGAGAGCAAATGGAAGTATAAAAACTCGGTGCACATTCTAAATTATGGTGATAACGGTCAAGTCCGGCCTCTTTGAGGGCCTTTAGTCTTTCTTTATCAAGCTGGCCCAGGGAAGCACAAAGTTTAAGGTCCGGAAAAACTTCTTTAAGATGAGAAATTACTTGGAGAATTTCCAGGAATTCCTTTTTAGAAAGGCAAACACCGCTGGTTACAAAACTAAAACGTTCAATACCCTTCTGGAATGCTTCTCGGGCCTTCTTGATGAGTTCTTCTCTGGCCAGCAACGGATAAGTAGGAGCTTTGGTGTTATAAAAAATCGATTGAGCACAAAATTTGCAATCTGAAGCACAGCGGCCGCTTTTGGCATTTAAAATAGCACAAGTTTCTATATGTTTTCCGAAAAACCTTTCTTTTAATTTTTTGGCTTCAACCAGGGCCTTAAAAAGATCCGCTCTTTCTTCTAAAAGGCTTTTAAGGTATTTTTTCATCTAGTCCTAGAAAGATCCAAATATAAGTCCACTCTATCTGTTTTTGTTCTCATTCCTTAAGGCCTGAAAGATAATCAAAAACTCTGTCTTTCTGAAGCTTCTTCCTAAAGACTATGGTAACTTAATTTAGGCGTGCTCACCGGTAGTTCTTACAACTCTCGTAAAAGGAATCAAGGTCCCAATTTTTTTTAAGGGCTGAAAAACCAAGTTTTATTGCTTCGGGACAGAATTCTTCTGGTTCAAGCTCGTATTCTACTTCAAGTACAGCCTTGTTGTTTGTGATGAAGCACAAAAAGTTTTCACATTCCTGGTAGTAAAAACATTCTTCCGAAAGTGCCCAGTCGAAATAAGGTTCAAAGAAGCAGGCAAGCTCGGGATTGTTCTTAAGACCTATAGATAGCCCTCTTTTGTGGGCTTCTCTGGCCAGCCAGAGGTTGTATCGGATCTGATCTTCCCGGGTAAGGGGAAAGCCTGTCTCATTGAGGTAACCATCAATGTTATCGGGTTCTACTCCGTCACAGCCTTTGTTAACCGCCAGGTCAAGACGCTTTTTCATGATAGGGGCCAAAATGTCAAGGCGCCTGATGTCAAGCCATCTTTCGTCCGGCCAGTCTTCCAAAGGATTTCCGAGAACCTCTTCAGGAAAAGAATAAGCATCCGGGCGCCAGGGTTCGTAAGCCCCAGCGTTGAAATAACAGATCACCTTTCGGCCGGAAGATTTGAGATAGGCGATGGTTTCTGCTGAAGTTTCAAAAAGATCGATATCAAAAAGATCTACTGGAACATCGGTCTTCAAGTGACCGTTTAATTGCCACTGCCAAGATATACCGGGATCTGGCTTTAAGATTTTCTTAAGCCGGAAATATTCGATATTTGAGAGATGGAAATTACCTGCTTCATCAACGGCCCCGACGGCCACATAGTAGGCACTTCCATAAGGGAGGGTGGTGGAAAATTCGTTTAAAAGGCCCAGATTAATACTTCCGATGGGTTCCATTTCTGGCCAGGGGGCATAATAAAGGGTGTAGCTTTGGGCTTCAAAAGTGGCTTTCCAGCTGGCAGTTACTATCTGTTGGGAAACTTCCAAGTCAAGAAAAATATCTCCTGCCAAAAGAGAAGAACCCAAAAGAGAGCAAAACAGAAACAAGAAAAGAGTTGTCAGCTTTCTCATTTTCAATATTTTTTCGACACAATGTAAATGCATCTTAAAATTTTGGCAGCACATTTTATCTGCTAAAGATCTTGCAAGGCGAGTTGTTGTCTGCACAATTTTTCCCGAGGAGAGCGAGAGTAAACTAGATTGCTTTGCTCGCACGACAATTTACCTGGGGTAATAATAGTTTGCAAAATCAATTTTTTTATTTACAGATACAAGAACTTTGCCACAGAAAGTTTCTTTCCAAGCTTTCCTTATAGGAGTTTTGTTATGAGATGGAACAAAAAGAAGATCCTTGAGGTTGATCGCCGCCATATCTGGCATCCCTTCACCCAGATGAAAGATTACGAAGATCGAGATCCGCCAGTTATTGTTAGAGCACGGGGACTCAAGCTTGAAACCATAGAGGGCCAAATCCTTTACGATACTATTTCTTCTTGGTGGACTAATATTCACGGGCATCTTCATCCGGCTTTAAATGAGGCCCTTCGCAAGCAGCTAGAGCTCTTGGATCATGTCAATTTTTCCGGTTTTACACACCCTTATGCGACAGAAGTAGTAGAAAAGCTGCGGACTTTTCTCCCTACGTCCTTGAGCCGCTTTTTTTTCTCAGATAACGGCTCCACCGCGGTAGAAGTAGCCCTTAAAATGGCCTTTCAATTTTGGCAAAATCAGGGATGTTCAAAAAAGGTCCGTTTTGTCTGCTTGGAAAATGCCTACCATGGAGACACCATCGGAGCAGTTAGTGTTGGAGGGGTAGATCTCTTCTTCAAGCTTTATAAACCTCTTACCTTCAAGACCTTCCGGGCCCCAAGCCCTTATTGTTTTCGTTGTGAGGAACGAAGAGGGTTTACCCTTTCAGCAGAGCATGGTTGTAGTTTGCGTTGTCTAAAAGGGCTTGAGAAAATACTTTCTCGCCATGGAGAGGAAATTTGTGCCGTGATTGTGGAGCCCAGACTTCAGGCTGCGGGGGGAATGCTAGTTTATCCGGCGGAATATTTGCGCAATTTGCGTAGCTTATGCGATAAATATGGTGCTCTTCTTATCTTTGACGAAGTAGCCACAGGCTTTGGCCGCACAGGTACGATGTTTGCCATGGAGCAAGCCGGCGTAGTGCCTGATATTATATGCCTGGCTAAAGGACTTACAGGGGGATATTTGCCTTTAGCCCTAACTGTTACCACTGAAAGGGTCTATCAAGCCTTTTATGCCGATTATCTCGAAGGCAAGACCTTCTATCATGGCCATTCTTTTACCGCTAATCCTCTAGGCTGTGCCGTGGCAGCCGCAAGTCTCAAAGTTTTTATCGAAGAAAAACCTCTTGAAAAGACAAAGAAGGCTCGAGAGTTTTTCCACAGGCGCTTAGAAGAAATCTTTTCAGAGGAAGATTACGTAGGCGACATTCGTTATTTGGGTTACGTGGGGGCTTTAGAATTGGTGGCAGACAGGAAAATAAACAGGCCCTTTCCTCCAGAAGCTAGGCTTGGATTCCAAATTTACATGCACTCTCTTGAGGAGGGACTGGTTTTACGCCCCTTAGGGGATGTTATCTACTGGTTTCTCCCCCTTTGCATTACAGAAGAGGATATAGAGGAAATTCTTACCCGAAGCCGGACAGTAATAAGAAGAATAGTCGAGAAAATACGGTGAAACATTTCTATCTTCCTTTAGAAAAAGAGCTTGGAAACCTTCAAGAAAAGGGCCTTTTTCGAAACTTAAAAATAGTAGAAAAAAAAGAAGGCCCTTATATTTGGATTTCTGGAAAAAGACTCTTGAACTTGGCCTCAAATGATTATTTGGGGCTTGCGGGCCGGCTATCTTTAAAAGATCTCCTACCCTTTCTCGAAGAGGGAGACTTTGGGGCTGGAGCTGCAAGACTTCTTTCGGGAAATCACGCTTACTATGAAGAGCTTGAGACCTTTCTTGAAGAGCTTTATGGGCGGCCGGTTCTTTTTTTTAATTCTGGCTATCTGGCAAATCTTGCAATTCTTACTGCCTTTTGTGGGCGTCACGATGGTATTTTTGCTGACAAGCTGGTGCATGCAAGTATCCTTGACGGCGCAAAGCTTTCGGGTGCCAAACTTTTTCGATTCCCTCACCAAGACTATGAAGCCTTAGAAAAGCTCCTTTTTAAAAAACGCGCTACCTGCAAACGAGCTCTTATTGTTTCTGAGTCTATTTTCAGTATGGATGGCGATAAGACCGATCTTAAAGCCCTTCTTGAACTTAAAGAGCGTTTCGAGGCCCTTTTATTTATCGATGAGGCCCATGCCATAGGCATTAGGGGTCGGAAGGGGCTTGGTCTGGCTGAAGAATTTGGCCTTGGCCCGGAAATAGATATTCTTCTTGGTACTTGCGGTAAGGCCCTTGGTAGTTACGGGGCCTTCGTGGTGGTTTCAGAAAAGATTCTTAAAGACTATCTAATAAATAAGGCCAGACCTTTCATCTTTACTACGGCTTTGCCTCCCATAATTCTCGCTGCCACAAAAAAGGCCCTTAGCCTTTTGCGATCTCTAGAAGAAGAAAGAAAACATTTACGCACCATTTCTCTTCAAATGAGAAAACAGCTCGGTCTTACCGAAAACGACACCCCTATTATCCCTGTTATCGTGGGAGAAAGCAAAATGGCCCTCAAGCTTTCACAATATCTTTTTGAAAAAGGATTTTACGCGCCTGCCATAAGGCCTCCTACGGTACCAGAAAATACCGCGCGCTTACGTCTTTCCCTGACAGCTGAGCACACCTTCAATCTTTTAGATGATTTGGTTCAAGAAATAAAAAGTTTCTTATCCAAAAACTCGTAAATGTTTAAGGCTCTCTGAAGAAAAGAGATTAAACCCGTTTCAAATGTCCCTCAAATACTAAAATCGCCTCAATTTCCCGAGATTTTTTCTTGCCTTTTTAAAATAAAAAATAGATAAAAATAGGCTTAAACAGAGGAAAGGAGGTCGTCTGTGATGAAACTCGATCCGACCAAAATGAAGGATTGGGAAATTGCTGCCGAAGCAGAGAAACACATGAAAACCGTCTATCAATTAGCTGAAGAATTGGGCCTTGAGAAGGAAGAGCTTCTTCCCTATGGCCACTATGTGGCAAAGATTGATTACAAGAAAGTCTTGGAAAGGCTGAAAGACAGACCCAATGGCAAATACATTGATGTTACGGCAATAACTCCTACCCCTTTAGGGGAGGGAAAATCTACTACCGCTATCGGTCT
>JALSPG010000030.1 GCA_026986115.1 Thermodesulfobacteriales bacterium
AAAGGTCTTCAAAATTCAATTTGCTCGCAGTTGGCTCGCAAGAATGGCTAATCTCAAACGTTTTCTGGAAATTATCTCTCTTTGGGGTCTTTTTTTGGTAGGTGTGGCCACTTGTTTCATCATTGGCCTTGTGGTGAAATTTTCTCTTGCCCAGAGAAAAGAAGAACTTGAAATCCTTTCTTTAGTAGGAGCAACTCCCAGTTTTATACAAGGCCCGGTACTTATAATTGCAATTTTTCAAGGATTTTTAGCTTCACTAGGGGCCTTTTTCTTGGTTTATATCCTCAAGATATATTTAGACCGGGCTTTTCAGGGATTCTTTCCCGGCTTTTCAGGGGGGCTCATTTTTTGGAATGCCAAACAATTAATTATTCTCATTTCAGGAGTAATATCACTTTGCGTTACCGGTTCGTACTGGGCATCACGACGATATTTGCGATATTAATTACGGGGCTGCAAGCTGAACCTCTCTCTCTAAGCTCCCAAAAGGCCATTATTCGTGAACTTACCGTCAAAGAGAAAAAGATCCTTTCTCAGCTTGAGGAAATTTCTTCTAAAATAAACCAAAAAATCGGCCAAATAGAAGCTTTAGATGAAGAAATTGCCCGAAAAGAACTTATCTTGCGCCGTCTTTCCGCTGAATTACACCAAAAAGAAAGGGAACTTCAAAGGCTGGAGAACCAATTTCAAGAAAGATTAAAACACCTTGCCACTACCGGAAAAATAGGCTGGATAAATCTTATACTTTCCCCGCAGGAAATATCCTCTTTCTTTAGACGACAGGAATATGCTTCTCTTATCATCTATCACGACCAACAGCTTGCCCAAAAAATCAAAGAAGAAAAAGAAGCCATAAACAGCCAAAAAAAACTAATAAAAAAAGAAATAGCTCGCCTGGAAGAGCTTAAAGAGCGCTATCAAGAACAATTAGAGGCTCTCGAAGAATTAAAACGCGGGAAAGAGGCTCTTCTTGAAGAAGTAAGACAAAATAAGCGTCTTTATGCCGAAACATTGCGCATGCTTCAAGATGCCTATGCTGCTATTTCCCAAATGGCCACCGAACTAGAACGCACCAGAAAAGAGCTCGAAGCCACCAAAAAAGAATTTTTAAAGATTCAAAAAGACCAAAAAGAACCTTTCTCTACACCCCCTCCTCTTATCGAGGTCAAAGGACTTCTACCTCCTCCCATCGAGGGAGAGGTTATAGAATTTTTCGGCTTGGAAGTAGATCCTATAACAGGGCAAAAAATCTTTCACGAGGGCATTACTATTGCAGCCCCAGTAGGAAGCCCGGTTAAAACTCCCTATGCGGGAAAGATCATCAAAATCTCCTTTGTCCGAGGAAAGGGAACATTGATTTTTATTGACCATGGTTATCATTTCTTGTCTGTTATAGGAGGCTTGGGTAAGGTGACAAAGGGTCTAGGAGATCGGGTCTCCACCGGTGAAATAATTGGTGAGGTGAGCGAGCTTCCTTATGGAAAAGAAGGGGTTTATTATGAACTTCGCTATAAAGGTAAACCTCAAAATCCTCTGGATTGGCTTGATACCAGCAAGCTCAAATTCTTGCGTTAGAGAGGTGTAAGGATGAAACAAAAAAAGCTTCTTTTGCCTTTTATAGTATTAGCACTGGGAGTTTTCCTCCTTGGAACTCTTTTAGGTCGCAATCTTCTTTCTGCCCCTACCAAAGATCAGCAAGATATTTACCAGCAGTTAAGACTTTTCTCTCAGGTATTAGATCTGGTACAACGAAGTTATGTAAAAGAAGTAGACCCCCAAGAGCTCATTTATGGAGCCATTCAAGGAATGCTTTCAAATCTCGATCCCCACTCTTCCTTCCTTAAACCAGACGATTACAAAGAACTCCAGATAGAAACTAAAGGGAGCTTCACTGGTATCGGTATCGAGATCACCATCCGGGACGGTATTTTAACCGTAGTGGCTCCCATTGAAGGGACCCCGGCTTGGAAGGCAGGGCTTAAGCCTGGAGACAAAATTATCAAAATAAATGGTAAACCTACCAAAGGGATGAGTCTTATCGAAGCGGTGAAACTCTTAAGGGGCCCCAAGGGAACCAAAGTTACCATCTCCATTTTGCGAGAGGGATGGCACGAGCTAAAAGAAATAACTCTTGTACGTGATGTAATTCCTATCATTAGTGTACGTTCTTTCACTATTGAGCCTGGCTACGGTTATGTACGTATCTCAAACTTTCAAGAAAAGACTCCCAAAGAACTTGTCAAAGCCTTGGATAAGCTTGAGAAGGAAAACAAGCCCTTAAAGGGGCTTATTATCGATTTGCGCAATAATCCCGGCGGACTTTTAAACGCTGCTGTAAGGATAGCAGACGAATTTATCGACGAAGGCTTAATCGTCTATACGAAAGGGCGAATCAAACAACAAAATATGCGTTTTGAAGCCACCCCTAACCGACGTAAACATCCCTATCCTATCATTGTGCTGGTAAACGAAGGAAGTGCTTCGGCCTCAGAAATTGTAGCTGGAGCCCTCCAAGACCATCATCGAGCCCTCATCGTAGGAATGCCAACTTTTGGTAAGGGTTCAGTCCAAACTATTATACCTCTTCCCGATGGTTCAGCTGTCCGTCTTACTACGGCCCAATACTTCACTCCTAGTGGCCGTTCTATACAAGCCAAAGGTATTGAACCCGATGTCAAAGTCCCATTTCTTGATCCTGAATGTCTAAAAAAGAATCAAAAACACCAAGCAATTAGAGAAAAGGATCTTGAAAGACACCTTGAAAATGCAGAAGAACAAAACCAGACCAAAAAACAAAAACACGATCCCAAAGAAAAACAAAAGAAAAACGAAGAAACACCAGGGCCTCGACATCTAAATAAGGAACGTTTCCGTTACGATAGCCAATTTCAAGAAGCTCTAAGGCTTCTAAAAAGCTGGGAAGTCATAACCCACTTAAAGATTGAGTAATGCCTCGCAAGAAAAAAGGGCCTACTCCTTCTCGGCTGGGGTGGGCCTTGTGGGCTCTTTTTATCCTTATAAGCATCTTGGGGGCCCTCTACATCTTAAAACCTCTTAAAAAACCATTACCATCCCAAACCCCCCTTCCTAAAACTCCCCCTCTCAACCAACGGCAAAGAAAAACTCTTCGGCCTTCACGTCCGCTAGCCTGTATTATTATTGATGACATGGGACAAAATCCCGCTCTTGAAAGAAAATTTTTTGGGTTAGGGCTGAAACTCAATTTCTCTTTTCTTCCCGAGGCCCCTTTTACTAAAAGGCTTGCTAGTGAGGCTTACGCGCGTGGTTTTGAAGTCCTAGTTCATTTACCTCTTCAAGCCGAAAGGGTAAAAGATCACTCCCATTTTATTACCTTGCATATGAATGAAGTTGAAGTAAAAAGGCGGGTAAGAGAAGCCGTAAAGCGAGTCCCTTTTGCGATAGGAGTAAATCATCACATGGGTTCAGCCTTCAGTGCAGATAGAAAACATATGCGTTGGGTATTAGAAGAAGTCCAAAATCTAGGCCTTTTTTATGTAGATAGCAGGACAACCAAAAAAACCGTAGTGCCAGAACTTGCCCGCAAAATTGGTCTGCCTTTTGCTGAAAGGCGAATTTTTTTAGATCACAAAAGAGGTTATGAAGCGGTCTGTAAGGCTCTAGAAAATTTTGTTAAACGAGCTCAAAAAGAGCCCACTTTGGCTATTGCTCACCCCCACCCTTACACTTTAAAAGCATTACAAAAATTCAAAAACAGACTCCAAAAAGATGTTTCCTTGGTGCCTATAAGTGTCTTTCTAAGGAAAGGAAAAGGCTATGATCAAGTCTTATCTCCAGGATTTTAAACCTTATCCTCCAGGAAAACCCATTTCCGAACTCAAACGAGAATTAGGAATCAGTGGCCCTATTATCAAACTGGCTTCAAATGAAAACCCCTTTGGTCCGCCTCCAAGGGCTATTAGGGCTATAAAAGAAGCGATTTCAGACCTCCATCGCTATCCTGACCCGGCAGCTTACAACTTAAGAAAGGCCTTGGCTTCTCACTATAAGGTGGAGCCAGAAGAAATTGTCCTAGGAAACGGTTCTAACGAAATCCTTGATCTTCTAGTAAAGGCCTGTCTTTCCCCAAAAGAAGAAGCTCTCATGAGTGAGCCTTCTTTTTTGATGTATGAAAAATTTGTAACTGCCGCCGGCGGAAAGGCTATCAAAGTTCCCTTGAAAAATTTTCAGCATGATCTTCAGGGATTAGCACGAAAAATTACAGAAAAGACAAAAATCATCTTTCTTGATAATCCGCACAACCCCACCGGAAGCATCATCTATCATGAAGAATTTGAGGCCTGGTATAAAGCTCTCCCGAAAGAGCTGGTTATTGTAATAGACGAAGCCTATGGAGAATTTGTAGATGACCCCAAAGTTTTAAAACCCCTTTTTTTTAAGAATTTTTCTCCTCCGGTAGTCCTTCTGCGGACCTTTTCAAAGGCCTATGGACTGGCTGGCCTGCGGGTGGGCTATGGCATCATGCAAAAGAAATTAGCTCGTATCTTAAATGCTATAAGACAGCCTTTCAACGTCAATTCTTTAGCCCAGGTAGCTGCCCAAGCAGCTTTAGAAGACCGAAACTTTCTTCAAAAAGTGCTTGAAACTACCCGGACCGAAAGAAAAAGATTAACCGAAGCCTTAAAAGCCCTTGGGCTTCATCCTTACCCTTCACAAGCGAATTTTATTTTTGTAGATCTACACCAACCTGCCCGGAAAATATACGAAGCCCTTCTCAAAAAGGGGGTTATTGTAAGAAGCATGGAAGCCTATGGTTTCCCTTCTTTTTTACGAATAAGTATTGGCACACCGGAAGAAAACACCTTCTTTCTTTCTCGGCTGGAGGAGGTCTTACATGAGACCTAAAGGGCTTCTTATCACTATTGACGGCCCGGCAGGGGCAGGAAAAAGCACCATCGCCAAAAAACTGGCAGCCCAATTAGGTTATCTTTATCTGGATACAGGGGCCATGTACCGAAGTGTAGCCCTAGCAGCCAAAAGAAAAGGAATTCCTCTGGAAAATGAAGAAGCCCTTGAACAGTTGGCACGAGAAATAAACCTCGAACTCAAAGCTTCCTCAAATGGTGTTTGGGTATTTCTTGAAGGAAAAGATGTAAGTAGGGACATCAGGACCCCTGAAATTGACCATCTTTCATCTGTAGTGGCGCAAGTTCCTGGGGTCCGTACCGCCCTTTCAACAAAACAGAAAGAAATAGGCAAGAAAGGAGGGGTTGTGGCTGAAGGGCGGGACATGGGTAGTTTCGTCTTTCCCGATGCGGACATCAAATTCTTTCTTACAGCCTCACCGGAAGTAAGGGCCAAGAGACGCCTTTTTCAACTTGAAAAACAGGGGCTAAGAGTAGATTATCAAAAAATATTAGAAGAAATTCTCGCTAGAGATGAAAGGGATCAGAAGAGAAAAATAGCCCCTCTCATAATACCTAAAGGGGCCGTAGTGATAGACACCTCTAATAAAAAACCAGAGGAAGTACTTGAAATCATACTCAGGCAGATTAAGGAAAAATTTTATGTATAAACGGGCCGTCTTTTTCTTCTTTTTTTCGTTTCTTATTTTTGGGGAGGGGACTCAGGCCCTTACCCCTTTTGAGGAAAATAATATTTCAGTCTATGAAAGGGCAAGTAAGGCCGTTGTCCATATAGAATGTCTTAAGAAACCTACCACCTCAAAAAGGGCTTTTCCGGAACGCGCAGTGGGTTCGGGTTTTTTTATCTCTAAAACAGGGCAGATTATCACCAATTACCATATCGTAGAAAATGCCTACACCATTATTGTTAGCGATTGGAAAGGGAAACGTTACCAAGCCCGAATTTTAGGAACAGATCCTCCTACGGATCTGGCTGTCTTGAAAATTGATCCCCAAGAAGAAGTAACTCCTTTAACCTTCGGAGATAGCACCAAACTTAAAATCGGGCAGAAAGTTTTGGCCATTGGGAACCCCTTTGGGCTAGACAATACCCTCACAGTAGGAGTAGTAAGTGCTCTTAATCGTAGCCTTCCAAGCCCTACTCTTGAACTCTCTCATAATATTATCCAAACAGATGCCGCTATCAATCCAGGTAATTCCGGAGGTCCACTGCTCAATTCTTCTGGGGAAGTAGTAGGTATAATAACCGCTATTTTGAAACCCGGAGCAGAAAATATCGGTTTTGCTATCCCTTCTGAGGTGGCTCTGAGGATAATTCCTCAACTCATTGCTAAAGGTTATGCGGTAAGGCCTTTTGTAGGGATAAAGGGCCTTGAAATAACCCCTCGCTTAGTAGGGCTTTTTGGCATTAAACCTGAAGAAGGGGTTCTGGTACAAAGCGTTATTCCAGGCTCTCCTGCGGATAAGGCTGGCATACGCGGAGGGAATAAAATCATCCTTCTAGGAGACGAAGAAATCGTCTTAGGTGGGGATGTTATTGTGGGAATTGAAGGAAAACCGGTGAAAAAAATCTTAGATATTGTTCAGGCCCTTACCCACCACCGACCAGGAGATGATATCACCTTTGAAATCTTGAGGAACAATCAAAGAAGAGAAATCAAAATTACGCTCGGAACCCTAAAACCTACCTTCCTTAAACCATGAAACCCTATCTCTCCGTAGTAATACCGGTTTATAACGAAGAAGATAATATAGCCCCTTTGCTCGTTAGCCTTGAAAGGGCTTTGAGCAACCTCAATAAGCCATTTGAGGTAATCGTTGTAGATGACGGCTCCCACGACCAAACTCTTGCCAAACTCAAGGCCCTTAAACCTCGCTATCCTTGGTTGAAGATCATAGCTTTGAGACGTAATTTTGGCCAAAGCGCAGCCTTCACTGCCGGAATAGATCATGCCCGAGGAGAAATTATTGTTACTATGGATGGAGACCTTCAAAATGACCCGGCGGATATCCCAAAACTCCTTTCCAAGATTGAAGAAGGTTATGATGTAGTTTCTGGATGGCGGAAAGACCGCCGAGACCCCCTTATTTCCAGAAAAATACCTTCTTTTTTGGCCAATTTTCTTATCTCTCGCCTAACGAAGGTAAGGCTCCACGATTACGGCTGCTCTCTTAAGGCTTACCGGGCTGAAGTCATTAAAGGAATTACCATTTACGGCGAACTTCATCGGTTTATCCCGGTCTTAGTAAGTCTAGGTGGAGCTCGAGTCACAGAAGTTGAAGTGCGCCACCACCCCCGCCGTTTTGGACGTAGTAAATACGGCCTCTCACGAACCTACCGGGTACTTTTGGACCTTTTACTCGTTCTCTTTTTCCGTAAATTTGCCACTAAACCCCTTCACATCTTTGGTCTCACTGGTGGAATAATGTTATTTTTAGGCTTTATAATCGAAAGTTATCTGACGTTTTTAAAGTTTTTTCTAGGACAAAAAATTGGTCATCGCCCCCTTCTAATTTTAGGGGTTTTGCTCATTCTGGCCGGAATAAACCTCTTAGGAACAGGCCTTCTAGCAGAATTAGTAATACGTACCTATTATGAGGCTTCGGGAAGACGTATTTACAATGTCCGTGAGGTTATTGAGTGAAAAAGACCCTTTCTTTTTTATTAAAACTTGCTGTAAGCCTTACTCTTCTTTACTATCTTTTTCGGCGCACAGATTTTTCTCTTCTTTGGCAGAGCTTTAAAGGGCTTTCTTGGAGTTGGTTTTTTATTTCCGTAGTTAGTTTTTTTCTTTTCCAATTAATAAGTACTTTTCGGTGGCAAAAGATAAATTTCTATCTTGGTTTTAAGAAACCATTTTTCTATTTTTGTCGTGTCTATTTCATTGGTATTTATTTTAATACCTTTCTGCCGGGACTCTTGGGAGGAGATATTGTAAGGGTCTTTTATCTAGTAAAAGCCGGAGCAGCAAAAAGTGTGGCTAGTTTTAGCGTCCTCTATGATCGGGCCTTTGGTCTCCTCGGAGCACTTTTTCTCCTCTTAATATTTATTCCCTTGGTGGGAAATTTTTTGCCTCCTTTAGCCTGCAAAACTCTTCTTCTACTCTCCGCAGGAGGGCTGGGAGTAGCTCTACTTTTTACCCTGAGTTCGAGATTTCTTCGCGAAAAAGTAAGTCATGAGCTTTTTCAAACCCTTCTCGCTGTAACACCCTGGCCCAAATTTAGTGTTCTCTTTCTTTTAGGGCTTGCCGTCCAGGTAGCTTACAATATTCATCTCATTTTTTTAGCCCGTAGTCTGGGTATTGAGCCTGAGTGGGCCAGATTTTTCCTTATCATTCCTCTGATGGGAATCCTTGCTAGTTTGCCCATCAGTTTAGGGGGCTTTGGTGTAAGGGAAGGAACTCTTTCTTACTTTTTAGAACTTTTGGGTTATCCGCCTGAATTAGGAATCGCTCTAGGTTTTCTTACTTACGGCGTAATGCTTATTGGCGGGACTATTGGGGGTTTCTTATATTTAGGAGGAGGCCGCCCAAAAGATGGAAATTTTTAAAGAGTTTTTACATATTTTTGTTCCCCTTTTCATCATTGTAGATCCTATAGGCTGCGTGCCCCTTTTTCTCGGGCTCACCGAAGGTCTTTCCGAAAATAAAAAACGATACTTGGCCTTTAAGGCTTCGTTAGTATTGACTTTCGTTTTGGCGGCTTTTGCC
The DNA here is from genome assembly GCA_026986115.1 of Thermodesulfobacteriales bacterium. Taxonomy (GTDB): domain Bacteria; phylum Desulfobacterota; class Thermodesulfobacteria; order Thermodesulfobacteriales; family Thermodesulfatatoraceae; genus Thermodesulfatator. Next base: position 8,615 of record JALSPG010000030.1, read on the forward strand.
CTCTTCGGAGATCGGCTCCTTCTCTATTTTGACATTTCTGTGGCCTCTTTTCGGGTTGCCGGAGGAATCATCTTGCTACTCATAGCCCTTCAGATGATTCAAGCCCAACCTCGAGCCACCAAAAGCCTTCCAGAAGAAGAGGAAGAAAGCCGTCACAAGGAAGACATTGCTGTTGTACCATTAGGGGTACCTATTTTAGCCGGTCCAGGGGCCATTACTACTGTACTAGTATTGACTGGAGGCGAGTCAGAATTTTCTTTAAGACTAATGGTTATCGCAGCTACAATTTTAGTGGCTTTGCTGACTTTTGTTATCTTTTCGCACGCAGTCCGTATCTCCCGAATGCTCGGCCAAACTGGCACCAATCTCTTTGTGCGTCTTACAGGCTTGATTCTAGCGGTAATTTCCGTTGAATATATGGCAAGAGGGTTAGGAGAACTCTTTCCAGGGTGGCTAAAAGGCTAGGAGGGCAATATGAATATCGCTATTGTAAAAGACGAAATTTTTCTTAAACACAATCCCGGAGAGTATCATCCGGAACGGCCAGAAAGACTTATCAAAATTTATGAACGCCTTGCAGAGCCAGATATTGCAGAGTTTGTAAAAGTTCTTAAACCTCGAGAGGCTTCCTTTGAGGAACTCTGTTGGAACCATAGTCCGGAATATATTAAAACCATCCAGCAAACTGCTGGGCAAAATCGAGTCCAGCTTGACCCGGATACCGCCACCTCTCCAGAATCATACGAGGCTGCGGTAAAAGCAGTAGGAGCCCAGTTTGTTGGGCTTGAAGCCATCTTTAAAGGAGAAGTTCAGGATGTCTTCGCTTTGGTACGCCCACCAGGGCATCATGCCGAAAGAGAACGAGCTATGGGATTTTGCCTTTTTAATAACGTGGCCTTAGCAGCACATTACGCCCTTCAAAAATTAGGGGCCAAACGGATCCTTATTGTAGACTGGGATCTTCACCATGGAAACGGTACCCAATGGTCTTTTTATGATCGCAAAGACGTACTTTATTTTTCCACCCACCAATTCCCTTATTATCCTGGTACCGGTAGGGTAGAAGAAATAGGGGAAGGTGAAGGGATAGGATATACTGTAAATGTTCCCCTTCCCGCTGGCTGCGGTGATTTAGAGTATGCAACTGTTTTTAAAAAAATTCTGATCCCGATCACTAAAGCGTATCAACCAGATGTAATCCTCGTCTCAGCAGGGTTTGACATCTACTTTGGCGATCCTTTAGGAGGGATGTTAGTTACCCCCATCGGAGTTGCCTTTCTTACCCGGATCATCAAAAAACTTGCCAGACAATATTGCAATGGCAGGTTGTTACTCACTTTGGAAGGTGGTTACAGTCTTCAAGGGCTTTCAGATTGCGTCGCAGCGGTAATCTTTGAATTAGTAGGTCGTTCTATTATTCCCACTGACAAATTAGAAGAGTTTGAAGAAACAGAAAAACCTCTGGAAATACTTACGCGGGTGCAAACAATTCATAAAAAATTCTGGCCGGAGATAGGAAAGTGAAGCTCTCCCCTACACTTATCGAACAAAAGAGTTACCAAATTATAAATGAAGCCCTTCACAAAAATGGTCTCTCCTTCCCTGAGGAAATCTATCCTCTTATCCAAAGGGCCATTCATGCCACCGGAGATCTAAGTCTTGCTGGTGACTTTATCTTTCATCCTCAAGCCGTAAAAGAAGGAATAGCCGCCCTTAAAAGGGGGGCTTCTCTTGTTTGTGACGTGAAGATGGTAATGGTTGGCATTAATCGTTCTCTTCTCAAACGCTTAGGAATCCAAATTTTCTGTCTTATTGATGACCCGGAGGTAATTTCTGAAGCTTCGCGGCGGGGGCTTACTCGGGCTTATGTAGCCATGGAAAAAGGGCTTTCCCTCCCAGGAGAGAAAATTATCGTGGTCGGTAACGCCCCTACCGCCCTTTTACCAGTGCTCAAGGCCATCGAAAACAAGAAAGCCCCTGCTCTTGTTATTGGCGTACCAGTGGGATTTGTTGGGGCTCCAGAATATAAAACTCTGCTTGCCCAACAAAAAACCCCCTTTATAACCCTGAAAGGGACCCGAGGCGGTTCAGCTATTGCCGTTGCCCTTGTTAATGCTCTTCTTCGTTTAGTCTTGGAAAATGAAACCCCCGCGTCATTTTAAAGGCCGGTACGGCTATACCACTGGGGCCTGTGCCACCGCAGCTCTCAAGGGAGCTCTCTTGATTCTCTTTGGGCAGATACAGCCCCGTATTAAGATCAAACTCCCTGTAGGCTGGGAGGCAGAATTTGAGCTTAAGTCCTTCGCCTCCAACGGAAAAGAAGCCTGGGCCTCGGTTATCAAGGATGCCGGAGATGATCCAGATGTTACCAACGGGGCAGAAATCAAAGTAAAAGTAAAACTCATTCCCGGAACGGGAAAGATCAGATTCCAGGCGGGAGAAGGTGTAGGTATTGTTACCAAACCAGGACTGGGGATCCCGATTGGAGAACCTGCTATCTCTGCCGTTCCTCGCCGTATGATGGAAAGGGTAATAGCAGAAATCCTAGGGAAAAATAAGAAATTATGGGACTTTATAGTGACTATCTCCATACCTGAGGGAGAAAGACTAGCTCAGAACACTTTAAATGCAAGGCTTGGCATTAAAGGCGGGTTGTCCATTTTGGGAACCAAAGGCATCGTAATCCCCTTTTCAACTGCAGCATATAAGGCTTCTATCGTTAAAGCCTTCCATGTAGCCCGGGCCCTTGGAATCCAAGAAGTAATATTAACAACCGGGGGACGAAGTGAGGCCTTTTGCCAAAAGATCTTTAAAGACCTTCCAGAAGAAGCCTTTGTTCAGGTAGGAGATTTTGTGGGTTTTTCTTTGCGTTCTGCCAGACGAAACGGTTTTCGTAGAATTACATTGGCAATGATGCTCGCCAAGATGGCCAAAATTGCCGCTGGTCTTCCCAATACCCATGCTAAATATGGAAACGTCCCCCTTGAAAAACTCCTGCTTTGGGTGCAACAAATTTCAAACTTACCCAAAGATTTCTTTACAAAAAAGGAAATCTTAACGGCTCGCCATCTTTTAGAAATACTGAAAGAAAAGACCCCTCATCTTTTACAACCTTTTGCTGAAAGAGTATGTTCAGAAGCCGCTAGCAAGGCCCTTGAAATGGCCAAAGGAAGCGTAAACATCCGGGCGATCCTCTTAGATTTTGACGGAGAACTTCTGGCTTGTGTTGAAAAATGATAGAAGTGATTGGCTTTCATCATCCTGAACTTCTTCCCCCCTTGTATCAAAAAATTATCGCCGAAGCCGAAGTATTAGTTGGGGGAAGACGTCATCTAGAAAATTTTAAAGAATTTAAGGGCCCTAAAATCTTTCTCGAAAGTCCTCTTGAAGAAGGTCTGGAAAAAATAAAAAAGTTTTTAACTCGTAAAATAGTTGTTCTTGCCAGTGGAGACCCTCTTTTTTTTGGCATAGGTAAACGGCTCCTTTCACTCTTCCCTTTTGAGGAATTACGTTTTCACCCCTCTCCCACCGCTTTTCAACTTGCCTTTGCCAGAGCCAAGATTCCTTGGGAAGAAGCCAAGATAATTTCTCTTCATGGCAGAGCTTCCTGGAGAAATCTACACCTTGAAATATCTCCTTTCCAACACGTGGCCTTTTTGACTGATCATCTAAATACACCTGCTCGTATTGCCTCGTATCTTTTGGGCAAAGGTATCCGGGCCCAGGCTATTGTTTGTGAAAACCTAGCCTTGCCGGAAGAAAAACTCTCTTATCTTTCTCTGGAAGAAGTTGCCCAAAGAGATTTTTCCCCCTTAAACATCCTTATATTAGAAAAGACTCCTCAACCACGACGCCTGATTTTTGGACTGCCGGAGGAGGAATTCGTAAAAGAAAAGGGGCTTATTACCAAAGATTTCTTAAGGGCCTTGATAGTAGCAGCTCTTTCTCCTTTCAAAGAAGCAATAGTGTGGGATCTTGGGGCAGGAAGCGGAGCCGTAGGGCTTGAACTAGCTTCTTTGTGTTTTAAAGGGGAGGCCTATCTCGTGGAAAAATCACCTCAAAGAGTAGAACTTATACGCAAAAATCTGAAGCGTTTTAGATTAGATAACGTAATTCTCGTTCCTAAGCCTATTGAAGAGGCCTTAGAAGAACTACCCTCTCCAGACCTCGTATTTATCGGAGGGGGTTTTAAGGCTCTTTATCCTAAGGCTGATCTTTTTAAAAATAAGCTTAAAGCTTCTACGCGAATCTGTGCCACTTTTGTATGCTTGGAAAATCTTCTCAAGGCTCAAAAGTTTCTAACAAAGGAAGGTTTTGAAACCAAGATTGATCTCTTTTGGGCGGCTAGGGGGAAAAAAATTCTTGAGCAGGCCCAGATGTTTGCCGCGGAAAACCCGGTCTTTTTTTTAAAAGCTTGGAGAGAAAAATGAAAAAAATATATCTTGTAGGTGCTGGCCCCGGAGACCCTGAACTCCTTACAATTAAAGCCAAAAAACTACTCGAAAATGCCGACTTAGTTCTTTACACAGGCTCCCTTATTCCAGAAGAAATTTTAAAAGAAGTCCCGGGAGAAAAAATAAATAGCGCTCCCCTTACACTTCCAGAAATTATAGAAATCTTGGCTACCGCTGCCCAAGAAGAAAAACTAGCTGTAAGACTCCATTCAGGAGACCCTTCCCTCTACGGAGCTATCGCCGAAGAGATAGAAGAACTTGGCAGACGCGGTATTGCTTGGGAAATTGTCCCCGGGGTTTCCTCCTTTTTGGCTGCTGCCGCTGCTTTGGGATGCGAGCTCACCATACCTGAGGTGAGTCAGACGGTTATAATTACCCGTGCCGCCGGAAGGACTCCTGTGCCTGAAAAAGAAAATTTGCGTTCTTTGGCCTCTCACCAGGCCACGTTAATCCTTTTTCTAAGTGCCTCTCTCATTGATAAAGTAACCCGGGAACTCTTAGAAGGAGGGTATCCTCCTGAAACTCCCGCAGCCTGTGTTTACCGAGTAGGCTGGCCGGAGCAGAAAATTCTCAAAGCTCCCCTTGAAACACTTGCCAAAGTGGTAAAAGAAGCGGAGATTAAAAAACAGGCCCTTATCCTAGTGGGTAAGGCACTTTCTCCACCACCAGGAAAGCGTTCCAAACTTTACAACGTTTCCTTTACTCATGGATATCGTAAAACTAAAACGTAAGAAGCTCTTTTACTATAGGATGCACAGGATTTGCCAAAAGTTCTTCGAGAGGTCCTTCCTGTAAGATGACTCCCTCGTGAAGTAAAAGAATTCGGTCCGCAAGGAGTTTGAGATCGTTTGGATCATGAGTAACATATATCAAAGGAAGACCTTGTTTTTCTTTGATTCGCAGGAGTTCTTTCAAAAACTTCTTTTTCCGAACGGGATCTAAATTGGAAAACGGCTCGTCCAGAAGTAAAAGTGTTGGTCTTTGAGCCAAGGCTCTGGCAATAGCTAGCCGCTGTTTCTGTCCTCCAGAAAGCTCTGCCGGACGTTTTTCACGAAGTTCCCAAAGCTCAAAAAAACGCAGAAGTTCTGCCAGAAAATCCCTTTCTTCCGGATTTACAAATTCTAAATGTTCGTAAACGGTGAAATGTTCCCAAAGGGCAAGATTTTGAAAAATAAAACCAATTTTTCTCTTCCAAGGAGGAATTATCAATTTTGTACCACATGTAGCTAACTCACCATAAAGATAAATCTCACCCTCTTGAGGGGTCTCAAGGCCTGCGATAAGACGAAGAATAGTGCTTTTACCAGCACCTGAGAGACCTATAATAGCGAGATTTTCTCCATTTAAAAGGCGAAAACTTACTCCCCGAAGAATCTCTTCTCGGAAATAAAACTTTTTGACCCCTTTCAAAATAACTACTTCTTCCATGGTTTAGGCCTAAAGATAAAAAAGAAGACACTTATTACTACCAGGATCATGGTGGTATTTAAAAGGCAGAGAAAGGCCGAAAAAGACAAAGGAGTATTAACTGAAAGGGTATAGATAGCCACTGCCAAAGGCGCCCCACCGGGAGGATAAAGAAGGGAAGAAAGGGTTATCTCATTTACGGAAAAGATAAAAAAGAGAATCATTGCTAGCCCCAACCAGGGTCGAAAAGAGGGAAAAATTATTTTTAGAAGAATCAAATAAAAAGGTCTCCCACTAAGATAGGCGGCTTCAAGAGCATGTTTGTTAAATCTTTTCCATACTTCCCCCAAAAGACGTTGGGGCAGAAAGGTAAACCTTCCCCAAAGCCCTAAAAGCAAGAGCAAAGAAGAGGTATAGACCAAAGAGAAGTGGCTCCAGAAAAAAATAAGCCCCACAGCCAAAATCACTGGGGGTAGAAAAAACAAAAAAAGGCCCAATCCTTCCCAAACCCTCTTTTCCTTTAAAGTCAAAAGAGGCTGAGCTAAAAAGGCAAGAGAAACGCTCACTAACGAAACTAAAAGCCCGTAAAAAAGACTCCGCCATAAGGGAAGTTTAATTTTTGAAATGGCGCCTCCGAGATCTACTGCTTGTGCTTTTTCTAAGAGTAAAAATAGAGGGAGAAAAACTGCTCCCAAAAGGACTATTAAAAGCCAAATACTACCCAACAAAACAAACCATTTGTTACCAAAGCAAAGCCCCTTTTCTTCTTCAAAAGAAATAGGGATTTCCCAACGAGAAAGAAGGGGCTTTTCTAAGATAAAGAAAATAAGTCCCAAAATAGCCAGAGGAAAAGAGGCCCTTAAAGCTCCGTCAATGTCATAAAAGGCGGCAAATCTAGTGAGTATTTCGGAACCGATAACCGGTACTCCCAAATATGTGGGGGCACTGATTTCAGCAAAACTAAAGAAAATGCAAAGCCCTATTCCACCTAAAAGGTACGGTTTTACATAAGGAAGGGTTATTTTTTGAAATACCTTTAAAGGAGGATACAAAAGAAGGGCACTTTCTTCTGCTTCTGCGGGAACAGCTAAAAATGCTAAATAAAGAGGCCAAAAAATTAGCGGGAAAAATGAAAGAGAAAAAATAAATACTACCCCCCAGAAAGAAAATAAAAGGGAAAGGAGGGCCGGTGGAAGAATAAAAGACCAGGCCAAAGCCGTTTGATAAGGAAGAAAAAGAAGAGGAGTAGTCAAAAGAAGAACCGCTGCCCTTTTCCACGGAAAAGGAGTCTTTGTTAGAAGTAAGGCTAGAGGAAAAGAAATTATAAAACAAACAAAGGCTGTTATAAGGCTTAAATAGAAGGTATTTAAAAAGGCTTTGAGGAAGAAAAGATCCCATCCCCATTTCAGAAAGAAACTGTGGCCCAACACCCAGAAAACGGCCCCCAAAGGGGGTAAAAAAATCAAAGCCCAAAAGAGACGCGGGAAAAAAGCAAATTTCACTTTTGAAGGACCCAAGAACGTAAAAATGGCAAAATTTCTTCCATTTTTTGAGCTACTTTAGCATAATCCACTGGCAAAAGGCGAATTTTTTCAAGCGGGGGAAGCTCTGGAGGGGGTGGAAGGGCAGGATTCAAGGGAATTTGACGGCAAACAGCCTCTGCTAACATTTTCTCTGCCACCGGTGAGAGAAGAAAATCTATTAATTTTTGACCTGTTTTAGGATGTGGTGCCCCTTTAATTAAAGCCACGGCATTGGGCATAAAGAGAGTGCCTTGACCTTTCTGGTCGGGAATAATCATCTCCACTGGTGCTCCCTCTTCTATCATGGCAAAGGCATCGTCATTATCAACTAAACCAAATTTTACCTTTCCCAATGCCACCCAACGGGCAACTTCTCCGTTAGAAGAAGCCAGACGCAAACCGTTTTTTCTAAGCCCTTCAAGAAAAGCACGGGCCTTTTCATCTCCCCAAACTACAAATAAAGAAGCAACATGAAAGGAGGTGGTTCCAAAAAGGGGATTAGCTAATGCAAACGCCCCTTTATATTTGGGGTTTAACATATCTAAGAGCCCCTGCGGATAATCTTTCCGGGAAAGGAGCTTCTTGTTTACCAAAAAAACCCTTATTCTGCCTGAAAAACCGGTCCAATAACCTTTGGGATCTTTAAAAGCAGAAGGAATATGGCTGGCCGCTGGAGAAATATAAGGCGTTAGTACCCCTTTTTGTTTTAAAATTTCCACTCTTAAAGGATCGTTAGACCAAAAAACATCACAACGAGGATGATCTTTTTCAGCCAAAAGACGATTCATGAGGCCTGTGGATTTAGTCTCTTCCGTATCAAAAACCATGTGAACTTTTATTCCCGTGCGTTTTTCAAACTCTTTAAGGACCGGCTCTGAAAAAACCTGATCGGTGGAGGTATAAACCACTACTTCTTGTTGATTTATCTTTTTACCACACGTCACTAAAATAAAAGGCAATATCAAGAAGAAAATAAAACCTTTACAAAATATAAATCGCAACGAAAAAGCAGAAAAAAGTCTCAAAATAAATTTCTTAAACACCCAGACCTCCTCTTAAGGAGAAATGATTTTTATTTCTAACATATCAAAGGCCGTTTGAGCATCAGCTTTTGACCAAAGCCCAATAGTTCCAGGATCAGAAAAGGTTCGATCCTGCTTTTGGATTAGGAGATGACCATCAAAATAACACTTAATAAAATCACCCCGTTGCTCCACTACAATTCGATGCCACTTATGGGGGTTGCTTCTGACTTTGGCAGAGGCCAACATCTTTCTCCGCGCATTTTTGACGTAGTAAAGACGAAAATTATTTTCCTGAGGATTCCAACGCACTACATAATAATTATTGGCATCCTTAGCACGCCAAATTGGCCCTCCCCCTTGGTCTTCTCTCCCTTTCACCGCCCTTACCCAAACAGAAATTTTTAGATCTTTAGCTTGAAAACCACGATATAAAAATACGTTAAAACAGGATCCATAATTAGTTCGCGGATTGGGGACTACTTCTAAGGCTTTTCTTCCAGAAGGCGCCTTGATATCGGAAATTAGATGCCAATTAGAAAGTGTTCCACAATTTCCCGTTTGAGCCGGGTAAAAAAACCTTAATTCTTCTTCGGAATCAAAGGGAATAATAATTTTTGAAGCCCAAACCCCAGAAGAAAATAGAAAGGATAAAAAAAGAACAATCAGAAATTTTTTCATTCTTTCCTCCAAAATAGATTTTTTAAGAAATCTTACTAAATAACCAAAGGGCTTTGCAAAACATAAATCTCAACAAAACCTAAAAA
>JALSPG010000031.1 GCA_026986115.1 Thermodesulfobacteriales bacterium
CCAAAAAGCTTTCCGACCTAAATGTTCTCACCTACGAAAGCGCTCAGATTGGTCTAACCATCGTTGAGGCGGCCATCTCCGACATCGACGGCATCCGGGCGGAGCTTGGCTCCGTGCAGAACCAGCTCGAATCCACGGTGGCCAACATCTCCGTCACCCAGGTGAACGTGCAGGCCGCAGAATCCGCCATCCGCGAGGTGGACTTTGCCTCCGAAAGCGCAAACTTCACCAAGATGCAAGTGCTCATGCAGGCGGGTATGTTCGCGCTTGCCCAGTCGAACACCCTCCCGCAAATGGCCGTCCAGTTGCTCCAGGGCTAATATAATCAACCAGCCCTCCCCGTGAAGGGGGAGGGCTGGGCCTAAAAAATTTAGAAACAGTCCTTAACTTAAAGACTAGAGACAATCCTTAAAAAATCTTTTGTAAAAAGTATTAAAAACTTTTTTATCACTTTACCACTAAAACTGCTGATTTTTTTGATAGACTTATTACTTTTTCCGCAGTACTCCCCATGATAAACTTTTGAAGCCCTGTTTTACCATATTCTCCAATCAAAATAAGGTCAGCCTGTTCATCTTCGGCTACTTTAACTATTATTTCTGGTGGATAACCTACTACTTCTAAGGTCTCCACTTTTACTCTGGAAGGTAATTTTTCTTCTTGAACCAATTCCTTAAAAGCATTTAAAATCCTGATAGTTCCGGGTATATCTTTTTCTCTTTTAGCCACACTAAGAACAATAATTTTTTTAATGGTACTACAACGTTTACCCATACTTAAAGCTTCTTTTTCCGCCTTTTTAGCAAAGTAAGAACCGTCAGTAGCTACCAATATTATTTCTCCCGAAATTCTAACATCTTTTGGAGTAACCATTACCTTACAGGGGGCATATCCAATTACCTTTTCGGTAACACTTCCCATAAAGAGTTTTTTGAGACCTGTACGGCCACGCTTTCCTATTACAATGAGATCAGTTTTTAACCTTTCAGCCTCTTCTACTATAGCCCGCCAGGCTTCAGGATGGTCCTTAATAATAATCTCTACCTCCCCTTCCTCTTTTTCCACCATACTTTTTACCTTATACAAAAATTCCCGGTGTTTCTCTGGAATTTCTTCCAAAGCTGTTAATAATGCTTCCGGCGATTCGGGATGATATTCGCGAACATAGAGAATATAGAGTTTAGCACCACATTCTATGGCAAGGGTTGCTGCCTCTTGAGCTGCCCCCTTACTCTGTTCTGAAGCATCAACTGCTAGCAACAAAGACTTTATTTCTCCCATTAAATGCATATTCGGTCCCATTTTCTTCCCCCTTAGAAATTTTTTTACAGAAATTTTAATTATATTTTTATAGTATATAATAAAAAAGTCAAGAAAAAAGGAATTTTTAAAAGACTTTTTAACATAAAACCTTGATTTTTTAGGAACTATTGGTGCCTGGGGCCGGACTCGAACCGGCACGGGGTATTACCCCAGGGATTTTAGGTTAGCTGTCCTTTTTAGTATTTACAAGCCTTAACGGAGGCGCTGCCTTACTTTTGTCTGAATTTTTGCATCCAAACACCCGTTCGAGGGCCTGGCGAACCACGTCCTGTTTAACGTGAGTGTATATTTTGGTAACGGTTATATTGGAATGACCTAAAAGCTCCTGGATAATCTGAATCGGCACTTCGTTCATGGCTAGCCAGGAAGCAGTCGTGTGGCGTATGTCATGGAAGCGGTAGTCTAGCCCTATTTCGTTCATAAAGTAGCGCCACTTGTGGGAAACCCAATTATCTGTCCAGCGGTCAAAAAGGCGGCCCTTTTTATGTAATCGAGACTTAATAATTCCCTGGGCTTTTTTGGTTAAGGGCACCATTCTTTCTCTGTTTCCCTTGCCAAGTACACGAATATAAGAAAGGTCTGGAGCCACATCCTTTGCTGTTAATTTAAGGAGCTCATTTAAGCGACAACCGGTTTCAAGGGCCAGGGCTACGAAATCACAAAATTCTGGATCTTTTTGCTTGAGAAAAGAAAAAATCTTTTCCATTTCTTCAGGTGGAATAAACCGCGGAGGGCCCGTTTTCCCTTTGAGAGGCTTTATTTTTCCAAAAGGATTCTGTTTGATGTAACCCCATTCTAGGGCCTTATTAAAGGCGGCTTTTAAGTGGCGAAAATCAAGATTTATACCAGAGGCAGCCCTTCCGGATCTTAACAAAAAAGACCGATATTCTTCTATTTGTTTAACAGATATACTGCGCAATGGACGTTCGCCAAAGTAACTCAAAAAGTTTTTAAAAATGCTTCTTTCGCGCTTCAAAGTGGCATAAGCTTTATTACTTTCGCTCCACTCCAGGTATTCTTGGATAAATTGGCTAAGAGAGATTTTTTCCTGCTTCTCAAGCAGAATGAGGCGGCCTTTGAGGGCTTCCTGTTGGATTTCTCGGAAAAGTTTTTGGGCCAGGCGTTTGTCCTTCGTGCGAAGGGATTTTTCCTTTCCTCGCTCAAAGCGAACATACCAGTAACCGTTTGACCGCCTGAATAGCTTCATCTTAATTTCCAGAGCTAGCATACCCTATCCCGTTTGAGAAGTTCTAAATGTGCCTGAAGTCTGGCTTTTTCTCTGAGGAAGTAGACGTCAATGGATTCTCGGTCGAAAAGGAGTTTTCCTCCGCCCGGGCTTTCCACGGCATATATTTCACCTGCTCGGGCGAGCTCCCGGAGCTTTTTGGCGGAAAGTCCGGAATACCGGGCGGCTTCTCTGGTAGGCAGCCACCTCGGCCAGGAAAGAGGAAGGTTTTCCAGGGCCTCCCTCAAAAGTTTCAGGATACGTTCTTCATCCATCTTCTGTTCCCTTCTGTACGGAGCTTTTTGTCCGGACATTTATCTTTTGTCCGGACAACGAATCCACCTTCGGTCACTCCCCATCCTGTGTCCGGACATGTTCTCTGTCCGGACGTCAAGCCGCGAACTGAAACAACCTGCCCTGCCGTACCTTTTGTCCGGACATATCTGTATCCGGACACTTCTCCTTCTGTCTGGACAAGCGCCTCTCCCTCAGGGCCAGGAACAGGGCCCTTTCCGCGGCTTTATGACGAACGATCAAAGCCGTCCTTTATCATCTTGGCGTAAACTTTTGCTTCCTCGAGTTTTTGGAGCTTTTCTGGCGTTTTTTGTGTTCTTTTTGTTTCCCGCCACCTGGTCAGGGCCTGCCCAGCCTGACTGAGATCGGTCATCCGGGCGAGGTATCCTGGCCCGATTTGCTCTCTTGGAGGAAAAGCAAGTAAAATAACCGCTTTGCGCCAGTCCTGTGTTTTTAAGTTGAATTTTTCCTCAAATTCCTCTAAAATCAGGACCTTTTCTTTCTCGGAGGGGTCCCCTTCCGGCGCCGGAACGCTAGAGGACGAGGCTTGCCCATGGCCTTGGATGGCATCGGCCAGCCGTGCCACAATTTTTACTAGTTTTGCTACTTATTCTTCCAGCCGGGCCAGGCGGGTGCGAGTTGTTTTTCGTTTATTATTTGCCTCGCTTTCTTGCTTTCGGCGTTTTTTGCGCGTATATTCGTCGGCAAGCGCTATTAAATCGGGGGAGGCAATTTTTAAGCGGTCGCCCTTTCGTTCAACTATCAAGAGGCCAATATCATGAGAAAATCTCAGAAACCATTCAAATTCCTCAATATTTTCTGGCTTGAGCAGGCAGACCTGCTCAAGCCAATAATTTATTGGGTACTCGAGCCCCTGTTCCCCCTCGGCCTCCCAAAGGGATGCCAGGTGGAGCAGGATAAAGTCCAGCCACGCATAAGCCGCGTGGCCACACTGCTTAATCAGCTCCAAGACAGCGGGATCTTTGAGGTAGTGAGTGTAACGCCGGATCCAGGGCATACCCAGACGTCTTGTTCTTCGGGAACCCTTCCTGGTGGTGGCCGCGGAAGGAATGGTGTTCTGCCCCGCTATTTTTTCCGCAGCCATGTTGGTAGCGGGAGAAACATTGTTATACATTGCAGACACCCCCAAAGCTCTTTTTGAGGAAAAATTCTATTCGTAGTGAATAGAAATGTCAACACCGAAAAATAAAATAGGACTTCGTTTACGAACGGCTTTTCAAGAACTAGGAATAACTCCAGCCCTTGTGGGGAAACATTTAGGTATTCCGACCTCAACAGTTTATGGCTGGACGCAGGGACTTCGCGAACCTAAAGGTGAAATTCTTGAAAAGATAGTTCGGGAGTTCAATATCAACCCCAATTACATTCTTCTGGGCGAAGGCCCACCGATTCTTCCAGGGCCTAGTAGGAAGGTTTCACCAGAGGAAGAGGAACTTTTGATGGAACGGCACCGCTATCTGGTGGCTGTTTTGGAAAATATTTTTGAATCGTGGAAAATAATTCCGAAAGCCGTTATAGATGGTTTCAAAGAAGAAGGAATTCTCAAAAAGGCCTTAAAACCAGTCAAAGCTGCCTACTCTCTTTTCCTGGAACTTCCTGCCGGGGCCATCTACTTCTTTCTCCGGTCATACTGGTATTATTCCATGCAGGCCATTTGGAGAGTATACTGGGCCCTTAATTTGGATCGGGAGCCCCGTTCACAGGACATAGCGCTAGTAGCAACTCTATATTATCGAGACAACGACTTTCTGGCTGCCGCCGAAAGACTGGTCCGTGAGCTCGAAAAGGACTGGTCTATAAACCGTGAGGCCATAGAAAAAGAAAAATTTCCCATCAAGCTGGACCAGAGTATAGAGCCGGAAACCAGCCGCTTTCTGCGCCTTGCAGCTATGGATCTAATTGATCTTTACAAAAAGAGAGAACTTCCCTCTCTATGTCTGGTTCATCATCGTGTTTACTGGTCGGAATGTCCAGAATGTAAAAAAGACAAATTACCTACCACTAATCCGTAGGCAGTTTCCCTGTGCATTAGTTCAGAATTGATTTGAGAGTGAGGCCTTCCCAGAGTGGAAAGGCCGGGCTTTCCCCGGCCCTCTAATTAGGTCCTTCCTACCGTGAACGGCACCGCAAAGCCCGATGACACCGCTTTTGTTACTTTCTCGCTGCATGTCATGCAGAGCCTGTTCCACGGCCCGCGGGACCTGAATTCCCGACCACAGGAAAGACACTTCCTGGTCTTCTCCTCTATGGCTTTCCTCCGGGACACCACGATTACCTTGAGCCTCTTCTTCTTTCCTCGACTTACCTTGACCACCTTCATCTTCATGACCGCCGACCTCCTTGCTTTTAGAGGAAACAACGAAAGAGGTCGGCATCCGGATCCGCGGCCCGTAGCAATCGCCTCGGGCGAGGCCCGTAATTTGCGGCACTTTTCGGCTAGGCGATGCCACGGCGCCCTTACGGGCACCGTGGGCGCCCAGAGAATTTTTTTCAGAGAGAACTTTGATTAACCCATCAAGCCCTACCGCAGGGCCCCATCCCGGAGTGGCAATAATGAAAGATTCAAACCGAAAAGGTGGATCCGGAAGCTCGGGCCCGATCTCTACATCGTAGCCGTTACGCATCAGAACGGATACCAGCAAGAGAGCATCCTTTTTGTTGTCAGCTGCAACCCAGAGCTCGAATTTCCTGCCGTTCTTTCCATTTTCACGGCCTTGAATTTTTTGACCTTTCTCATGGTGAGACCCCCTTCCCGTTTTTTACGGGCCTGGCCCGAAAGGCGCGAGAGGCGAAGCCGTCGAGCGCCTTGAGCCCCTGAGCCCTCTCTCCTGAATAAAGAAAAAGGTTCCACCTTTTTCCCCCTTTCCGGGGCAAAAAGAAAAGCTACCCTTCCGCGCCGCATGTCAAGGACTGGCGCGAAGCGCCAGCCCGTAAGGGTCGAAGCGAGCAAAGCGAGCGAAGAGCCTTGACACGCATAAGGCGCGGAAGGGTTATAATACGCTAGCCCGGAAAGGAGGAATCAGAAAATCTCGATGGAATTCCGTGCTGGGGAGAAAAGCTCAAAATTTTCGCACTCTATACTTATTATGATCGATGACAAGAAAGGATCTCTTTGCTTCTTGCTCCGACAAAGAAGTCAAGACCCTTTCCAATACACAGTGCACCCGATCAACGTTGGACGGATCGAGACGAAGAAGGATTACCCCGATTTTCATCCCCTTCACAAAGACTAAGTTCCCGAAGTCCTTGTCTCTCGTAACGAGAATCCGGTCGAGTTCCTGGGCCTTCTGTAGTAGTTTTTCATCTGGAGCACTTTCAAGGCCTATCTCCGCCACTCGGAGCACATCGTGGCCAAGATTTTTCAAGAAGAGGGCCGTCTTGAAATATACATTTTGGTCAAGTAGAAACTTCATCAAATAGCTTCCACGTGAACATCTTCGGAGCTGATTAAGTCGATAGCGTACCTAATGCAAGCTTTGATGTCTTCTACCGTGAGCTCTGGATAATATTCCTCAATTATCTTCTGAAAAGGTATGCCTTCATTTACCAGCTCAAGGACCTCTTGAACGGTGATCCTCGTACCCTTTATGCAGGGCTTACCAAAACGTATCTTTGAATCCACAATGATCCTTCCCATACATTTTCACCTCAAAGACGATTCAATTTGTTTTATTTCATTTTATCCTGGTTTCGTTGCTCCCGAAAGAAAAATTCCAAAAGGAAGGGGGACCACAAGAAAAGCTATTTTGTGTTTTTTACTGGTTGTCTGGCTCCTGGCCTTCGTTGGTTACCGGGCCACGGATCCCGAAAGAAGGGCCTCCCTGACTTCTGTCACCCAGGCCTCGACACCTGGAACACTACGCTGGAACATTCCTTTTTGACAGGGTATTCTGTAAAACTGCTAACATAAAAATGGAAATCGTTAAAAATAAAAAAGAGTATAGAATTCATTTCAAATAAATCAATTTCTGGTCAATAGCGTGAGTCAATACTTCTATTCTGGCACCTGTAAACACCAACTCTTTTTCTACAGCCTGAATTTCAAAAGGGAAAAATATTGGCGAATGAATGATGTTTTTAAACTCTCTGGCTCCGTTTGTCTGGCTGTATAAATAGGCTTCTATCATCCAGGTTATAAGTTCTGGCCTGGAAACTTTTTGAACAGTACCAGGAAGATAGATTCCCCTCTTTCCCGTTTTTCTCAGAACATTCCAGTCAGAAAAAGTTCTCAAAACCATTCGGGCTGCGAGTAAAACCGTCTCTCTTTCTCCGTATTGCTCTTTGAGCCGACGCAAAATAGAAGCAGTAGTGACTGTTCCCTGTAACTTCAAAAGTCTCCCCGTTTGTAAGGCTACCGCGCCAAAAAAAGGATACACGGCAAGCGCCATTCCCCAATAAAGGGCCAGGTGTTCATCTGGATGCAGAGTTTTTAAAAGTCTTAAACCATCTTGATGAAAGTCTTTTAAATATTTGGGTGGCCTTACCCACATCTTCATCAAAATACTGATCGTTTTGGCACGAGAGCTTCTTCGAGCATTACTACCGACAGAAAGTCTATCTTTAAGGAGATCATTAAGTGCTTCATATATGGTCTTCTCATCATTTCCAGTAAGTACAAGACGGGCCGCTACTTCCAGCCATTCCAGACGAACCCGCTGGCTAAAACCGATTTGTTGTTTTCTATCTTTCGGATGCATTTTATTTCTTATTTTTTAAAGATTTTAACAAAAGGAACTATTACTTCTTCCACCGTTATACCACCATGGCACACGATACGCTCACCTTCATTAACAAAAGCCTGCCGGGGAGCAGCCAAAAGCGCAAAATAATCCTCTGGAAGGCCTATCGGAGGCCATTCTATAGCGTTTGGAAACTGCTCTCTTATCTTTCGGCGGGCTCTAAAATCCCGAAAGACCCGCACCCTCTCTCCACGCTCTTCAGCCAGTACTCCTTCCTGAGGTCTTCCG
Source organism: Thermodesulfobacteriales bacterium (assembly GCA_026986115.1). Classification (GTDB taxonomy): domain Bacteria; phylum Desulfobacterota; class Thermodesulfobacteria; order Thermodesulfobacteriales; family Thermodesulfatatoraceae; genus Thermodesulfatator. The sequence goes on from JALSPG010000031.1 coordinate 7,831, forward strand.
CATCCGCGAGCCTCAATGTTTCCGTGATCCGATGAAAGATAGATCAAAAACCCGTCATCCCACAAAGTCTTTAATAGCCTATGGAAAAATCCTTCCCTTACCCATTGGCGAATTTGGCTGTGCATTCCGCGAGTGCCAAGTTCCATACCGTGCATGATTCGATCCACGCGGTTTACAATCAAGCCCAGGATGCGAAGTCTCGCATTTCCAACCAGCTCTTCGAGCACGTTAAAATTTTTCTCGACATTTTTAACATACGCTACTTCCCCCTTGGCATATCCACTTTGCCCTACGGATTTAAATCCGAAGCTCCCCCAAAACTGATACCAGAGCACGGCCTCTTTTTGTGTAGAATCAATGCTTTCGGCAAAATACCAGGGCGGATTCCCGGAGAAAGCCGCCTGTCTGGAAACACTGGTGAGAGTAGGAACCCAGGCAAATACCGCTTCTTCTTCAAAACACCAGGAAGCTCCCTCCCTCTGAACTTCATGCCTTATCGCAAGCCATTGATCTAACGATAGGCCATCCACCAGGACAAAGGCGATTTTCAAATCAGGATTTTCGGAAATTTCATGGGCCAGAAAACGTGGGATATGATGAAGCATAACTAAACCCGGAAGGTTAATGAGGCTCTGATAGCGTTTTAACATCCATGGAATAAAAACTTTATCAATATCTCTTTTTAAATTGTCTAAATGCTGATGGTATTCATTAGGAAGCGTTTCACATTGCATAACAAGAAAAATGAGCTCTGCATAACGTCTGGCAAAGGAACGCCAATAGTCATAGTGGGCATCTGCAGAGGGAAAGTCGCTTTTTAGTCTTTCAAAAAGTTTATCTATCCGGAGAGTTATATTCTCCGTCTCTGAGGAAATGATGCCTAAGCGAAACCACTCGAAAGGCAAGTTATTTGTCTTTTCAAAAGGAACAGGTTTGAGTATTCCTTCAAGGAATAGATTATCCACATAAACTCGGACATCCTGATGATCAAAAGGAAGATAAGTAGGACCTGGTATTTTCAAACCATACTGAACCTGATCTTCACCAACCTTTTCGTACCCGGAAATATGGCTTAAGAAGATAGGCCAGCGCTCCTGCAAAAAAGTAAAAAAAGCTTCACGATCAGGAACAATAATTTCTAAAGGCCAATCTTTAAATCGGTCATCCTTGCGCAAACAATCAATAAGATACTTATCAAATATTTCTGGAATTTGTTTTCTACTATAATGCCGCTGCAATAAAACCTTTAGAAGATCAGAAGGAGTTTTGATAAGCTCCGGTACAGTCTTAAAAACATGTCGCAAAATAAAATCTTTGGTAGCGTCTTCACCTAAATTTTTGGGAGAATATTTACTTACAGCTTCATATAGCACATCAAAATCAGAACGATCTAGATTAGCCACTACCGTATAATCCAAACCGGGGAAGATATCCAAGAGATGAAAAATAAGCCGTTTTCCTCTTTGCAAAAGGTCGTAGGGCAAAATATTGAAATTTTCTTTTTTAAAAGCGACGATTAGATAGACATCTTCTCCACAATCCCAGCGAGAGCGAAAACGAGCTTCATAAATGTAGCGAAAAGAAATTGGCTCCTCAAACCAGAGGATTTCATAGCCAAGAGAGCCAAGTTTTTCTATTATCTTTTCTTCCTGGAGCAGACCATGTGGGTCCGCCACGAGCGTAAGTTTATTAATTCGTGCGAAAAATTCTTTTAAGATTATCTCGCGCCAGTTTTTCACGATGGCCCAGGTTCTATACGAACAACTATCAATGGCGTCATTTCAGGAACAATCTGTTTCTTTTGCTCATACTCTTTTAAAAATTTTCGCTTCTCTTCCTCAAGCTTTTTTAAGCGATATTCCCTAACTTCACGCAATCCCACTCGCTGGATGGCCTTAAGTTTCGCACGAAAGGTATGTTCCATTTTTTCTTTTTCGCGAGCGAGGTAAGCCCGGTAGGCCTTAATAAGCTCTTCGTAAAAGCTCTCTCCATATTTTTCTGCACTCTTCCAGAATATTTCAAATTTAGACTCAAGATCTTCCCCATCAAAATAGCCAAGGATTTTTATATCATCGCTAAGAAGTCGGTCCCAAATATACCTGGCCGCAGGAATAAAAACTTTATGTTCGTCATCTATAAATAGAGGCATTATTCGATACCGATTCCATTCCTCGGTATGAAGGGTAATTCGCCACAAAGACCAAAAGCCCCGCAAATCTTGGGAAAGCTCAGGAAAAGTAACTACTGGCACCGGTTGTCCGGGAACAAATTGCGGAAGACGCTGGATAAGGCCTCTCACCCTTGGCTCTTCTAAGGTAAGCTGAGAGGTTTCTAGTTTTTCTCCATCAGGCCAGGTAAGACTCCAAGTTTCTTTTTTCCTTTCCGCGCATCCTCCATGAGCTTTTAAAAAACTTACGGTCATGCGTTCAACCCAATACGGAAACGGATGACTTAAAAGCTCCTTCACCTTGTCTGTTTCAACTTCTCCGCTAGCGGAAAGGATAGAGGCAGCCTCCTTGGCTTCCCGGGCTTGTTCACGGAGGGAGAGCAACACTTCGTCAATCTTGGTTTCTATTCTCTGAGGATTGAGGATAGCTTCCAGGTAAAGTTCATCAAAAATGCGTTCCGCCTGAGCGGAATCAAGCACATCACCGGTTTTGTCTATGCCAAGCTCTTCAAAAATCACCGCAAGTTTCTCTTCAAGCACTTCAAGCACGCGATGCTCCACGGAATCCTCTAAAACGAAGTTTACAGCCCGCACCGGATGAGTCTGTCCTATGCGATCCACCCTTCCGATTCGTTGCTCAAGTCTCATGGGATTCCACGGAATATCGTAGTTTATGACCACATGGCAAAACTGGAGATTGAGCCCCTCTCCGCCGGCATCGGTAGAAATAAGGATCTGGGCCTCTTTGGCAAAGGCTTCCTGCACCCTGCGTCGCTCATCAAGGCTCATGGAGCCGTTAAGACAAACCGCTTTAAAACCTCTTTCGGTCAGGAATTCATATAGCATCTCCTGAGTAGGGACGAATTCTGTAAAAACAAGCACCTTAAGGCCCGGATCGTTTTCTTCGGCTTGAAGGCGGTAGATCCAGTCCAGAAGAGCTTGAGCCTTGACATCCGGCCCCTGCGCTTCACAGGCCGTGGCCGCCTCAAGCAGCCTCTTGACCTCTTGCTCTTCTTCCGCAAAAGCCTTAAGTCTCAGCTGTAGAAGTATTTCGAGTTGTTCCTGAGGATCGAGATCTGCCCATTCTTCTTCAATAGAAGTAAAAAGAGGGAATTCCCCAGGCGTTCTCAAGCTCCTGAGTCGCCTTTCAAGTGTGGTTCTTATGGCTCTTGTGCTTGAAGCTACCAAACGCTGCATGAGTATCATCAAGAAACCAATGTAGTGGCGCTTTTCCTTCAAGGCCCTGTTGTAACCCTGGCGCACGTATTCGGTCACCGCCTCATAGAGCAATTGCTGTTCCGAATGACGCTCTCCCCAGGAAATCGTTGCCAGTTCTGTACGCCTAGGTTTAAAAAGCGGTTTCCCGGAAGCATCAATCGCCTGGCGTTTTTCAGTGCGGATCACATAAGGACTTACCCTTTCGCGGGTGATACTTTCCTCATCCGGGAAGGCGTCTTTGTCTAAAAGCGACATCAAGCGGCGAAAACCATCCGTCTTCCCCTGGTGTGGAGTAGCAGAAAGCAAAAGCAAATAAGGCGCAGCCTCGGAAAGACCCTGCCCGAGTTTATAGCGTGCCACCTGATCGGTGCTTCCAGCAAGCCTATGGGCTTCGTCCACAATGATCAGATCCCACCCCGCGGTGATAAGATCCTCAAAACGCTCCCGGTTATATTTATCTATTTGTTCTTTTGACCATCCTCGTCTCTTTTCTATAGGTTTTATGGAATCCATAGGCACTACCACCTGATCAAAGAGGCGCCAGGGATTTCCTCCGTAAAGGCGATAAAGTGTTTTTAGGTCCTCGGGCAAAATGAGCTTAAAGTCTTCGCCGAAGTGAAATTTCATTTCTGCTACCCATTGCGTTACAAGCCCCTTGGGAGCAACCACAAGGGTTCTCCTGACGAGTCCTCTTAATTTCAGCTCCCGCATGATAAGACCAGCCTCGATGGTCTTTCCAAGGCCCACTTCATCGGCCAGGAGATACCGTACCCGTGGCCCTGAAACGGCCTTAGATAAGGCTTTGATCTGGTGAGGCAGCGGAATGACCGAAGAATCAATGGGAGCCAGGAGAATATCCTGGTTCAGGGAGTCAGCAATTTTCGCCGCGGTGGCGATGTAAATGATGTGATCTTTGCCAAGATGCTCGCTTTCGGAAAGGGGCTTAAGGGCTTCTTTCGGCACCTGCACCACTATATTCTTTTCCGGCAACCACACGCGACAAACGGTATGTCCCCACAGCGTTCTGGTTTCTATTACGCGACAGAGCTGGTGGTGATCCTCACTCCAGAACCAATCATTGGCCATCAGATTTCCATTCTCTAGCTATATTCAGGAAAATATTTTGGCCAATTTTCAGTAGTAACAACAATACAGTCTTTAATGTATTTGCGTTTCCACGGTTCCGCAGCCTCTTTTCTAATTCTCTCTCGAAGCCTATCTTGAAACGTTAGCAAAAGCGCCTCATCAAATTTTAAGTGATCAAGACCCAATACTACTACAAAAAAGAAAGGTTTATTATCTCGTTCCATTAGATGCAAATAAGTATAACTATCGCGAGCCTTAGGAACCAAACTTTTGTTTATAAGTGTTTTTTGTTTTAATTGTTTTAAAAAAGCTCTTTTGTTCGATTCTGGGGCTTTTCTGCGACATGGATCTTTAATTTCTATAAGAAAATTTTTATCAGTTTCCTCAACCACAAAATCTACCAAAGACATTCCTTCAGGTTTTGGTTTATCCTGTCGATCCAGCTTTTCAACCGAAATGGCCAAGAAAATAAAGATTAACTCCCCTTCTTGTTCTTCAAATTTCATACTTTCTACCTTATAGCTTTCTCAATAGTTCTATCATAAAGATCAGTAAAAGTTTCAGCTATAGCATTGGGATGAATATCAAGATACTCTTCTGTAGAATGAATTTTAATTTCTCCTGTCTTCTCATCTCTATATAGAGAATGAAATTTAACTTTATCTCCCTTTTTCTTTTGTAAATCGAATTCCTTTAATATCACATAGTCATGAGTAGCAAGGAAAATCTGTACACCCATTCTTTGAAGTTCAAGAAGGATTTCGACGACTATACGCATTTATTTTGGGGTTAAGATTGGCTTCTGGCTCATCCCAAAAAAGCACCGATCCCTTGAGCAGGGTACCATTTTGAATCAAAAGCCACAGCAAGCCTAGTTTACACAAACCCTCCGCAAGCAAAGGAAATTCCAGTTTCCCTTGTTTATTACTCAAAAAGAAATGTTCGTTTTCTTCTATCACTTTTCCATCAATTACTTTCCGAATTATGTTCAAAAGGCGCTTACGTTTGCTGTCTATTGGTCCTTTTAAGGCAGGCAAATAAGCTTTATCTAAAATGTCTATGTATATTTCCTCTATAAGCAACTCTCGCTGAGAATAAAGCGAACGAAGACCCGGCGCATTTGATAACATTTCTTTTACTGGTATATAAACACTTTCCAATTTGTGTTCTATCCATTTCTTGTAACCCTGAACTGAAATATTATCATGGCTCTTAACGTGATTAGAAAAAGAAGCACTTATTTTAATCTCATTATTGTTTTCCAATCTTCTATAAATCTGAATGGAACATTGAGAGCTTCCTTTTTGGCGATGTACAAGTCGCCCGGGCCAGCCTTTATAAGGCAAAAAGACTTTAACAAGCTTTTCAGAAAAACTCTTTTTAGTTTTTGTTATATCACAGGCAGTGTAGGCAGCTTTTAAAATATGAGTTTTTCCGGTTCCATTTGGCCCGATAAATATGTTTATTCCTGGTGAAAGATCAATATCAAGCTTTCTAAAAGCTGTAAAATTTTCGAAGTGAACTCGAGTTAAAGCCATTTAGTTAACTCCTTATGTCTTTATCCCTCTCCTTATACAACTTCACAAAATTTATTGGCGGTAAATGATAGGGGGGGAGTCCGGAGCGGCGGGTGAGATCGGCAAGGTGTTCCCTAAGATATGGAAAAATTATGGCCGCGCAATTTATTAGGCATACCTTTTCGATCTCTTCGTCAGATATCTCTTTTGAAGATTCAAATTTAAAATATCCTTCATAAACCAGATCGAAATTAAAGGGACTATCATCGTAATCATTTTTAACTTGTAAACCAACGCTAACTAGATTTTTATTTTTGTCATCAGTTCCTATAAAAATGCCCAGATCTTTCTTTATTTCAAATTCAGCCTCTTCTTCTTTTTCAGAAATAATTTTCTCGTTTAAAGCGAAATAGGCTTTTTTAAGCCGAATATCCAACAATTTGAACTTCATCTGTCTCCTCTTTTTCGTCTTTATAAGCCTTTATTCTTTTCAGCTTATATTTTTGTTTTTCTTCTTCAAAATTTTTAACAAAGATTACATTTTTAGGTTCTTTTTGTTTTTCTACTTCCCTGGGTATAAGCTTAATTTCCAGATCGCAGTCAAGGGCATCTGCCACGGCGATAAGGGTTTTTAAAGTAACATTGTGCTGACAGGAAAAGAGAGCAGAAATCCTTGCCCGCGAAACATTGAGTTTTTTAGCTATTTTTGAATAATTAAGTCCTTTTTCCTTCATTATTTCATAGAGTTTGCCTGTAATCTTAAGAAGCATATAGTGAGTTTTATAAGAAATACCTTTACGGGCTTCTTTTATGGCTTCATTAAAAGTCATATTAATCATCCTCCTTTAATCCTTTAATCTTTTTAAAATCTTTATGGCCCGTTCACATTCCTGTCTAAACTTTTTCTCTGGAGGTTTTTTAAATCCAGAAACCAACACTAAAAATTTTTCCTGCCTGGAATAACATCCCAACAAACGATACAAATTTTTGCCAATGGGTTTACATTCACACAAATAAAGATCGACAACATTCCACAATTCTTGGAGCATCTTTTCTTCCTTTTTGAAACCTTTAGCATGTCGGAAAAATTTTGTTGCCGGTGGAGGCCCCTGCTCGGCAAATAAATCAAAGTAAGCCACGATTTTTTCCAAATCATCCTTTGAGGCCTCATTTAAAATAAATTCTTTTACTTCGCACCTTTCTTTTACTTTCACACCATTTTCATCAAAAATTTCTCTTATCACACAAAAAATCCGCCATTCAGAGGATATATCGGTTTCAAACTCTTCTAATCTGTAGATTTCTTTCTTGATCTCCTCAAAACTTTTGAGCTTCAGCACCTTTTCGTCCTGATGTTAATATATTTGTTGACAAAGTCAAGGACAAAAAATCGCGCTCATCCTACGAAAAATTCAGGAAACCATCTACTCTGCGCTGAAAATCTTTTATGGTTTTCTGATGTTTTTTCATCTCTTCATTATCAAAAAAGCCTTCCCCGCACACATCGCAAGAATAAACAGTCAATTCTAAGGTCAAAGTTTGACCTTTGTATCCAAAAATTTCGGGCTTTCTTTCGACTTTTATGGTTCCCTCCCCACAAATAGGACACATATCACCATTTTTGTACATCTTTTCACCCTTTAAAACTGGTTAAGGAAACATTTTGTAAATATCTTTTCTGTGAGCAATTCTTAAAAAGATTATTTCTTTATGCTTGCTATCTATCTTTAATCCGATACGATAGTCTCCTATACGAATTTTATATTTATCTTTAGAAGTTTTTAACCTTTCTATATAGCCTAAAGAAAATGGATTTTTGTCTTTTATCTCTTTAAAAACAATCTTCTCAGCTCTTTCTCGGATATCTCTAGGGAGTTTTGATAATTCTTTGAGAAATCTTTTTGTATATTTAATTTCCCACATCTTTTAAAGACTTATAAAATTCAATAGCTTCCTCATAATTCAAGATCTCTTCTTTTTCAGATTCTTCTATTAACTTTGCTAAACCATAATCTTCCAGTATCTGTTCAATCTTTTTGAACTCTTCTATAGGGATAATAACTGCCACTGGTTTTTGATTTTCGTCGATGATTAACTTCTTACTTATTTGCAACATCATCTTACCTCCAAGGTTTGTTTTTCGGCCAAAATTATTCCTCCCCCAACCGGGTTAAGGCCTGGTCGTACCACATGAGGAGTTTGGGGTCTTCCTGGAGGATGCGATCGGGGATTTTTTTGGCGACATCTACGATGGTCTGGTAGTCTTTCTCCTGCCAGGCCCTTTTGAAGCCGGCGCGCAGGGCCTCGGTGCGGAAGATCTTGAGTCTTCGGCCAGGAAACTGCTTGTACTCCTCAAATTCTTTGAGAAGCCGCTTTTCCCGGAGCTTCTCGAGATCTCTGGCCTTATTCGGGTCCGGCACATACCAGCGGTCTTTGGCGGCCTTTATAAGCTCAGGGTCGTCTGTCTCAAGGCCTAACTCTCCAATTTCGCCACGGCGGGCTTCTTCCGCGCGGATCTTTTCGCGCAGGCGTTCGGATTTCTTCATCCAGGAGACGATCTGCTTGGGGATGGGCCCTTCGCCGTCGTACATAAGGAAGTTTTCCTCAAGGAGCTCTGAAAGCTCAAGCGGCTTTTCGTGTTTGGCCCAACCCTGGATTTCCTTCATGAACTTGGGGTGTAGCTCCTGAAAGGTCTGAGGCTTGTTCGCAAGCTCTTTGCGCAGCCACTGGATGGCGGAAGATTCGTCCATCACGAAAAGCTCAAGCTGTTTTATGCGCTCGGCCTTTAAGCGTAGTTTGTCGTATTCCGCCACCTGCTCCGGGGTAAAGAACATGCCGTCGCGCTCAGGGAAGCGCTGTCTCAGGCCCTCGTAAAACTCAGCAGCCGAGACCGGCACGAGCACTCCCCGCTGGACATGAAAGGCCACCATGCGGTCAAAGAGGAGGTGCTGCTGGCGCTCGGCGATCACCTCAAGCTCACCACTGCGGAGCTTCGGCATAGGGAGCTTTTCCAGATGGGTGCGGACGAAATCCCAGACTCCCTCTTCCGTTCCAGCAGTTAGTTTGAAGCGCTCCTCAAGCCCGCCGTTCGGCTTGTAGGCGGAGATGATGAGATCCTGCTTTACCGCGCCACTGCTGGTTACCTGCTTAAAGGTGCCCTGCTTTTTGTCGAGCACACGGACATCCGCCACCACAAAGCCTGCCTTCTGCAAGGATTCCTGAATGGCGTTCCACACGGCGTTCTTAGAATTGTGAAACTCAACCGTCATCCACCTTCCGGGTTTCAGCACCCGGTAATATTCGCGGAAACACTGCGTCATAAGCTCTTGATATTCGAGAAGTCCTTTACCCTGTGTCTTGTTTTCTACTGCTTCGGGCTTGTTGTTAGTGAAGACCTTAAGCCAGGCCTCCCAGAGAATGTTCAATTCGGAATACATGAGGTTTCCGCCGAAGGGCGGATCGGTGAAGATGTAGTCACATGATTCCTTTGGAAAATCCATTTGTGTAGTAGAACAAGTCGTAATTACCGCTAATCTCCCTTTACTAGATAAAGCACGTTTGAATGATCTTAATTTTCCTTGTAGCCATTGATCTGCACGCCATTCACGGACTAAAGAACCCACATATAGAGTCCCACTTAAAATCATATTTGGAAATGTAGTTTTTGGTTTATAACGTTGTAATTTGGTCAACCCTAATAAACCACCCGTAAGAATTGGAACCAAACGTTTCCCCAGTTGTAAATTTTTAAGACGGTGAATATAAGCCCCCAGCACCCACAGGTTTCGGCGGGTGTAAAAATGATGCACATGAGTAATGCCGATGTCATCGTTGCGGCGGGCTTCGTCTCCCTCCGGCATCCTGTCCGTAGGAAACCAGTACG
>JALSPG010000032.1 GCA_026986115.1 Thermodesulfobacteriales bacterium
ACAGGAACGGATCCTTGAATGGGCTTAATATTTATTTCCTCTCGCGGAAGATGATTTTTACTGGAGACTTATCAAAACCAAGGCTTTCTCGCAGGCGGTTTCTTAGGTAACGTTCGAAACTCTTTGGAATTTCATCCGGATAATTGCTGAAGATTACAAAGGTGGGAGGACGAATATCGACTTGGGTGCCGTAGTAAAATTTGATTCTCTTTCCGGCCTTCGTATAGATGCTGTGGTCCCTTACGATTTCTTGAAGGGCCTTATTTACCTTCCAGGTAGGCACTCGGGTTGAATACTGCCGGTAAATTTCGTCCACCAGTGGCAAAATCTCTTTGATACGGCGCCCGGTTTTGGCTGAAATGGTAAGAATTGGGGCCCAGGGTACAAAACGAGCTCCATAGCGAATCTGTTCCAGCAGGATATTTCCCTCTTCCCTTTTCCCGTCCAAGAGATCCCATTTATTCACTAAAATAAGACATCCTTTATGGTGTTTATCTATTTGAGAAAGGATTTTCTGGTCTTGATCTGTAATTCCTTCTTCAGCAGTAAGAACCATAAGAGCAATATCTGCCCGTCTTAAGGCCTCGAAAGCTTTATCTACACTAAACTTTTCTACTCGTTCTTTAATACGGGGGCGCCTTCGAATACCGGCAGTATCAATGAGGAGATATTTTCGGCCATCTGGTAATTCAAGGAAAGTGTCAACCGAATCCCTGGTGGTCCCTGGGATCTCAGAAACAATCATCCGTTCTTCTCCTAAAAGACGGTTAACAAGGGAGCTTTTCCCCACATTGGGCCGCCCTAAAATGGCAAGTTTTACGACTTCTTCTTCCTCAAGCTGCTCTTCTTCTGTTTCTTCCGGCAGGTATTGGGCAATGAGGGTTTTGAGATCATCAAGATTTCGCTTATGTTTGGCAGAGATACCTGCAATTTTTTCAAAACCGAGGGCATAAAACTCCGGAAGTATTTGATCGTAACGGGGGCCGTCAAGCTTGTTGACCACCACGATAACTGGTTTCTCAAGCCGGTGGAGAAAAGAGGCCAGTTCTTCATCTACCGGGGTAAGGCCACTTTGGCCATCCAATACGAGAAGGATTAGATCTGCTTCTTTGAGGGCTTGTTCAGCCTGTTTAAAGATTTCCCGGGCAAAAATATCTTCATCCCCTGGTACAAGCCCCCCAGTATCGATAAGAGTGACTTTTCGGCCTTCAATTTCTGCTGTCTCATAAACCCGGTCCCGGGTTACTCCGGGAGATTTCTCCACCAGAGCCTTCCTACTTTTGGTAAGAGTATTAAAAAGAGTCGATTTGCCCACATTGGGGCGCCCGACAATGGCTATCCGAAAAGTTCTTTTCATTTTTGCCTCCGGTTTGAAGTTCCCTTTAAAAATAAGCCCGGCTATAATAAAATTTTATGGAAAAAAAATTAACTTTCCCCCTCGAAGACCGGACCCCTCTTCAAGATTTTTACGCTGGTGACTTTATTACCATAAGCGGAAAGATCTTGGCGGCAAGGGATCAAACTCATCGTCGTCTTCTTGAACTGCTTGAAAAGGACATTCCCCTACCCTTTTCTCTCAAAGGGCAGTTAATCTATTATGTGGGCCCAAGCCCTGCCCCTCCCGGACGCCTGGTAGGCGCAGCAGGCCCTACGACCTCCTACCGCATGGATCCTTATACTCCTTTCCTCCTAGCCCAGGGGGTAGTTGCTACCATGGGTAAAGGTAGGCGGGGGCCAGAGGTTAAAAAGGCTCAGTTGAAATACAAAGCCCTTTATCTGGCCACCTTTGGAGGTGCGGGGGCCTATCTTTCACGCTGCATAAAGAATATCAAAACACTTGCCTTTGAGGATTTAGGCCCTGAGGCCTTATTTGAACTCGAGGTAGAAGACTTCCCGGCAGTGGTGATAAACGATCTTTACGGAAACGATTTTTATGAAATAACTCAAAGACAATGGCAGAAAAAACTTTCGCCTGGAGTAACAAATGATTGTTAAAACCGGGGAAATCTTTTTGGAAACAAGGGGTTTTTGTGACATTCATGACCTTACTCCGGCTGCCCGAAAGTTCCTCAAAGAAAGCGGCTTGGAGGAAGGGCAATTTCTGGTCCATGTCCCCGGCTCTACTGCAGGAGTAACCACTATTGAATATGAACCCGGGGTTCTTCAGGATCTATGTCGTGCCCTTTCCCAGATTGCCCCTGAAGACATTCCTTACGAACATAATAAGGCCTGGGGAGATGGGAATGGCTTTTCCCACGTGAGAGCTGCTCTCTTAAAACCTAGTCTTACTATTCCGGTGTCAGGAGGAGAACTTCTTCTTGGGACCTGGCAACAAATCGTCTTACTGGATTTCGATAACAGAGCCCGTCGGCGACGGGTTATATTTCAGGTCTTAGGGAAATAATGATCTATGGCCAAGAAAAAACTTCCCGTTGGCATCCAGAGTTTTGAAAAGATCCGTTCAGATGACTTTTATTATGTAGAAAAGACCCCTTTCGTCAAAAAACTTGTTGAAGAAGGAGCTGGGTATTACTTCCTCTCCCGCCCCAGACGTTTCGGAAAAAGTCTATTTCTGGATACCCTGCGCCAGGCCTTCCTTGGCAGGCGTGAGCTCTTCCGTGGCCTCTTCCTCGAAAACAACTGGGATTGGTCAAAGAAACATCCCGTCATCTACATCTTCTTTGGGGCCGGGGTGATCGGCTCTCGAGATGAGCTTAAGTTAAAAATTGAAACTATCCTTGAAAAGAATGCCCATTTCTATCAAGAAAAGCTCTCCAAACCGCTTATTTCCGACCGTTTTGAAGAACTCATTTTGCGTCTCAGTGAAAAATACAATCAGAAGACCGTAGTCCTTGTAGATGAATACGACAAACCCATTCTGGATAACATCCACAGGCCTGAAATCGCCGCCGAAATCCGCGAAGAGCT
>JALSPG010000033.1 GCA_026986115.1 Thermodesulfobacteriales bacterium
AGGATAATTTATGAAATGTCCTTCTTGTCAACATTCTGAAACTAAGGTGATAGATAGCCGGGTTAGCAAAGACGGCGCGGCGGTAAGACGACGACGGGAGTGCCTTTCCTGCGGTTTTCGCTTTACAACTTATGAGCGTGTGGAGATGCAACTTCCGTTGGTAATCAAAAGAGATGGCCGGCGAGAGCCGTTTTTGCGAGAAAAAGTAATCGAAGGGATTCGTAAAGCCTGTCAGAAAAGACCCATCAGCATGGAACAAATAGAAAGCTTTGTAAATGAACTGGAAAGAGAACTTATGGAATCCGGAGAGAGAGAAATCCCCTCAACCCTTATCGGAGAGAAAGTCATGGAAAAATTACACGAATGGGACGATGTGGCTTATGTACGCTTCGCCTCGGTTTACCGCCAATTTCAAGATGTAAAGGAATTTATCGAACAAATTCAACAACTTCTCGAGAAGAAAAAGGGACTTTAATTGGTCTTTTGCCACACCTCCCAAGGGTGATCAGGGAATATCGGTCGACTAAAGCAGAGCTCTTTCAGGACTTCCTCTTCGATCTTTTTCCCTAAGAGTCTTCTGCGAGCCATCTCATGAAGTATCCAAAACCTTTCAAGGGCTTCAAAGAAAAACTCTTTCATTTTGTCTACAAAATGACCATTTGAAATTACAAAGGCTAGATCACTATTCATAGCCCAAAGTACCTCCCGCCCAGCCTGGGATAAGATGATCTTAAGGAGTGGATCTTCCCTAAAAGGGACCTTCTTTGCCAGATAACTCAAAGCTTCAATAGCTTCGTGAACGTGGCGGTACATCCAGGAGACCGAACCGTACATCCATTTATCAAAAGTACCTTTGTCTCCCCAAGAAGAAGCTGGGGGAAGGATTTCCTGATTGGTGGGATGGCGGTGAAGGTAGTCACTCGGGGTAATCAATTCCGTCTGGTTTTGATCATAGTAAAGTTTTTTAAAGAGAAAATAAAGGAAAAGGGGGCCCTCAAACCAGTGGTGTCCAAAGAGTTCTGCATCATAAGTAGCTACGGAGAGGGGCTTTTTCCAGTACCAGCCCCGAATATATTCGAAACGAAAATTACGACATTCCATAAAATGTTGGGCATGCTGAGCAGCTTTGGCCTTGGCCCACTCTGGATTATAGGGTTCTTTCTGAAGAGAATAACGATTGGTGACCCGACAATAGCGAAAAGGTCCTCCTTTAATATGAAAATCGAGATAATCTGGGTCTCCTGGATAACCCTCATCGGCACTCCAGACCTGTTTGCCCGTTTCAGGGTCACGACCAAAAACCGCCACCCTTGAATCTCTGACAAAGACCGGAGAGTGAACACCAAATTCTGCCGGACTATCACCGTTTAAAAGAGTGTGAGTTTCGGCAAAGAAATAGTGAAGTTGATATTCTTCAAGGTATTTCTCAAGCCCTGGTACATAGGCACATTCCGGAAGCCAGATCCCGAGGGGAGGCCTGCCAAAAACTCTTTCGTAATCTTTGACCGCAGTTTCAATTTGAGCCCTAACAGCCTGGGGGTAACGGGTATAAAAGGGCAAAAAACCATGGGTGGCCGCACAGGTGGCTATCTCAAGCTTTCCCATCTTTTGGAATTTGGCAAAGGCCCGGGTTAAATCTTTCTCGTAACGCAAAAAGACTTCTCGGGCCTCTTCAAACCGCTTGAGATGCATCCAGGCTGCCGCTTCAAAACCCGGGGCCTCCCGGCGCACACGCTCTATTTCTGCTCGGGCCAAATTAATAAGACCCTCAATGTATTTGAGAAATTCTTCCTGAAGCAAAGAACAGCGCATCATGCTAGAAAGAGTCGGAGAAATGTCCAGGGAGAGCTTAAAATCAACTCCTTCTTCCGTTAGTTTTTCAAAGACACGGATCAGCGGAATATAAGTGTCTACCAAGGCTTCATGAAACCATTCTTCTGGAAAACCAAGGGGCTGCCATATTCCTGCCGCTCCGTAAACAACCCGCCTTCTAAAATAAGGCAAATGGGCGTGCAAATGAAGCAAAAGATAGCCGATAGAGTGTTCTGCTGTTCCCATACGGGACTCAAGGGGCCTAATAGTAGGATGATCAAGGGATAATTCGTAAGTGGCATAAGTTACAGGGGTATTTCCTGGGGCAAGCCTTGCTGTGGGAGCTAAATTGGAAAAATCCGTCAAAAAAAGTTTCTCTCCATCTTCTCTTTCCGCCACAAGACGTACCCGATATGCCTTATCGGGATCCACCCAGAGATACCAATTATCAGTAGTAAAAGGATCTACTACTACGTCTTTTTCAGGATGGTGGAAGAGTTCACCAAAAAAGTCATGATAGACCTCAAGGCGAATCATCACCTGGCGTCCGGCAGCAAAACGGCCTAACTTTCGGGACCATTTTTCTCGATTAAGATGCCAGTAAGCAAATACCCTTCTTTCATCAATGGGCAAAAGGACAATCTTTTCCTCTTTAGCCGGAACAAAGTATTCCTCCGAAGAAGCAATTTCTTCTAAACGCCTCTGATGTCTTTTATCAAAAAGTATGAGTCTCGCTTGGTAAAAAGCCCCATCAGGAACATCCGGAAGGATCCAATCTTTAGCAAGACCAACCAGACGTTTCTCTTCCGGACGAAAAAGTGAAAAATTTTCCTCCCCTTCGGGTTTGGAAAAAATCTCCAGGAGAAGATCTACATCCTCCCAGATAAGTTTTCGAGGACGCAGCATCTTTTGGTATATTTCTTCCCAAAATCCCTCTGAAAAATCCCAATACACTAGAAGATTTACCTGATCAGGTTCAACAAGTTTTCGGCTCAAGAAAAGACCTTCTCGAGAGTGAACTTCAAAGTCCCTTTCTGCCAAAAGTTCTACTATTTCAGGGGGTAGAAGCTCAAGGCAGATTATGTCTTTTACTTTCCGAAAGGGCTCTTTCTGGCAGAGACAAAATTCAAGGGCTTTCAGAGAACCCAAAACCAAAAAATAGTCCTTAAAAGATGCCTCCTGCCATTCCTCTTCGGGAAAATTTGTTTCTGGATCTGGATAACGTAAAATATGGAGATAGACCGAGACTTCCTCCCCAAAATGAAGACCAACACCAAGTTCTATATCCCGTCTGAGATTATCCCAGTCTATTTCTGAAATCGTTACGTGATGTCTCCTTTCATTTTCCGACACAAAAACCACTTTTGGAGTGTAATGAAAAGAGGTCGTAATTCGGAGTTTGGGACGTTTCTTACGAAAAAGCCGCGCCACATACTTCCCGGGTGCTAAGACCTCTTCACTCTCATTGAGAAAGCTCATCTTCCGGGAAAAAACGAGCTTCTCTCCTTTAAAGACCTCAAGCCATAAATCCTCTTCGGGATAATGAATCCTTTGGTGTATGTCTTTGCCCCACTCAAAACGGACTAGCCTGGAAGCTGTTTCGATCTTCATTGTTCTCTCCATAGTAAACAAATTTTTCTTCTACCTTGACTGCTATCTTGGCCAATTTTTGCAAAGTCTTTAAGATCTTTGAAGGGTCTTTACGAGGTAAAGTACGTGGTCTTCTGGGAGTAAAAGGGCAAGGAGGAAGTTTTGCTTTTCCTTCCCAGCCAATCTCTACAAGTTTGGCAAAGACCTCTTCTTTGGTAAAAGTTAACACTGGTCTTAGGACGAGACCTTTGCCAAAACTTATGAACCGCAAGGCCGGAAGCGTTTGACTGGCCTGCTCCCCTAAAATCTCTCCTGTAGCGAGAGCCTCGGCTTCTACTTTCGTTAAAAGGCCTTTTCCTATCTCAAGCATAAGGGACTTACAGTAAAAACATTGTTCTCGTGTAGAAAAACCCTTCTGAATTTCCAAAAGGTGTTTCCGAAAGGGATAGCGAAGAAAACGAAATTTCCCCTGGGGAGTAAAAAAAGCTAGCTTTGCCGCCGTCTCCTCCACAAGCTTGGCTCGTCCCTCTTCCTGATCATCAAAAAAGAGAAGTACTACCTCAAGACCCCGCCGGAGGAGAAGCCAGGCTGCAAGTATAGAATCTGGCCCTCCAGAAAATAAAAGGAGGACCCGACCACTAAAACCTACCGGAAGCCCCCCTGGAGCAGGCTTGGGATCTTTGAGAAGAAAAAGCCCCTCTCTTCTGCCCTCTAAATAAAAGCGCAGGTGCTCCAGAGGATGATTATCCCAGGAAGACAGTCTTTTAAGACTTTCTTCTTCAAGGAAAGAAAGGAGTTTCCTCTTCAAAGAAAGGGCCTCCTCTTTACAAGAGGAATCTTCCCACTTTTCTAAGTAAATTTCGAAAGTAAAAGGTCGTTGAGGAAGGAGACAATGCCAGTCGAAATCAGATGTAATGGGAAAAAACTGAGCTACTCGACCGAGACCAAAATGACTGAGAAGGAGATTTTCTATTCCTTTTTGAGACTCTATTTTGAGACGCCCGTAGAATTTTTCTATTTTTAAGGAGAAACCCAATATTTTCGCCCGCGAAGAAAGATTCTTTACCACCAGTTCTTTGAGAACCTTTTGGGTTGCAGCCCTTTTGGTACCCATTTCCCCAGAAAAACTTGCCAAAAAAGTCACCTCTTCTCCCATCGCCCGCTCTTGATCTCTTTCTTCCCAGAGATATCTCCCCGATAAATGTAAACAAAGGCCCTTACTCTACGGCCATCTTTAAGCTTTACTTCCAAAAGTCGGCGTTCGTATTCTTCCCCTTCTTCTTCGATCTCATCAAGGAGCAGTAGAGTCTTTAAATCTACTTCATATACTTCCCCATATACCTTCCCTTTGCCAGAAACAATTCCGGGATACCGACCCAGATCATACATTTTAAAACCCTCAAGTTCCGCTTCTCCCAAATAAGAGGCACGGGAAAGATAGGGGTGGAGACGAAAACCCTTTTTGAGAGTTCCATAAACAAAAATCTTAAAGCGCACATCTTAGTATAGCCCTTTGTTCACGAAATTGCTTAACTTTTTCTATGAAGATTGCTAGCCTAGAAAAAAGAAATGAGGAGGAAGGCCATGAAAGTGAATCCGCTCATGTTCCGCGAATACGATATCCGTGGCAAAGTAGGGGAAGACCTTACCGAAGAGGTAGCAGAAGCCATTGGCCGGGCTTACGGTACTATAATCAAAAGAAAAGGCGGAAAACAAGTAGTTTCTGGAAGAGATGGTCGTCTTTCAGGACCCGCTCTCCAAGAAGCCCTCATAAAGGGAATCCTTTCCACAGGGGTAGATGTGATTAACATAGGTATTACGCCTACCCCGGTAATGTATTTTTCCCTTTTTAAACTAGATGGAATAGACGGCGGGATCCAAGTTACAGGATCCCATAATCCTCCGGAATTCAACGGTTTTAAGATCTGTGTTGGAAAAGAAACGATCTATGGGCCAAAGATCCAAGAGATTCGCAAATTAATCGAAAAAGAAGACTTTGAGTCCGGAAACGGAAACTTAAAATTGTACGATATATTGCCAGAATATAAAAAATTTTTAAAGGAAAATATTAAGATTTCATCTCCCCTTAAAGTGGTTCTTGACTGCGGCAACGGAGTCACAGCCCTTACGGCTCCAGAAGTATTCAAAGATCAAGGTTGTAAGGTAACTTCCCTTTATTGTGAGGTGGATGGTACCTTTCCCAACCATTTCCCAGACCCGGTGGTAGAGAAAAATATTCGAGACCTGCGGGCTAAAGTGCTAGAAATAGGAGCAGATTTTGGGGTTGGTTATGATGGAGATGGAGATCGTATCGGTGTTGTGGATGACAAGGGCGAGATCCTTTGGGGCGATCAGCTTCTTATCATTTTTGCCCGAGACATTCTCAAGAAACACCCCGGAGCCACTATTATCGGAGAGGTAAAATGTTCCCAAGTGATGTATGATGAGATTGCTCGTCTTGGTGGCCGGCCGATTATGTGGAAAACCGGTCATTCCCTTATCAAGAATAAAATGAAAGAAGAAAAGGCCCTTCTTGCCGGAGAAATGAGTGGCCACATCTTCTTTGCAGATCGCTATTTCGGGTTTGATGATGCCGTTTACGCCTCTTTAAGGCTTGCTGAAATCGTGGCAGCTTCCGAAATTCCTTTATCTGAAATGCTTAAAGATCTTCCCAAAATGGTTTCTACGCCGGAGATACGGGTAGAATGTCCGGATGAAAAGAAATTCGAGATCGTAAAGCTCCTAACGGAAAAACTTAAAGAAGAAGGCTACCGAGTTATAGATATTGACGGCGCCAGGGTGGTTTTTGAAGACGGTTGGGGTTTAGTCCGAGCCTCTAACACTCAACCGGTACTGGTATTGCGCTTTGAGGCCAAAAACAAAGAAAAACTTACAGAAATACAGACCTTTATCGAAAAAAAGCTCGAAGAGGTCAAAAAAGAAGTCTGTTAATGGAAAAACTTTCTTCTATTTTAAAAAATATTTGGAATACCCCGGCTTGGGAAAAGGCTCTCAAGGCCGGGGAAATTCTTGAAAAATGGTCAGAAATTATAGGAACTCCCATTGCTCGGGCTGTTAGGCCTATAGGGTTTGCTAGGGGGGTTCTCACCCTTGAGGTGTGTGACCATATCTGGCTGCAGCGATTGCGTTTTGAAGAAAAAAAAATTTTGGCCCTTTTAAACGATGCCCGAGGGGAACTTCTTTTCGAAAGGCTACGTCTTGTCTTGAGGAGAAATCCTCCCAAAAGGCCTTCTGCCTCTCGTGTTTTGAAATCGGTGCCAGACGAATTAAAAAAGAGATACCAAAGAGAGCTTGCGATCCTTGAAGACGACGATCTTCGTGAGGCTTTCTTGAAACTGCGTCTTACCTTGGCCCGCAAAAGATTAAGAACCTTAAAGTAGGGCGAACATCTCTTTTATATCCAGAGTGTAAGGTCCTCCCTTTTTGGTATAGACAAAAAGCGGGGGCAAGATCTTAAGTTGTTTTCCCCCACCCTTTAAAGCCTCAAGTAAAAAAAGACGTCCTTGATCACCAGGGTAGGAATGGATGAAGCGTAAAGTTTTAGGCTCCAGGTGAACCTTTTGAAGGGAAGAAAAGATTTCGGCCAAGCGTGAGGAAGTACAAATTAGGTAAAAACGGCCTTTATTCTTGAGGAGTAAACTTGCGGCTGCAAAAAAATCCGCCAGCGTTGCTAATATCTCATGGCGAGCCAGCCTTTCCTGAGAATCCGGAGAAAGCCTCCCTCGACCGAAAGGATAATAAGGTGGGTTTGTAAAGACTACGTCGAAAATAGAAGCCTTAAAAGGTGGATATTTTACGTCACCGCCTACGGGAAGGACCCGTTCTAAAAGGTTATTTTCTCGGATGTTCTTAGCAAAACAAAGGAGAAGAGGAGCTTGGATTTCAAGACCCCAAAAGATATTTTGAGGGTATTTCCAAGCAAGAAGAAGGCTAATGATGCCACAGCCTGACCCGAGTTCAAGTACTTTTTCTCTAGGGCGCAAATTTACAAAAGAAGCTAAAAGGAAGGCCTCAAGAGAGTAACGATATCCTTTCTCCGGCTGATAGATGATTTTTCCTGCCAGAGTTTCCCTACGAAGAGGAAAACTCCACCCAGACTTCTCCATCTGTACCGAACCGTTCAGCTGCTGAGCCACCGCAGACCGCAATTTCTAGAAGACCTTCACTTCCTATAAGGGCCAAAGGTTTTCCAGGCGAAACCAGGGCATAAGTTTCAAGGAGAGGCAGTTCTAACCCTCGATAAAGAACCCGTTTAACTGGTCGCCGGAGCTGCTTTGCTGCAATATTAGAAATCAGGTTTCCAAAACGGTCCACGTGGATTATTGCTCCCTTGAGGTAGGAAGGGCC
Organism: Thermodesulfobacteriales bacterium; assembly: GCA_026986115.1. Taxonomy (GTDB): domain Bacteria; phylum Desulfobacterota; class Thermodesulfobacteria; order Thermodesulfobacteriales; family Thermodesulfatatoraceae; genus Thermodesulfatator. Next base: position 7,771 of record JALSPG010000033.1, read on the forward strand.
TTCTTCTACCTCTGGCCACGGAAGCATTATTATTTCTTTAAGCCGGGGGCCAAATTCTTCTGGCGAAATACCTTTAGCCAAATAAGCACTTACCGGGGCAAAAATATCGCGCCCATGAAATGTTCGACTTACCTCAGGGCGAAAATAACTTGGATTTGAAAGCTCAAAGGCTTGATAAATGCCTTCTTTTTTAACTACCCAGGTAAAAAGGCCATTGTCTGGACCAACAAAGAAATATTCACCAGCTTTAAGCAAAAGCCCTCGCCGGCTAGTACCAACACCTGGATCTACTACGCCCAAGAAAATAGCCCCTTTGGGGAAATAATGATAAGAAACTCCCAATACGAAGGCCCCTTCTCTTACATTTTGAGGAGAGATCTCATGGGTAAGGTCAACAAATCTCACTTCTGGACATATATCAAGTATAACTCCCTTCATAACCCCCACATAATGGTCCTTCAGACCGAAATCTGTAAGCAGTACCACAAGCTTAGAAGGCATGGACATATATTAGCAAATTTTTATAACACATTGAATTTTAGAGGTGGCGGTGGTATAAGGTGCAGTCAAATTATTGGAGGTCGAGGCTATGGAAAACGTTGTGGAAACTTCTCAAAACCAATCGCCGGAAGAGAGCTTCGAAGAACTTTTGGCCGGCGAAATCAAGACCATTTCCCGGGGCGAAGTCTTTACCGGGAAGGTACTTCGAATAGGTCCAGAATGGGTAATTATCGATATCGGCTATAAAAGCGAAGGTATTGCTCCTATTTCCGAATTCAGAGGTCCAGACGGAGAGATAAAAGTCAAACCAGGAGACGAAGTAGAGATCCTTATCGAAAATACACGGACCCCAGATGGCATGGTTCAGGTTTCCTATAGGAAATTACAGCACCGCAAGGCGTGGGAAAAAATCGAAGAAGCTGCTGAAAAGGGCAAAGCCCTTGAAGCTTATGTTCTGGAGAGGATAAAAGGTGGGTTCGCAGTAGACATTGATGGGGTTCGCGCTTTTCTTCCTTATTCGCAGGCCTTTTTAAAGCCTCCTAAAAACCCAGAAGAATTGGTAGGTACTACTATCAGAGTAGAAGTTATCAATTTCAATCGCAAAAAAAATAATGTAGTGGTCTCGCACCGCAATGTCCTTGAAAAAGAATTAGAGGCCAAAAAAAGGGCCCTTCTCGAAAGTTTAGAAGAGGGGCAGGTGCGTGAAGGTACTGTTAAAAGCATTACAGATTATGGAGTTTTTGTAGATCTGGGTGGCGTAGATGGCCTTCTCCATGTTTCTGACATTACTTGGGGGCGTGTGAAACATCCCTCCAATTACTTCAAAGTGGGCGACCGCATTAAGGTCAAGGTCATTAAATACGACCGGGAAAATCAAAAAATTGCCCTTGGGGTCAAGCAACTTACTCCAGATCCTTGGGAAACCGCCAAAGAAAAATACCCTGAAGGGGCAAGAGTCCAGGGCCGAGTAGTTTCCCTTACCAATTTCGGAGCTTTTGTGGAACTTGAACCCGGTGTAGAAGGTCTCATCCACATTTCGGAACTCTCCTGGACCAAACGCATTAAACATCCTCGTGATGTTTTGAATGTAGGAGAACAGGTAGAGGTGGTAGTTTTGGGTGTTGACGAAGAAAATCGTCGCATCTCCCTTTCTCTCAAGCAAGTAGAGCCTAACCCGTGGGACATCCTTACAGAGCAATTTTCCGAGGGCATGGTTATCGAGGCCCCGGTTAAAACTGTCACAGATTTTGGGGTCTTTGTAGAGGTAATGGAAGGCATAGACGGTTTTATTCATGTTTCAGATCTCTCTTGGGGTCGCATCAAACATCCCGCCGATCTTTACCAACCTGGAGACACGGTTCGGGCTGTAATCCTCAAAATCGACCGGGAAAAAGAACGTCTCGCCTTAGGAGTTAAACAGCTCACTCCGGATCCTTGGGAAAGCGTGCCCGGAAGATATCCGATCGGAAGTGTTGTTACCGGGAAGGTATCTAACGTAAAAGATTTTGGAGTTTTCGTTGAAATTGAAGAGGGTGTAGAAGGCCTTATACATGTCTCAGAGATCTCCGACAAAAAAATAAAATCTCCCGAAGGGATGTTTGAGATAGGACAAGAAATAAAGGCCAAAGTTATCAAGGTAGATCCCCAGAACCGTCGGATCGGGCTTTCAATTAAAAAACTCAAAGAAGACGAAGAAAAGAAGCAATTTACAGAGTTCAGTAAAGATCAGAAAGGCGGAAGTATTACTCTCGGGGCAATTCTCAAAGAAAGCTTAAATATCAATCAAAAATAAATAGATGTCTTCCCGCAATTTTTGGGTAACGGGCCTGGCCTTTTTAGGAGGATTATTTCTCTTTATCTTCTTTTTGATCCTCCTTGGCACTTTTTTGCTCTTTAAAGGTCGGCCTTCTTTCCCTTCGGGTGAAAAAGTCGGAATTGTGGAAATAAAAGGCCTCATCTCAGAGGCAGACGAAATCCTTAAACATCTTCGCAATTTCAGGAAAGACAAAAGTATCAAAGCGGTGGTAATCCGTATTGATAGTCCAGGAGGAGCGGTCGGAGCTTCACAAGAAATTTACCGGGAACTCAAGCGTTTAGCGACGGTAAAACCGGTGGTAGCTTCGATGGGATCAGTGGCTGCCTCTGGGGGCCTTTACATAGCTCTAGGAGCTCCTAAAATACTGGCTTCTCCCGGAACCCTTACCGGCAGTATTGGAGTGATGATTCAGATACCCAATGTGAGCAAACTTTTGGAAAAAATAGGAATTGAGGCCACGGTCATTAAAAGCGGACCTTACAAAGATACAGGTAGTCTCTTCCGCCCTCTTACCAAAGAAGAAAAGACTTTACTTTATAAGACTATTAAAGATGTTTATGAACAATTTGTAGCTGCTATTTCTGAATCTCGTAAGATACCCCCGGAAAGGATCCGTAAGTTCGCCGATGGTCGCGTCTTTACCGGTAAAAAGGCCAAAGAACTGGGGCTTATTGATGATTTTGGAAACCTGGAAGATGCGGTTTTGTTGGCAGCCCAAATGGCAGGTATTAAAGGAAGCCCTCAGGTAGTTTACCCTGTCGAGGAAAAACCTTGGCTTCGTTGGCTCATGAAAGAAGATTTTGGTTCGCGTCTAGCGTCTTTATTTGCTCCTTTTTATCTTCTCCAATGGCCTTAGAGAATGAATCGTAAAGAATTACTAAATAATTTGGCGCAGAAATTTCCAGATCTTCGTAAAAAAGATCTGGAGTTTATCTTGGAGCTCCTTTTTCAACATCTTGCCAGCACCCTTAAAGAAGGCCGACGTATAGAGATTCGGGGATTTGGCCGTTTTTACGTCAAAGAGCAACGCGGAAGGCGCTTCAAAAACCCCCGTACTGGTGAAGAAAGAAATCTTCCACCTCGCAAACGAATTATTTTTAAACCTGGTAAGGACTTAAAGGAAAGGCTGAATGAGAAAGCTTACGCAAGCCTAGATTTAGGAACCCAAACTTTCCGTCTTCTGGTAGGAAAGCCTACCCCAGAAGGCTTTCGGACCCTGCTCAAAGAGCGCTTCAATGTTCGCCTAGGAGAAGATTTAACCCACGGACGTATTTCCGACTATGCTTTTTCTCGAGGGCTTGAAACGCTTCAAAAAATAAAGGAATTATTACAAAAAATTGAAGTAAACGGAGTCTTTGCCGCTGGAACAGCGGTTTTCCGCAAGGCCCGAAATGCTTCCAAGTTCATCGCCCAGGCTGCTACTCAAACGGGAATCCAAATCCAAGTGCTTTCTCCAGAGGAAGAAGCCTGGTTTACCTTCCAAGGAGTATTCTGGGGGCTTAAAAAAGACGATCTCGGAAACCCCATTTTAATAATAGATGTGGGCGGAGGGAGTACAGAATTTATTTGGGCAACAGAAGGAAAAATCTTAAAATTGGGAAGTTTCAATATCGGAGCGGTAACTTTAACCACCAAGTATTTAGCGGGAGAAGAACCTCCCTCTCAAGAAAACCTTTCAGCCCTCGCCAAAGAAATTGAAGACCAACTTATCCCGCTTAAAGAGCTTCCCAAGCCGGCTTCTCTTATTGCTACGGGAGGAACGGCGTCATGTCTTGCTGCCTTAAAGCTTGGCCTTGAAACTTACTGTGCCGAAAAAATACACGGCCAAAAGATCACCTTGACTGATCTTCACAAACTTTTTGAAAAACTGCGCCACCTCACTCCTAAAGAGAGGAAACATCTTAAAGGTATGGAGCCAGGGCGAGAAGATATAATTTTGGCTGGGCTTATGATATATTTAAAAATCCTAGAAACTCTTTCTTCGGCAAAAACTCTTATCATTAGTGAGACAGGGATTTTAGAGGGGCTGCTCTTGCATCTTTTGCAAAGAAACCCCATTTTTTCCGCAAAAAACTAAATCGGTACAGAGGTGATCTCTATGTTAAATCTTCCCATTGAGGAAGCTTATACTTTTGATGATTTGCTTCTTTTACCTGCAGAGTCCGATGTCTTGCCTAAGGATGTAGATTTAAAGACCAAGATCACCAAAAAAATCCGTCTTAATATCCCCCTTCTTTCCGCTGCTATGGATACAGTCACCGAGGCCCGCATGGCTATTAGCATGGCACGTGAAGGGGGTATCGGTATTATTCACCGGAATATGAGCATTGAGGAACAATGTCGCGAAGTAGAAAGAGTCAAAAAGTCTGAATATGGCATGATTATTGATCCGGTAACCGTGGAACCAGATGTCCCCATCCGTGAAGTCTTACGTATTATGGAAGAATATCGCATTTCAGGTGTACCGGTAGTAAAAGGACCTGAAAAAAAACTCCTTGGGATTGTTACCAACCGTGATCTCCGCTTTGAGACCGAACTTGACCGCCCGGTAAAAGAAGTTATGACCACTAAAAATTTAATTACCGCCGGGCCAGGAATTACACTTGAAGAAGCCAAAAAGATCCTCCATGAACACCGCATTGAAAAACTCCTCATCGTAGATGAAAACTTCTGCCTCAAAGGTCTGATCACCATCAAAGATATTGAAAAACTCCGGAAATATCCCAATGCCTGTAAAGACGAACTAGGAAGACTCCGGGTAGGAGCAGCTGTGGGGGTTGGTCCGGAAAGATTGGCCCATGTAGAGGCCCTTCTTAAAGCGGGTTGTGACGTGATCGTCATTGATTCAGCCCACGGACACTCCAAAAATGTGATAGAAGCTGTTCGTGACATCAAGGCCCATTTCCCAGATTGCGAACTTATTGCCGGAAACATTGCTACTGCAGAGGGAGCCGAAGCTTTAATTAAAGCAGGGGCAGATGGTATCAAAGTAGGGGTAGGCCCAGGATCTATCTGCACCACCCGAATCGTAGCCGGGGTAGGAGTGCCTCAACTTTCGGCTATCCATAATAGTGCTTTAGTAGCCAACAAATATGATGTTCCAGTAATTGCTGATGGTGGTATAAAATTTTCCGGAGACATTACCAAAGCCATCGGCGCCGGAGCACACGCCGTCATGATAGGATCTCTCTTTGCCGGTACTGATGAAGCCCCAGGGGAAATGATCCTGTACGAGGGGCGGACTTACAAAGTATATCGAGGAATGGGCTCTCTTGGAGCAATGGCCAAGGGAGGATCAGAAAGATATTTCCAAAAGGGAGCTGCCAAATTTGTACCTGAGGGAGTAGAAGGACGTGTTCCCTACCGGGGACCTGTTTCCAACATGATCTTTCAGCTTATAGGTGGCTTGCGCTCCGGGATGGGATACTGCGGTTGCAAAACTATTGAAGAACTGCGTCGTAAAGCGCGCTTTGTCAAAATTACTCCGGCTGGGTTACGGGAATCCCACGTCCACGATGTCATTATTACCAAAGAAGCCCCTAATTATTGGATCGGAAGATAAAAAATAAACTTCCCCTTTTGTTTGGCCGAAAAAAACAAAAAACAGAAGGGGAAGATATATGCCCGTTTATGAATGGGTTGGTCGTAATCCTGCTGGTGAAACTATAAAAGGAGTCCTTGAGGCTCCAGATGAACGTATAGTCAAAATCAAACTCCGGCGCCAGAAAATAACCCCTCTTAAAGTAAAGGCCAAGGGCTCCGGATTTTTGGCTCGGCTCTCAACCCCAAAGAAAGTTAAATCTAAAGAGGTTGTCGTCTTTACGCGTCAACTGGCTGCTATGCTTGAAGCCGGGCTTCCCCTTGTTCAGGCCTTAGATTCCTTGGCTAACCAACAAAAAAATCCCTATTTCAAACAAGTAATTTTCAAGATCAGACAAATGGTAGAAGAAGGGTCACCTTTTGCCGAAGCCTTGAGACAATATCCCAAGATCTTTGACCGTTTTTATTACCACATGGTAGATGCAGGGGAAGCTAGCGGAAACCTAGATCTAACCCTCAAGCGCCTAGCTGTTTATATGGAAAAGGCCCTTGCCCTTAAAGGGAAAGTCAAGAAGGCCATGATCTACCCTGCCATCGTCTTAGTTGTTACAGTAATTGTTCTCAGCATCATCATGATCTTTGTAGTGCCAACCTTCGAAAAAATGTTTGGAGAAATGGGGCAAGCCCTCCCCTTACCCACCCAAATTGTTATTGAGGCCAGTCGTTTGACCAAAAAGTATTTTCTCTACTTCTTTGGTGGAATGATAGCCCTGGCCTTTCTCCTCAAAAGATATTACAATACCGAACGTGGAAGACTACAGATAGATGCCCTTCTTCTTAAACTTCCCCTCTTTGGAAATCTCTTTCGCAAAGTAGCAGTGGCTAGGTTCTCAAGGACTTTGAGCACTCTCATTTCAAGCGGTGTTTCTATTATTGATGCCCTTACCATCGCGGCCAAAACCGCGGGAAACACGGTGGTCGAAAAGGCCATTTATCAAATTCGGCAATCTGTAAAAGAAGGCTCTTCGATTGCCGACCCCTTGGCCAAAAGCGGTATCTTCCCGTATATGGTAATTCAAATGGTCTCGGTGGGAGAGGCCACGGGGGTTTTAGAAAAAATGCTCGATAAAGTAGCTGACTTTTTTGAAGAAGAAGTGGATATGACAGTTGATGCCCTTTCCCAAATGATCGAGCCGGTAATGATTGTCTTTCTAGGGGGAGTAATTGGTGGCATTATTGTCTCGCTTTATCTCCCCATTTTCAGACTTGGCTCTGTTGTAGGCTAAGGGATTATAAGCCCAATTCGGCAAGTTTACGCAAAAGCTTTTTCTGATCTCCTGTAAGGTCTTTGGGCACTTTAATGTGAATTTCTATATACTGATCCCCTTTACGGCCGTCTTTACCCGGAAGCCCAAGCCCCTTTAATCTTAATTTGGCACCACCTTTAGTTCCTGGGGGGATCTTAACCTTGACGCTCTTTCCATAAAGAGTGGGCACCTCAACAGTAGTACCAAAAACGGCCTCGGTAAATCTAATCTCCTTCTGGCAGATGATATCTTTGCCTCGCCTTTCAAAGATTGGATGATCTTCAATCTTTATCTGTAAATAAAGGTCTCCTCGTTTTCCAGCCCAATCATAAGCCCCTTGAGCCCTGATACGAAGTTTTTGCCCTTCTTCAATGCCAGGAGGAATTTTGACCCTTAAACGCTCGGGCTTTCCGGTAGGAGCCACTGAAATAACCTTTTCTGCCCCAGAGGCTACTTCTTCTAGAGTTACAGGGAGTTCTAATACTATATCTCCAGTAGGAGAAGCTTTTTCTTCTCGATAGCTCCTGTGCCGAGTATCCTCAAACCAATCTTCACGGGGAGAGGTTCCAAAGACCTGACTAAAAAGATCACCCAGATCAAAGTGAAAAGTCTTCCGCCGTCCTCTAACACCCCCGAAACCAAAGAAACTTCCTAAATCAAAACCTATACCTAAGTCCTTAAAAATGCTTTCGAAATCAAAATCACGAAAAATATCTTCTTGAGAGAAACGTCGATGAAATTCAGTAGATCCGAACTGATCATATTGACGACGTTTTTCAGGATCAGACAAAACCGCATAAGCCTCATTTATCTCTTTAAATTTTTCTTCGGCTTCTTTATTACCTTTATTGCGATCAGGATGATATTTAAGGGCCAAACGACGATAGGCCCTTTTTATCTCTTCTTGGCTAGCATTACGGGAAACCCCTAATATTTTGTAATAATCTTTCGGCATTTCCTCCGCCCACCCCTATAAGTTTCGGTAAAAAGGTAATCTTCCTGAAGATTTCGTCAAGAAAGAAAGGCCCCCTGTGGGCCAAAAGAGGGATGGAGGTGGGTATCTGGTCGTCTGAGGGTGGAGATTGAGGGGGTGGACCCACAGGGGAACCAAATTGTTGTCCACCCTAATCGCAATTTTGACTCGATAACTAAAAGATTTTTTCCTTTCTGTCAATACCTTTAATCCAAAACTTTCAGAATCCATAACAAAAAATTTTTGCCTAAAATTTCAAAAGAACTGATTATTTAGCATCTTTTTTAAAATTTCGACATATTTCGTACTAACATTTTCAAAAAGTTGGCAAACTTTCAAGGCCCCGGAGAAAGATTTTTCTTTTTTGATTTTTAAAGCCTGGGAGAAGGCCTTAAACAAAGAAAAGGGGTCCTTTACTTGAAAGCCCACCCCCGCCTTTAAAATAATTTCGGCAAGGTCTGATACACTCTCCAAATAGCTACCGAAGAGCACTGGCAAACCATGTTGCAGGGGTTCAAGCAGGTTGTGCCCCCCTACCGGAACCAAAGTGCCCCCGACAAAGGCCACATCCCCAAGACCATAAAGGGATCTCAACTCTCCCAAGGTGTCTACTACCATTACTTCGCAAGTGTGAGGTTTACTTCTCAAGGAGGCTTTTAAACCCATTTTCTTTGCCAGCTCAAGCAATTCTAAGGCCCTGGAAGGATCCCGTGGACAAAGGAGAAGACCCACTTTCTTATCTTTAAAGGCCTTCAAAATCATCTCTTCCTCTCCGGGATGAGTAGAACCGCAGACAAGAAGCGGCCTTTTTAAAAAAGGAGAAATTTCTTGGGAAAGCCTTTTAACTTCTTTTTCAGAAGGGGGAGGAATTTCAAATTTCAAGTTACCAAAATATGAAATCTCCTTTGAAGGAAGCAGTTTTTGAAGGCGTTCGGCATCACCTTTGGTGGCCGCTGCGATAAAATCAAAAGGGCCCAAGAGAAGTTCTGAAAGGGGCTTAATTTTTTGAAGTCTATTACAAGCACGGGAGGACAAAGCAGCATTTGCCCAGAGGATAGGAACCCTACTTTTTTTAAGTTCCCAAAGGATTCCTGGCCAGAGATCTGTTTCTACCAAAATGAAGGCCTCTGGGTGAAAGTGAGAAATGTATTTTGAAGCCAAAAGCGGCAAATCAAGAGGACCAGGCCAGATAAGATCGGCAAGCCCCCGGGCCTTTTGGCACGCCAAATCATAGCCGCTTGAGGTGGCCACGGTAAAGACCAAAAAGTATGCAGGAAATTCCTCTTTTAGAGCTTTAAGAAGAGATAAAGAGGCATTTACCTCTCCCACGGAGAGGGTGTGGATCCAAATTACTCTTACAGCGGAAATTTTAGGAGGAGAAAATCGAGCACGTAAGAGAGGACGCCTTTTGGCGTTTAAGTGCGCAAGCAAATAAAAAGGGGCACCTAAAAGCCTTCCTACCTGATAGAGATACCACCACATCGCCTTCACTTTTAGATGACACCTCAAACAAATAGGCTATTATAGCCGGAGTAGTCTTTCTAAAGGAGGTACCTATGGCAAACTCTCACGGCTATGATA
>JALSPG010000034.1 GCA_026986115.1 Thermodesulfobacteriales bacterium
TTTCCACCTCCTAGGCATAAATTCGGTCAAATTGTTGGATAATCTCCTCCAATTCTTTTTTGGAAATTTTCCGAAGGATCTTTCGGCAAAGACGATGTACTTCTCTTTCTTCGGCAAATCGTTTCTCATAAGGCATCCAAAAACTCGCCCAAAAGCGCAAAAAACGTACCATATGGACGAGCTCATGGGTAAAAATATAAAGCAGCAGAGCTTCTAGGGAAGGTCTCTTGAGATCCAAAGCCAAAATTTCTCTTTCCGCTAAAAAAAGACCGTAAAACCAACGTCTTCGGCAAGGCAAAAGAGCCTCAGTCTCAAAAAGAAAAAGGGCTGCCAAGGCTTCTTCGGTAAGGGTGAGTTCTTTTTCAAAAAAGAGTTGATACTGAAGACCACGCCAATCTCTTACTCCAAGGCCAAAATAATCGCCTACTAATTCTTCAGCAAGGCAAGATGTCGTTTCTAATATCTCTTGTGGAAGGGATGCGTTTTTAGAGTTTAAATTTCTTCCCCAGCCGGGTAAGACCCAAGCCATTCCAAATGGGCACAAATCTTTTCTAACTCGATGAGACATGAGCTTACTGGCTCTTCTTGAGCATGACCTTCACAATCCAAAAAGAAAAAATAGCGCCAAGGTTCACTTTTAGCCGGACGACTTTCAATTTTAGAAAGATTTATGCCACGTTGTGCAAAACAACTCAAGACCTCATGCAGGGCCCCAGGGCGATCAGGAATACTGAAAAAGAGTGAAGTTTTGTCTTGCCCGGTAGGAGCAGGTGATTCCTTTCCGATTACCCAAAAGCGAGTCACATTTCCGCGAAAATCTTCAATATTTTTGGCAACTACTTGTAAATGGTAGGTACGAGCCGCCAGAGGACTTGCAATGGCTGCCACTGAAGGGTCTACCGCTGCCCAACGTGCCGCAAAAGCGGTAGAGGAAACTTCTTCTACCGGTACAGAAGGGAGATTCTTACGAAGCCAACGACGACACTGAGCCAAAGCGTGGGGGTGAGAAAGGACTTTTTTGATGTCTTCCTTGCGTCCGGTTTGATTTAGAAGATCGTGGGAGATAGGGATAAATACTTCCCCACAAACTCTAAGTTTGTACTCTGAAAAGGCGTCCAAAGTGGTAGAAACTGTGCCTTCAATAGAATTTTCTACTGGTACCACCCCAAAGTTTGTTCTTCCAGCCTCGGTTTCTTCGAAGACATCAAGTACCGATTCCTGAGGGCAAAAATCTGCCGCGTGGCCGAAAAATTTAATAGCCGCCATGTGACTAAAAGTAGCCTCTGGGCCAAGATAAGCCACCTTTTGGGGTTCTTGAGCACTTCGACAAGTATGAACTATTTCTAAAAAAATAGCCTTAAGGGCTTCTTCGGGAAATGCTCCGGCATTTTGGGCTAAAACACGCTCTATAACCACCCTTTCTCTCCCCAAATCAAGTACGCTTACTTTTAACTGCCTCTTAAGCACTCCAATCTCTTTTACGATTTGGTAGCGCTCTTTAAGACAGGAAAGAATAGTGCGATCAAGTTTGTCTATCTTTTGGCGCAACTTTTGTAGTTGAAGTTCAATTTCTTTGGAATCCATATCTCCACCTTTTATATTCATTGGACCTTTCCCGAGACTCTTACCCCTCTAAACTGAATATTTTGCCGACAGCATTCCGCAAAGGTTAAACTTAATGATAGCCGGAACTTTTTAACAATTAAAGCTTTTAAGTGGAAGCCCCCACGGAGTTGAATCATCTTCTTCCAGGCCAGGGACGACACCTTTTGCAAGGACAGAATCCTTTATAAAAGGCTTCTTTCATATCTTTAAAAATGACCAAGTTTCTGCGCGAAATACGTCTCCCGAGGGGACACGAAGGGCGATGAAAACGACGGGAACGCTTATTGCCCAGATAAAAGGGATCTCCGGAAAAAAGATCTGCGCCCCATAAACCCCGGCCTGCTTCTATACTCTTCCGTTGCACCTCTAAAAGGAAAGGATAATATTTGAGATTTGGTGGCATGTAACAGACAAAAGCAAGCCCTTTGGCCACCAAAACCTCTTCTACAAAAGTACCATCTGGCAAAAAGACATAAGCCAAAAGTCTTCCGAAACGGTCCCGGGCCTCTTCGGCAATCTCTAAAATCACTCGTTTGCCCTTTACCAGCCTGATATTTTCACGCAGGGCTTCTTTTCCAAAAGGCTCTCCGGGTTCATCCCGATGAGGAATTTCAGGGGCATTTATCCCGGCATAACGGACTTTTGTGCCCTCTTTGAGTACGATGGTGTCTCCATCGATTACCCACCGGACATAAGAAGAAAGTTTGGCTGCCTGACAGGCCGCAAATAAGAACCAGAAGGCGAAAGTAAAACTTAACAGGCGTTTCATAATTTCCTCCTTCTTTCTGGTTGCAAGGCCCTGGTCTTTGTTTATGTTAAAGGCATGCTACCAAAAGCTACCAAAAAAGAACCAGTCCTTTTTCAGACCGGAAGCGGTCTCTTGATGGGTCTTGTTTGCTATCATCATGGCATGGAAACGCTTTCATTTGTGCTTGAAAAACGGGAATTTTTTGATCTGGAATGGCCAGCTGTCGTGGCTATTGACGCTCAAGGATGGCATCCGATCCCCCTCATGCTCGAGCACATCGTCATGCAAAGGGCAAATGTCATTTGGTATACTACCGCTATTCCGGAACCTTTAGTCAAACAGTACCGAGAACGTTTGCCTATCAAACCCGATACACCTCCTGAGCCCCCTACGCCTCCAAAACAACCCCCTAAAACTCCTAAGGAAAAAATCGTCCTCTTCCCGAGGTTTAAACATGATTAAGATTGCTCCTTCCATCCTTTCTGCAGATTTTGGACGGCTTGCCCAGGAAATAAAGGCGGTAGAAACTGCAGGGGCCGATGTTATTCATATAGATGTCATGGATGGCCATTTTGTCCCTAACCTCACCATTGGTCCTTTAGTGGTAAGAGCTATCCGGGACGTTACCCAGCTTCCCTTCGATGTCCATCTTATGATCACTAATCCCGATGCTTTTATAGAAGAATTTGCCAAAGCCGGAGCCGATTGGATTTCTGTCCATGTAGAAACTTGTCCTCATCTTCACCGGACCATCTCTCGCATTAAAGAACATGGAAAAAAGGCCGGAGTAGTCTTAAATCCGGCGACACCTCTGAGCATGCTGGATTATGTTTTGGAAGAAATAGACTATGTGCTTATCATGAGTGTTAACCCGGGTTTTGGAGGGCAAAAGTTTATCCCTTCGGCATTGCGCAAAATAAAGGAACTCAAAGCCCTGCTTTCTTCGCGCGGGCTTGATATCCCTGTTGAAATTGACGGTGGAATAAATCTTGAAACCATCACTGCTGTAGTGAAGGCCGGGGCAGACATCTTGGTAGCAGGGTCGGCTATCTTTGGAACCAAAGATTATCAAGCCACTCTTAAAGCCTTTCGGCAAAAAATTGTCGAAGCTCTTGCGGTTTAACTTCACAAGATCATCGTTTTATGGCACCTTAGAGCCATGAATCTCCTTTTTTTCAAATTGGCCTTTATTGTCTATGCCATCGCTACGGTGGGTTTTTTTGTCTATCTTTACACTCTAAAACCCGAAGCCTCCAAAGGGGCCTTTTATACCCTTATTTTAGGTTTTTTTCTTCACACTTTGAGCATCGCTACCCGGTGGTGGGAGGCTGGCCATCCCCCTCTTACCAATCTTTTTGAGGCCACTTCTTTTCTGAGTTGGGGATTGGTTTTAAGTTACATTTTGATAGATCGCAAGTTCCGCCAGGTTCGCATTTTGGGAGCCTTTGTAATGCCTGTAGCCACTGTCCTTATGCTTTATTCTTCTCTTTGCCCTAAAGAAATTCTTCCTCTTCCTCCAGTATTAAGAAGCCTTTGGCTTCCAATTCACGCTGCCATTTCTCTTGTTTCTTACGGATTTTTTATTCTAGCGGCGGCAAGTGGGGTAATGTATCTCATTCAGGAAAGACAAATCAAACGCAAACGCTTAGGAGGGTGGTTCAAACGCCTTCCTTCTCTGGAAATCCTTGACCGCATTAATGAGCTTTCTTTGAAAATAGGCTTTCCACTGCTTACCGTGGGAATTATCACCGGAGCCGTTTGGGCGGAGAAGGCCTGGGGTTCTTATTGGAGCTGGGATCCTAAAGAAACTTGGTCTCTAATTATGTGGCTCATTTATGCTGCCCTTCTACATGAAAGGCTGGCTGTTGGTTGGCGAGGGCGCAAAGCAGCCTGGCTCTCACTTGTAGGCTTTGTAGCCTGGGTTATTTCTTTTTTTATCGTAAATCTTTACATTCCCGGAGCACATACCTATGTCGAATGGCACGGTTAAAGACCACATTATCATAATAGGGCTCAACCATCGTACAGCACCAGTAGAAGTACGAGAAAAACTTTCTTTTGCCGGAAAAGATATAGAACCCGTAACTCTCTTTCTGGAAATAGCTCCCGTGCGGGAAGCCCTCTTTCTCTCTACCTGTAACCGAGTTGAACTCCTCTTTGTGAGCCGAGAGCCAAAGGCTGCCACAGAAATGTGTAAAGAAATATGGGGAAGGGCCAATGAAATCTCAGTTTCCCTTTTTGAAGAACATCTCTATTACTTTCGCAACGAAGAAGCGGTTCGGCATCTTTTCCGGGTGGCGGCGGGGCTCGACTCCATGGTCCTTGGCGAACCACAGATCCTTGGACAATTGAAAGATGCATACCGGAGAGCGGCAGAAAGAAGAGCCACTGGGGTAATTTTGAATCGTCTCCTTCATAAAACCTTTTCCGTAGCCAAACGAATCCGCACCGAAACAGGGATCGGAAGCCATGCCGTTTCAGTTAGTTACGCCGCGGTGGAGCTTGCCAAAAAAATCTTCGGTGAGCTTTCTGGCAAACAAGCCATGCTTATTGGAGCGGGAGAAATGGCAGAACTTGCCGCCCAACATTTACTCACTCAAGGAGTAGAAAAACTAATCGTAGCCAATCGCACCCTTTCACGAGCCCTTGAACTTGCCAAACAATTCCGAGGAGAGGCCATCTCTTTAGAAGAGATCGAAGAATATCTTCTCCAAGTAGACATTGTAATTTCTTCAACAGGAGCCCCACACTATATTCTTTCCGCAGAACAAATTAAAAGACTTATGCGTCCTCGTAAGCTACGTCCCATCTTTTTTATCGATATCGCCGTACCACGCGATATCGACCCCGCCGCCAATGAAATAGAGAATGTTTTTCTTTATGACATTGATGATCTAAAAGCAGTTGTAGAAGAAAACCTCTCCTTCCGTAAAAAAGAGGCCATTCGAGCCGAACGAATTATCGAAGAAGAAGTTCTCAAATTTAAGAATTGGCTTGAACAGCTACAAGTTTATCCTACTATTGTCGCTCTGCGGCAAAAGGCCGAGGAAATCAGAAAGCGCGAACTAGAAAAGACTCTTTCTCACATGAAGACCAAACTTTCTCCTGAAGACCGAGAGGCCTTAGAAATCCTAACTAAATCTTTGGTCAACAAAATTCTTCATGATCCCATTATTTATCTCAAAAACCGCTATCATAAAGACGGTCAACAAGTGGTAGATTTCACAAGAAAGTTATTTAACCTTGATGGCGATCGACCCCTTGAGGCGAAACCACCTCAAGTCTATCTCAGTGAAGAGTTAAAAGAGGCCAAAAAACATTAAAAATTGGAGGGCCTTAAGGCCCTCCAATGGTAGACTACTCTGATGGTGGTGGGGTGGGAATATTTCCTTTACTTGGAGTTTGAGGAACAGATGGTGTTTGTGGTACTGGGGCCTCTGGGGCCGGAATTTCGATCTTAGGTGCTTTTTCCATCAGAGAAGAACCTGCACGCTTAGCTGAAAAATAGGTAAGAGCCAAAGAAGTGGCAAAAAAGAGAATAGCTAAAGCCGTTGTTACTTTGTTGAGAAAAGTACCAGGCCCGGCACCTCCAAAAATGGCCTGACTGCCAGTAAAAACAGCTCCTACTTCTGAACCCTTTCCTACGTTTACCAAAACTATAGCTACTAAAAAAATACAAACGATAACGTGAATAATCACCAAGACCGTAAACACTACTTCATCCTCCCAAAACAAACAATTCTAGCAAAAACGTCCGGTTTAAGAGAGGCTCCTCCCACGAGAGCGCCGTCAATATCCGGACGTGCCATAAGTCCTACAATATTTTCTGGTTTTACGCTACCCCCATAAAGAATGCGGACCGTCTCGGCAAAATCAGCCCCGAACATTTCAGCTAAAATACGACGACAGAAAGCATGGGCTTCTTCGGCCTGTTCAGGAGTTGCAGTCTTTCCAGTACCAATGGCCCAGACCGGTTCGTAAGCCACCACAAGATTTTTAAGGTCTCGGGCAGAAAAATCTTTAAGCCCTTCTTTAAGCTGCCTTTCAAGCACCGAAAGAGTTTTTCCTGCCTCTCTTTCTTCTAAGGTTTCTCCAATGCAGAGAATGGGGATCAAATCATGCCGCAAAACCGCCGCTATTTTCTTGCGAATCATTTCATCTGTCTCTCTAAAAAGATGGCGACGTTCCGAATGGCCAATAATAACATAGCTGACCCCTATATCTGATAACATCCTGGCAGAGATTTCTCCGGTAAAAGCCCCTTCTTCTTCCCAGTGACAGTTTTGCGCCCCTAAAGCAACGGGGCTCCCCTCAAGGGCCCGTTGAGCGGCATCAAGAGCGGTAAAAGGGGGAGCAAGCATGATATCGCGATCTTCTACACCTGCCACAAGGGGCTTAAAGGCTTCAATGTAAGCCAAGGTCTCCGCTACCGTTTTGTGCATCTTCCAGTTGCCTGCAATAAGTGGACGACGCTTCATGTATTCACCTCCTTAGGCTTTCTGTTGCAAAACCGCGATCCCCGGAAGCTCTTTCCCTTCCAAGAATTCCAAGAAAGCTCCGCCCCCTGTGGAAAGATAAGTAAAGGCCCTTTTTACACCAGCACTTTTGAGAGCGCGCAGGGTATCTCCACCGCCTCCAATGGTGACAGCGTTGGTGGCGGCAACAGCCCGCGCCACTTTAGTAGTCCCCTTGGCAAAAGCGGGGTTTTCAAAGAGCCCCAACGGACCGTTCCAAACAATGGTCCCCATCCCTTGGAGAGCTGCTGCAAAAAGCTTGCGTGTCTCTTTGCCAATATCAAAAATGGCCTTTTCTTTGGGAATTTCATAAATGCAGACGTTTTTCCCCTCCTCGGCCTCCTGATCTTTGGCCACTACTACATCTACCGGAAGATAAACTTTTACCCCTTTGGCTTCCGCAGCATCAAGAACCTCTTTGGCTTCTTCAACAAATTCTTGCTCGTAAAAAGATGTTCCCACCTCCAGGCCATCTGCTACCAAAAAGGTATTGGCCATCGCTCCACCGATAACGAGCTTGTCTATTCGGGGAAGCAGATTGCGTAGTACTCCTACCTTGGTAGAAACTTTGGCACCCCCAATAACAAGGGCTACGGGCTTTTGTGGCTTCTCTAAAAGATTGGAAAGATATTTGACCTCGCGGGCCAAGAGAAACCCAGCTCCGCATGCTTCTACATGGTTTACTATTCCTACCACTGAAGCGTGAGCCCGATGACAAACAGCAAAAGCGTCGTTTATATAAACTTCTGCCAGGCGAGCCAAGGCTTTTGCAAACTCTGGATCATTTTTGGTCTCCCCAGGATGAAAACGTAGATTTTCAAGAAGTAGAATTTCTCCCTCTTTAAGGCTCTCTGCCAGGGCCTCTACCTCTTCACCCACACAATCCGGAGCAAATTTAACTTCCCTCTTCAAAAGAGAAGAGAGCCTGCGGGCTACAGGAGCTAAAGAAAGCTCGGGCACCCGTTGGCCCTTGGGACGCCCCAAATGAGAGGCTAAAATGAGCTTAGCACCCTTCTCCAAGGCATAACGCAAAGTAGGCAAAGTGGCTCGCAAACGGGTATCGTCAGCTACTTCTCCGTCTTTTAAGGGGACATTGTAATCTACCCGGATAAAGGTCTTCTTTGCAGAAATATCAAGTTGATCAATAGTTTTCATGGCTTCACCCCCTTTAAAAGGAGGGCTTGGCCCCCCTAAAGCATCTGCTTGGCAATATGGAGCGTGAGCTCCCCTAACATGGTGGTATAAGAGCCAAATTCATTGTCATACCAGCCATAAATAACCGCTTGCGTGACAGGTATTTCAATATGGGCACAACTCAGCCCTTCAAGTTTTTGCCCTTCGGGGCCACAGGCCTTTGTAAGATCGACTTTTACCAAACCCGTACGCGTATGGGTCTCCGCCCCTTCAATAATAGCTGCTGCCGCCGGATAGCCGATAATGTCTGAAGAGACATTTTGCTCCAAGGTAAAGAGAAGATAGGGTTTGTAAGGCCCTTTTGCAGCCTCTTCGTAGATTCGATTTATAATTTCGCGAGTAACTCTATTTTCGAGACTTTCATCTTGAATGTTCACAACTAAAACTATAAGACTCCCGGTATTGGTGGGTATACGGACACTTTCCGCGATAAAGCCTATCTTTTTCATTTCTGGGATTACCAAGGCCAAAGCTTTGGCAGCACCGGTGGTGGTAAGGATGATGTTGTTGAATATGCTTCTGATTTTACGTAAATCTGTAGCACCCGCTTTAGGAACCCGGTCAAGAACAGCTTGAGAGGCAGTGGCAGCATGTACCGTAACCATGGAAGCGGAAAGGATTCTATCTACCCCGAAATAATCTAAAAGAGGACGCATCATATAGGCCAAACAGGTAGTGGTACAAGAGGCAGCACTAATGACATGATGTTTATCTGGAATGTAGTCGCCGTCATTGATCCCGTAAACAATGGTAACGGCGTCTTCTGGCATTTCTGCTCCCTTTTCCT
Organism: Thermodesulfobacteriales bacterium; assembly: GCA_026986115.1. Lineage (GTDB taxonomy): Bacteria > Desulfobacterota > Thermodesulfobacteria > Thermodesulfobacteriales > Thermodesulfatatoraceae > Thermodesulfatator. The sequence goes on from JALSPG010000034.1 coordinate 8,849, forward strand.
TGATTTTGAAGGGAGCAGAAAGAATAACTTTTTCTGCACCGGCAGCCAAATGTCCCCTTAAAGCTCCCCCGGAGGTGTTAGGATCAGCGGTAGGATCTCGAAAACGCCCGGTAGAATCAACCACTAAACGCACCCCATAATCCTTCCAGCCTATATCAGCCGGATTGCGGTGTTCTCGAAGGATGCGCACCTTGACCCCGTCAACAGTCATGGTTCCTTCTTCCTCGTTTAAATTCTCAATAACCCGTGTGGCTTTATGGCCGTAAAGATAGACAGGCAACCATCCATAGGTAGAATCCTTTTCGATATAGTTGGCTATGTCCTGTAAGGAGGTCCCTGCGGGGCGTCCTAGGTTAACTACAATCTCCTGGAAAGATTTGCGGGCTACGTGGTGCCAAAGGGTTAATTTGCCAATGCGGCCCAGACCATTAATCCCCAATTTCATTGGTAAAGGTTCGTTAATTTCTATACGCATCAGGCCCTCCTTGCCAAGTTTTTTGGTAGATATTTGCCTTAAAAAGAGGCCTTACATGAGGCCCCCATTTTTGAAATCGTCCAGTGCCGAAATTTCCTCGCAAAAATACCCCCACACTATACCGCTTAGAAATTCTCCCGGAGCCTTTAAACGATGCTTTTCTTTTAGCAAGAAAATTCACTTTTAAGCAATTTAAAAAACACTTGGAGTTGAAAAACCTGCAGCTTCTCTTACCTCATGTTTACCGAGATAGATGCGCCCGGTCATGCCATCAATGCTTAGCCAATCTCCACGCCTTACTATATGGCTATCAAGCCGTGCGTAGCCTCGGTCTTCATAAATTACTAGGTTTTCATATCCTACCACACAGGTCTTTCCCAGGCGCGAAGCCACAATCGCGGCGTGCGAAGTCTGCCCCCCTCTGGCAGTAAGGAGCCCGTCAGCAGCACTAATTTCTTTGATATCGTCAGGAACCGTGTCAAAACGCAAAAGAATTAGGGGCACCTGCGGATCTTGCTGGCGAAAATTTTCGATATCTTCCAAGGTAAAAACTACTCTTCCGGAAAGAGCACCCCCTGAAACCCCTATACCACGGCCTACGAAAGATTTTTCTAACTCCGGTGTGGGCACAAAAACTTTTACCGTAGGTCGTTCCTCTTTGGTTACCATATCACGGCTTTGAAGGATAAAAAGCTCTTCCCTATGTGGTCCTTCAAAAGTGAATTCTATCTCTTGATGAGACCATTTCTTGTCGTAAATAAGATCTTGGGCAATATCAAAAAGGGCCTTGTAGATCTCAGGAAATTGCTCTTCAAGAGAGGGCTCGTCTTCGCGTCCTTCTCTTTTCTTTTGCTCAATAGAGATAGGATAAGTGGTTACAAGGCCAGAAACAATATCTTCTCCTTGATTACCATTAGTATAATCACCCCAAAGGGCCACGCGAGAAAGTTTACCAAAGGGGGGTGCGGTAAAGACGACACCAGTGCCCGAAGACAATGAAAGATTCCCAAAGGTCATAGCTTGCACACAGACCGCCGTACCCCAATAATCAGAAACCCCCATAATCTGCCGATAGGCCCGGGCCTTCTTGGCATTCCAAGAAGAAAGGACCAGCTCGATAGAGATAAGGAGTTGTTCCCAAGGATCATCCACTACCGGTATACCCTTTGCAAGTACTGTTTCGCGGTATTTGAGAGCCAGCTCTTTCATTTGTTCCCCGGTAAATTCCCTCTTTTTCTTGACTCCGTAAAGAGATTTGTGCTCTCTCATAAGCCGGTTGAAGATTTCTCGCTCTAAGCCGTGGGCCATTCCCCAGCTCTGGATAAATCTCCGGTAAGTATCCCAGGCAAACCAGAGATTCCCTGTTTTCGCCGCCAAGCCCTCGATGGTGTCAAAATTGCTCCCTACATTCAAAACCGTGGCCATCATTCCAGGCATGGAGATAGCCGCTCCACTCCTTACAGAAAGAAGAAGTGGATTTTCCGAATCTCCAAAACGTCGGCCAGTTTGTTTTTCAATCACAGACAGAGCCTCTTTTACTTGTCGCAAAAAGTCCTCGTAAGTGGCCTGATATTTCTTGATCACCCGGTAGCAACGAAAGACTTCCGTCGTAATAATAAAGCCTGGTGGAATAGGCAGCCCTAAAGTGGCGAGAAGATAAAGATTGTAGCCCTTGTTGCCTAAATGGATAAGATCTTGAGTAAGAGGGTTAGGTTGGTGAAGGAGACAAAGGGCACGGGCCGGATCGTAAGTCATAAGAAGATCAAGATCTTCCTGGGAAAGCTTTTCCCGTTGTTCAAGAAGGGTACGATAAAGTTTGGTGACAAAATTATCCAAAGCTTGGAGGCTGAAAGCATTGGCGATAAGATCTCGGAAAAATCTTTCTGAAACCCGGTGGTAAAGTTCTTCATCCGAAATGGTTTCATGCCCTAAAAGATATTTGGATAAAAGGTGCTTACGCCCTAGCTGGCGGAGAATAATGGCCAGGTTTTCCCGGTGAGGGCTGATGTAATAAACCTTGATAATATCTTTAACTCCCTCCAAGAGTCCACGAAAGATATCTAAATATTGGGTATAGGTAAAACGCCGCATATCAAGAGAGGCTTTGAGAAGGTTGAGATAGGTATTGAATTTCTTCGAACTTATACCTTCGATCTGTAAAGCGCGTCGGAAGTAATGAAGAATTTTAATTATCTGAAAAAAGGTAGAACGAGTAATAAAGGGAATTTCAAGAGAAGCAACTAATTCTTCAAAATACGTATTTGCCAAGGCCTCCAAACGAAAAGTAAGCCCTAGGGCATCAAACTTACGTTCGTGATATCGACCGTACATAGAAGGAATATCAGCGGCAATATGACGTTTAAAATAGATATCTTCACGAGGCTGAAATTTTTCGGACGAAAGGATAATAGTCTGAAGATATTCTAAATAATCCAAAATAGCTGCCAATCGCTCTTCCAGATCCTCACTTTCAAGGCTTTTAAGAAGGTCATCTATACCTTCAAAGCCCCAGTTTTTGGCCTGTTCAAGATAGGAACGTAACTCAAAGAGATTAAAGCTATATTTTTGCACCTCCAACTGATACATTTTGATAAGCAAAAACATTCGCCGACGCTCATCTTCCGGGGCTTTGATGTCTTCTAAATATCCTTCAAGTTCTTTTTCCGAAAGTTTTAAAAGATCTTTTTCTCTCTTTAGGCCTGCCCGTTTAAAAAGGAGGGTAATAAGGCGATGAACTTCATCTATATAAGGCCCAGAAGTTGGTATCCTCTCAAAAAGTTCCGGTGGGATAAAGGGCTTTAAGGGTTCCTTTTCCTTGGTACGCCAAAAACGAATAATGGCTTCAATAAAATCGATAATGAGATTGGAACTTTCCACATGACTTTGCTTGCGTAAAAAATGAATCAGTTCATCTTTGCGGGCGTGGATTTCATCAAGTTCAGTAGAAACATCCCGTAAAAGGCCCTCAGCTCCGATTTCATTGTAATAAACCGGAAGAATACGACAAAATTGTTTTACCAAATTATAAACAGGTTCAATATCGCTATTAAGGAGCTTTGAAACATCTTTTTGAAAAAGATCTGTATCCCGAATACAAGTCCCGGCAAGTTTGAGATTGATGATAAGAGCAGAAAGAAGCGTAGTACACCACTTAGGATGATGGGCGATAATTTCCAACCACGTACGGACATTTAAAAGATGAGCCGGGTTGCAGATAAGATGCCACTCGCGGTCTACCCCTTTTATTTCCGGGGGCTCAAAGCCAAATTTGACAACCTCCTCTAAAAAAAGCTCTGCTAGGCGTGGATCTCCACGGTTGAGGATTTCAAAGCCCATATTTCGGATACACTGAAGGGCTGTCCAAGGAAATTGCCTGATATTTTGTTTAAGAAGGGAAAAGGTACGGGTAATAAATTCGTCGAGCTTTTCCGAAGGTTCTTGACGGATCATCTGCACGAGCTCTCGATTTATCTCCCGAAGAGCTTCTTCGTGAATAGGTGAAAGACCAGGGGTCTCCACGATCCGAAAGAGAAAAATAATTTTCACATTGTGGAAAGGATCATCAGGGGAAGTATCTCTGGCTAAAGAAGACACTTTTTCTGGAAGTTCCTTATAAAACCGGACAATATCTAAATAATCCGGAAATTGCCAGAGCTTTTCAAGCTTACCAAGGCCTCTTTCCTGCTCGATCTCTTCAAGCTTTTGAAGATATTCTTTTAGTCTTTCATGAGAAACCGGTTTTATAAGCTCAAAATAATCCTTGGCCGCTGAACCGAGAGTGCAAGCACACTCTTCTGCCAGCCAGAAAGATGGATCTGGCTGAGAGAGCCAATATTGATAAGTCACTCGGAACATATAGATTAAAAAATTAGCCCAAATTTCAGCAGCTCTCTCATCTTTGATTTTCTGGAAAAGAGCTCTGCTCAGGCGTTTAAAGGAAAAATAGCCCCGCAAAAAGAGGAGAAACTTCTCTACCGGAAACCCTTTAAGACGTGCTAAAACCTCTTCAAAGGCTGGAAGAAATCTTTCTAGAAATTCGGGTGTGAGAGCAGAAACAGCTTTATCAAGGAGGGCTAGAAGGGCCTCTGCTGCTTGTTTGGCTATTTCTTCTTGGGAAGAGGTTTCGATAATCTCTAAAAAGATTTCTATAGCTACCAGAAAGGCCTCGGGGCCCTTCTGGTAACGGGTAATAATGCGAAAATTTTTGAGGAAAAAAGACCGCAGATCGGCTATTACTAGGCGTAGATTCCGAAAAGGATGGTTAATCTCCCGGATTAATTCCGCTGCTTGCTTTTCAAGACCTTGAAAACCTGCAACTACTTCTAAAAATATCCAGTGCCTTTCAGGAATGGAAAAATCTTTGACAGCAGTTTCCTGCAAATTGGCAAGTAAAGCCTGCGAAGTAAACTCTTTGGATTTCATCTTACCCTCGCCAAGAAATATCCAGGATCTCTTGAAACCAGCTTAAAAGGGGGTTCGTTCCCATCTTTCTTGGCTCTAAAAGGTGAGAACGACCCCCCCACGAGGCCTTGCGTAGTTTATTAAATGTATGTTCGCAAGGTTTGTTTTGTTAAACTTTCTTGGACTCCATATAAAGGATAAGATCCAGTACGCGGTTAGCATAACCCCACTCGTTATCATACCAAGCCATAACTTTGACCATCCGACTTTCTATAACGCGGGTACAAAGGCCATCTACAATGGCTGAATGCTGGTTCCCTAGAAAATCAGTAGACACTAATGGTTCTTCGGTATAGCCAAGATAACGACTCTGAGCCGCCTTTAAAGCTTCGTTTACTTCCGTTACAGTAGTTTCTCGTTCAAGCTCTGCTACCAAGTCTACCAAGGAAACATCAGGGGTAGGAACCCTTACTGCTAAGCCGTCAAATTTCCCCTGCAGCTCGGGAATTACCTTTCCAACCGCAGCTGCCGCTCCGGTCTTGGTGGGGATCATATTCACCGCAGCGGCACGGGCCCGCCTTAAGTCTTTGTGTGGAAAATCAAGGATACGTTGATCATTAGTATAGGCGTGTACTGTAGTGACAAGCCCTCTTTTGATTCCAAAATGATCTAAAAGAACTTTGGCCACTGGTGCTAAGCAGTTAGTAGTACAAGAAGCATTAGAAACAACATGGTGTTTTAGAGGATCATAATCATCTTCGTTTACCCCGAGGACTACGGTAAAGTCTTCATTCTTGGCAGGTGCCGTGATAATTACCTTTTTGGCCCCTGCTTCTAAATGGGCTCGCGAAAGATTGCCGTCTGTAAAACGTCCCGTAGCTTCTACTACGTATTCAGCACCCACTTCCCCCCACGGGATCTTACCGGGTTCGGGTTCTGAAAAGACTTTTATTTCCTTTCCGTCTACGATGAGGGAGTTTTCGGTATAACTGATCTCATTGGGCAGGGTCCCAAAAAGGGAGTCATATTTCAATAGATGAGCCATAGTACGCGTATCGGTAAGATCATTGATAGCCACAATCTCTATCTCTTGAAATTCTGGATATTTCAGATGGGCCCGAAAAACCGCTCGCCCGATACGCCCGAAACCATTTATCCCCACCTTCACTGCCATGATAGCCTCCTTAATGAAAAATTTTAGAACTCGATCTCCTAAAATGAACGTTAAGAAGAGACTCCTTAAGCGTCAACAGACGCCCAAACTACAGCCTTTTTGACATCAAAATGGCATCTTCTTTGGTGTCTTGGTAATAAGATCGGCGCAAACCATCTTTTTGAAAACCAAATTTTTCGTAAAAACGGCGGGTAGCAAAATTCGTAGCCCGTACCTCCAAGAGAACACGTTTAGCCCCCTTTCTTTTGGCAAAGCGGAGAAAATGTTCTAAGAGAAAACTCCCCACCCCGCACCTTCTGAAAGACGGATGAACTGCAATATTGGCCAGATGAGCCTCACCGGCAAGGAGCCAAAAACAAATATAACCTATTACCTGCCCTTTGGTTTCCGCCACCCACAAATAGGCATAATCTTTATAAAGCTCAACATAAAAATGTACAGCCTGCCAAGGCGTAGGAAAAGAAAGCCTTTCGATCTCTAAAATTGTTGCTAGATCTTTCTTTCGTGCTGGACGAAGGCGGACTTTCAACTCAATATATCTGAAGCCTGAGTAATGGCTTTGCGGCCAGCTTCCACTACTAATGGTGCAAGCTCTGCAGGAGGCTTTTCTTGATTTTGAAGGGCCTTGATGATCATGGCAAGATTTACTCCGGAGACAACCTCAATATAGCCTTCTTTGAGAAAAGAAAGGGCAATGTTTGAGGGTGTCCCGCCGAAAAGATCTGTAAGAATTAATACTCCTTGGCCTTGGTCTACCTTTTTAATGGCTTCTGAAAAGGCTGCATGTATATCCTCTGTAGGGTCTGAAGGATCAATAGAAAGGCTTTGTATACCTTCTACCTTACCGAGAATAAAGGCACAAACTGTAAGAAGCTCCTCTGGTAACCTCCCATGACCTGCGATGATAATGCCAGTCATTCAGGCCTCCTTAAGGACGTCGCGGTGTGTTACCAGGGTTTCATGGCCCCATTCTTTTACCATTGTCCGTAATTCTTCCGCAACGGCTACCGAACGATGACGCCCTCCCGTACACCCTACCCCTACTACAAGATAGGTTTTACCTTCTCTTTCGTATTGAGTCAAAAGAAAGCGCAAATACTGCTCACAGAGATTTAAAAATTGCTGCCCCACCGGGTTTGAAAGGGCATACTCCCGTACCGCAGGGTCAAGACCGCTTAAAGGCTTCAAAGTAGGGTCAAAATAGGGATTGGGAAGAAAGCGGACGTCAAAAAGAAGGTGTGCTTCTGCTGGAACACCATATTTGAAACCGAAAGAGATAATATGCACCAGCATTTCCGAAAGATCCTTTCTCTTTCCAAAACGCGCCTTTATTTCACGTCGTAATTGATGCACATTAAAAGAAGAAGTATCAATAACTACATCGGCAAGCTCTTTAATGGGGGCCAATAGTTCTCTTTCCAGTTCTAAAGCCTTAGAAAGTGGTGCCCTTGGCGCCAAGGGATGAGGCCTTCTAGTTTGACAAAAACGAGCAATCAAGACTTCGTCTTTAGCCTCTAAAAAAATTATTTCCAAATAATAACCTTCTTTCTTTACCTGAATGTAAGTATCCCGGAAGCTGCTAAGAAAGCTTTCTTCCCGAACATCCATTACCAGTGCGATCTTTTGAGGTTCAGGCCCTTGATGTTGAGAGGATTTGATTTCTAGAAAAGCCGGCAGAAGGGCTACCGGAAGATTATCCACCCCAAAATAGCCAAGATCTTCCAGAGACCTCAGGGCGGTGCTTTTACCCGAACCCGAAAGACCAGTAATAATAACGGTCTGAAGGGGTTTAGAACTCGTAATCCACCTCGTCCAAAATTTTTTTAAATTCTCCTACCGTCCGTGCTGCTAAAAGGCGCTCCCGAATTTCTTCTCGCCTCAAAATTCTTGCAAGTTGGGCCAGAGTCTTAAGATAGAGAGATGACTCTTCCTGAGGTGCTAGAACTACAAAGACCAGTTTTACAGGCTTCCCATCCAGGGCTTCAAAATCGAGCCCTTCCCTTTTTATCCCCGCCGCAATTGCAATATCTTGGATACCCGCCAACCTGGAATGAGGGATAGCTATTTCTCCACCAATAGCGGTAGAACTTAAACGCTCTCGTTCTTCTAAAACCTTTCTAATTTCTTCAGCAGAAAGATTTAAATATCCGGCAAGACAGGCCGCTATTTCCTCAAAAAATTCCCATTTATTTTTGGCCTTCACTTCACAAAGGACACACTTTTCGATTAAATAATCACAAATCTTCATGAAGCCTTTATACCCTGCTATGTTCACATACGCAAAGAAAAGAAGGGGGCCAAAAGCCCCTTTTTTTCTCAGGAGAGTTCCGGTAGGACTAAAACATACGAATTTCCCTTCCGATAAAGGACATTTACAGAAGCGGTATCAGGATTATTGAAAATAAGAAAGTCCTTTTCTGTGGTCTTTAT
>JALSPG010000035.1 GCA_026986115.1 Thermodesulfobacteriales bacterium
AGTCTTTGCTGACCTTCTTCGAGGCGGGTGAGGCGCTCCACGATTTCGCGGTCGGTTATTTTCGGAGCCTTCTCCACCGCCAACACCGGGGAGAGAAGAGCAAAGATTGCCAAAAAAGTCAGAAAAATCTTTAGCCTCATAACTTATCGTTTACCATAAAGCCTTTAAGAGGCAGACTCAAAGTTTTAAAGGTCCAAATTATGTTTAGTACGGAAAGAAAAATATTCTAGGTTATATTTCAAGGGAACAACCAATTTTAATTTCTCACCAAGTAAGCCCCACATCCCTAGCCCCTTTCTCATAGGAGGGGAATGGGCGGGAGCAAAGTTGAGAGAAATTTGGGTGTGTTTTTTTAGTTCTCAAGAGTTTGCTGCTGCCAGGGTAAAGGTTCGGTAAAGCTCTTGATAGAGGGGAGAAGTCTTAAGGAGTTCCTGATGCTTTCCTTGAGCTACAATCCGACCCCGGTCCATAACCACCAAGAGGTCCGCCTTGGTCACAGTAGAAAGCCGATGAGCAATAACGATGGTAGTTCGCGCCTGCATAAGTTTCTCTAAAGCTTGTTGAACTTTTTGCTCCGAGACAGCATCTAAGTGACTGGTGGCTTCATCTAAAATCAAGATAGGGGGGTTTTTGAGAATAGCCCTGGCGATAGCAAGCCGTTGTTTTTGACCTCCTGAAAGGTTAAAACCCTTGTGCCCCAGGACGGTATCGTAACCTTGAGGAAGCTTTACGATAAATTCGTGGGCATAAGCCATTTTGGCCGCTGCGATTACCTCTTCACGGCTGGCTCCTGGCTTGCCAAAGGCAATGTTTTCGTAAACCGTGGCGTTGAAGAGAAAAATATCCTGAGATACTAATCCAATGAGAGCCCTTAAGGAAAAAAGATCAAATTCGCGCAGGTCTTTTCCATCGAGTAATATTTTTCCAGAGGTTGGATCATAAAAACGAGGTATAAGGGAGACGAGAGTAGTCTTTCCGGCTCCACTTGGCCCTACCAAAGCCACTACCTTGCCTGCCGGAATTTCCAGATCGATCTCTTTTAAAACCAGATCCTCATTGTAACGGAAGGAAACCCCTTTAAAGGTTATACCTTTTTGAGGAGGATGAGCCTGGTATGAACCGCTTTTTTCTTCGGGGAGAGAAAAAACCTCTTCTACCCGCTCAAGGGCCGCTGAAGCATCATATATCCCTGTATAAGCCCGTGAAATTCGTCTTAAGGGTGAGAATATCATGAGGATAGCCGTAAGGACTGAAAAAAAATCTCCAGGGGTCATTAGCCCCCTGATTACGAGGTATCCTCCGTAAGTGAAGACCAAGGCCCCTCCAAGACCCGTCATGAGATCTACCAGAAGACGAGAACCTTCTCGATATTTGGTAACCCGCAAGAGATGACGCAAATAAAGGATAAGTTTTTCGCGAAAGCGGCGCAAAAAATAATCTTGCTGGAGATAGACCTTTACCTCTTTAAGACCCTGGAGGCTTTCAGTTACCTGATGGGTAACATTTGCCATTTCTTTTTGAGCAAGGCTTCTTGCTCCTCTAGCCTTTCCTCCGAGTTTGCGAGCTCCGATTGCTACTGCTGGAAAGACGGTTAAAGCTAATAAGGCCAAATCAAAACGTCTGTAAAGGGCAATGGCCACTAGGGTAATTACTGTCAGGCCCTCGATCATTAAGGTACGAAACATATCGCCCAGAACAGGCTCTAAAGCTGTGGTATCATTTATAACGCGAGAAACTAGGCGCCCGGTGCTTTCACTTGAAATTTCTTTTAACGGAAGCTTTAAAATTTTTGCATAAAGTTTAAAACGCAAGTCGTTTACTAATCTCAGGGCAGCCAAACGCATCAAATAGGCTTGAAAAAAAGCACTTAGACCCCGGAAACAAAAGATGGCAACAACTATCAAGGGCAGAAAGTTGAGATACTGATAGTTTTTGGCAAGAAAGATATGGTCCAAAACGGGTTTGACCAGCCACGCAATAGAACCTGACAGCACAGAGGCAATGAAACTCAAAAGGATTGCTATTAAAAGGAGCCCCCAATAGGGCTTGGCCAAGGTCAACATCTTTCGAAAGACAGGTTTTTGCAAAGGAATCACCCCTCTTCACAGCGTAAGATTTTCTGGGCCAAATGTAGGTCATATTCATCATCAATATCTACAGCAGCCCGGGCAAAGGGCAGTATAACCGGACAGATCCTACATCCTACCACCCGAGAAACTTCAGCAAAGGCCTCTTTAATTCCTAGGTTGCCACGAAAATATCTTAAAAGAGCTTTTATTCCAAAGGCACTTATGATCCGAAGAGGGCTTTTACGGTGTCTTTCGAGTCTTCTCCAAAAAAGAAGAACCCTTTTAGCATTTGGGCCGGAGATAAAATAAAGATTGGCTGAACAAAAACGCCCTTCTTGAAGCCGATAAGTAGTACGACGGGCCTCGGGATAGGTTTCTTTTACCAAAGAGAAAGGAACCACCCCCACCCCCAAATCGTTTTCTTTCTCTTGGGCCTTATCTAGAAAATAAGAAATTATCTTCCCTTCAAGTAAGGCGTGATCAGCGGTGGTAAGAAAAATTGGAAAACTTCCAATCCTTTCCACTGCTTGAAAAACACTCAAACTGGGAGAGGGAGCTTGAGAAAAGAAAAAAAGAGGCCTGTGAGAAAGCTCCTGAAGAGGAGCAAAGAGTTTCGGAGGGGCAGAAACGTAGATTTCTTCAAAACTTGAAGTCTCCTCAAGGGCCTCAAGGACCCTTTTGAACATTGGTACACCACATACTGGAAGAAGGGCTTTGAAGGAAATATCTAAGTTTTTAAGTAAAAGACTTTTCTCTTTTCTTTCCCCAGCTAAAATAAGGGCTTTCATCAAAAAAGCTCCTTTTGGTAAATACGATAAACTTTGTAAATTCGGGCTCCAAGAGCCTCAGCAAGACGGCACATTCGGTAGTTGTCTTCCAGAATCCATGAGAGCTCAAGAGTTTCAACCCCTCTGGCGAGGAGGACCTCCTTGATCTCTTTTATAAGACGCAGAATCAAAAGGGGGCCCAAAAGTTTTCGTTGGTATTTCCGTAAAACCCCCATTAGGACTACCCGAGCCCGACGAGGAGGACAAAACTTGAGGCGATAAATTAATTTCCAAATTCCCCAAGGAAGGAGGCGCCCGTTAAAATCTGCTAAAAGCTCATTGAAATCCGGAAGGACCACGATAAAAGCTGCTGTTTCCCCGTCCACCTCAGCAATGCGAACATAATCTTCTGGAATAAGATATTTTAGGCTTTCACCAAAAAAAGAGTAATCCTCCCGGGTAAAGGGAAGGAAACCCCAGTTTTCTGACCAGGCATCATTAAAAATGGTAAAAAGAAGTTCAAGTTCTTGTTTTAATTTCTTTTTATTTATAGTTCTCGTTCGGACATGTTTGCTACTTTTGGGGATAAGTCTCTCTACTCGTTCTAATGTTTGCGGATGCCGTTTCATCAAGTAAGCATAAAGATCCTTTGCCTTTTTGAAACCCAGATCTTCAAGCATGGTAGCATAGTAAGGCCTGGCATGCCCCATTAAAAAAGTTGGGGGGTTATCAAAGCCTTTTACCAAAAGGCCGCATTCTTGGTTGATAGAAAAATTAAAAGGTCCGAGGATCCTCTTCATACCGCGGGCAGAAAGCCATTCTTCCACAGCACAAAAGAGACTTTCAAAGACCTCTTTATCCTCGACTGCTTCCAGAAACCCGAAATGTCCTTCCGGGCCGTAACGGGCTAGATGAAGGTGGTTTAGCTGGGCTGAAATACGTCCTACGACCTCTCTGCTCTGGTAGGCCAAAAAAAGAGCGACTTCTCCATATTTAAAGAATGGGTTTTGGCGAGAGAAAAAGCGCCGTCTCTCCCAGAGTAGAGGCGGAACCCAGGCGGAATCATCTTTATAAATGCGTTGTGGTAATTCCAAGAAAAGGCGGAGCTCTTTTTTTGTTTCTACTTTTTTGACCTTTACCATACTCAGGAGTTTAAACGAGAATTGCGAAAAACCCTACAGGGGTATAAGTTGCTGAAAAAACCATGAAAGCGATTATTTTAGCTGCCGGGCAAGGAAAGAGGCTTCTCCCCTACACTAAAGAGAGACCAAAATGTCTCGTAGAAATAGCAGGTCGCCCAATTCTAGAATGGCAACTCCTTGTCCTTTCTTCCCAGGGCATCAAAGAAGTTGTGGTGATGGTAGGATATAAGGCCGAAATGGTAAAAGAGTTTCTCAAAAAGTTCTCTGATCTTTCTCTTCGCACCCTTTTCAACCAAGATTATGAAATTACCGATAACCTTTGGACCTGTTGGCTTGCAACCCCTGAAATGGAGCAAGATTTTCTCCTCCTGAATGGAGATACCCTTTTTGAACCTAAAGTACTCAAAAAGCTTCTCTCGGAAGCCAAAGCTCCAGCTACTATCACCATCAACCGTAAAGAACGTTACGACGAAGACGATATGAAAATTATTGCCGAAGAAGGCCTCTTGAGACATGTAGGTAAAAGGCTTGATCTTTCTCTGGTAAACGGAGAATCTATTGGCCTTTTAGCCTTCCTTAAAGAAGGCCCTTATTTATTTCGGCAGGTACTTTCGGAAATAGTAGCTAAAAATGGGGCCAAAAAGCGTTGGTTTCTCTCTGCTGTAGATAAAATGGCCCAGAAGTATCCGGTATGGATCTGTGACATTACCGGTCTTTCCTGGTGTGAAATAGATTTTCCCAACGACTTGGAAGAAGGCCGAAAGGTAGTCCAAAAAATCAAACAAGCCCTCTCTCTCAGATGATCTTAAAGACTTACCTAAGGCAACAAATCCTTAAGCCCTTTTTTTTGGTAAGTCTTACCCTTTCGGTAATCTTCGCCATTTATCTTTTAGGGCGCTATCTTGCCAAGGCTGCAGAAGGAGAAATTCCGGTTCAAGTAGTACTTAAACTGGTAGGTTGGCGCCTTCTCATCGCTCAAGAAATTTTACTTCCTGTAACCTTCTTCTTTGCCATAGTTTTTGGGGTAAATCGTCTCTTTCGCAAGGCCGAAATGTTGGCCCTTTTTGCCTGTGGATTCGAAGAAAAGGATGTCCTAAAAACTTTTATTCCCCTTATTTTCTTTTTCATTTTTATAGTTGCGGGAATTTCTTTTTTCTTAAGACCATATGCCTGGAAGCATTTTTTTCATACCAAGGTCCAGTTTGAAAAAACTTTCGATCTTTCTCGCCTCAAAGGAGGTATCTTTTATAAGCTTACTGGAGAAGGGACTTTTTTTGCCGAAAAGATTGAACCTTATCAAAAAAGGGCCGTAGAAGTCTTTCTTTACCAACGAGAAGGTGAAAATGTCAAAGTGATCCGGGCCAAGGAATGTATCCAACGTGACTTTCCCGAAAAGATCGTGCTTACCTTCAGAGAAGGACGGCAATATGAATTTCAGAATGAAGGGCTGGTAATGATCTCTGAGTTTGAAAGTTTTAGTCTCCCCCTACCGCGATCTTTGAGAACCCATGAAGAAAGGCTAAAGGCCCTCCCCAGCAAAAAATTATTCGGCCTCAAAGACTCCAAAGCCCGGGCTGAAATAGAGTGGCGTTTTGCCGCACCTCTGGGGGCCTTGGGGTTAATTTTATTAGGTCTTGGGATTTCTCCCTCTCGCCCACGAGAAAAGGGAGGCCGGCCCTTTGTGTTGGCGCTGTTAATCTTCGTCTTCTATTTCTATGGTCAAGTGGTCTTGAAAAAAGCTGTTGCCCAAGGAAAGATACCCCCTCTTCCCGGGATTTTTTGGGCCCCTTTAAGCCTTTTCTTCCTTGCTCCTTTAAGTTTTTTGATCTTCTGGCGCCCAAAATGAAAATTTATGATCGTTATATAACTTTAAATTTTTGGAAATTTTTCTTTTTTGTCTCCTTTGCTTTTCTTCTCCTTTTCGACCTGTTCGAACTGTTAAGTCAGCTAGATCAAATAGGTAGAGGCACTTATACTCTGACCAAAGCCTTTCTTTTTATTATTTTAACGAGTGGACACAAACTTCTGGATCTCTTACCGATAATAACTTTCCTGGCCACCCTTTTGAGCCTTGGTCAGCTGCTGGACCGTAACGAACTTCTAGCTTTAGAAGCTTTGGGCTATACCAAGAAACGACTTACCAGTGTGCTTGTTTTCTCACTCGTCTTTTGGATAATCCCCCTTTGCGGCCTTTCCGAAACCTTTTTTAAAGGGGCGGAAAAAAGGGCCTGGCAACTCAGAAATAAAGCCCTTTCTCAAGGTGGAATGACCCTTTATGGTGAGGGATTTTGGACTCGTAAAGGAGATCTCTTTTTGAGAGTAGAACGAGTGTTAGATGAAGGTCTCCTTTCCGGGATTGAAATCTTCCGCTTTGAAGGCCATAACCTCCAAGATTATCTTTCAGCCCCCCTAGGTAAGGCCACTTCCCAATATTGGCTCCTTTGGAAGGCTAAAGAGCAAATTCTCCGCCCCTCTAAGGTAGAAGAAAGAACCTGGCCCAAACTCCGTATTCCACCGCCTCTTTCTGTACGCCAGGTAGAAAATTTTGCTCTCCCTGCAGAATATTTACCCTTAAAAGAACTAATAAAGTATTCTCAAACACTGGCAGTTGGTGGGCAAAACGTTTATCGTTACGAACTTCTCATCTGGCAAAGGATAGCTAATCCTCTTTTGGCCTTTGTCATGGGGCTTTTGGCCTTGACTTTCAATAAGGATCCTTTGGCCCGTCGCAAATTGTTTCTCACCCGACTGGCCGGAGGCCTAGCAGGCGGACTTGCCCTTTACCTCCTAAGAGAAACCCTGGCCCATGCCGGAAGGGTTTTCTTTTTGCCCGCCCCCTTGGTAGCCTTCCTTCCTGTAGGGTTGATTTCCTTAGCTATCTTTTTTCTTAAATGGCGTAAGTAAGATAAAATTCTTTGGCGAAGTCTTTTCCTTGCCAAATAAAGCTCTCTAAGACGAGTTCTTTCCCCTGAAGAGTGAAGGCGTAAAAACGTGCCCGACGCTTAAAATTACTACCCACATAAGTAAGAGAAGGGACGCCGAAAACCAAACATTTCCCATAGGCGGTTTCCCAGATATGGCGGAAGCTTTTATGGGTATGCCCATAAAGGATGATTTCCGCCCCATAGTGATAAAGTATCTCTTGCAAGGCCTTGAGATCTTTTAAAGCCTTCCGCTTGGAAACTACTCCTTCCAAGGGAGGATGATGCAAATAAACTACCCGTAAAAGCCTTTCCTTCCCTATTTCTCGAAGCAGAGAAGAAAGCTTCAAAAGTTGGGACTTCCCTAAACTTCCCCTAGCAAAAGGGGGAAAATTTGGGCAAGCAGTGCTCAGCCCAATAAAGGCCAGCGGGCCCCTGACTTCAACTCGGGGAAATATTTCTTCTAAGGAACTCCCTTCCCCAAGATAGGCCCCCCATCGGGCATAAGTCTCTTCCCAGGGTTCTGGGGCGTAAGAATCATGATTCCCCGGTACCACGGAAACCACTTCTGGAGGACCAAGTCTTATGAGATATTCTCGGGCCTTTTCAAATTCTTCCGGAAGTCCCAAATGGGTAAGATCTCCGGTAATTAGTATTTTTTCGGGAGAAATACTCTTTGCCAAAAGGAGAAACCTTTCTAAGGGGAGAAGAGCGTGTTTTTTACCCCGCAACCATCTCCATCTTAAATAACCTAAAAGCCTGCGATTAAATACTTTCGACCACCGAGGGTGTAGGATTGTCAAATGCCAGTCTGAAACGTGAAGAAAGACCTTACTGCTGGCTAACATGGAAGTTTCCGTTAAAATGGTTTTGATGGCTAAATATGTTTACTTCCTCCAACAAAGGAAAGAAAAAATTTGGGGCCTCACCATCCCCGAAAGGGTCAAACGTCTTCTGGGACCTTCAGTGGCCATCCTAGAAAATCTCTCTTCTCTCAAACCCGAAGATGATGTCTTCCTGCTCCGAGGAGATTATCTCCTAGATGACCGTTTGATCAAGTATCTTTCTGAACAACAGAATTTAGTTCTGGTAAAAAAAGAAGCCGGAAGAGAAATCCCTCTTGCTGCTAAAGTCTCAGGGGATCTTGCCCTTCAGGTTTTGGCCTTTTTTGAGAAAGAAGGCCCGCTACCCCCTTCTATTCAAGTGCAAGATCTTTCCCGGGTTTCGACGGCATTTTTTAAACAACTACGCAAATTCGAACCCCCTTTTGCCCTAAGACTCACCCCTTCCAACCAGGCTCAACTCGAAAAGCACTTGTACGACTGGTCTTATAAAGGGGTTACAGATCTTGTCACCAAATGGATCTGGCCTAGGCCGGCACAACTGGTAGTGAAGCTGTGTGTGAAGTTGGGCCTCAAACCAAACCATGTCACTTTTTTAGGCGCTTTCCTAGTAGTGCTAGCGGGATACCTCTTTTACAAAGGCCATCTCGGGCTTGGCCTTTTGGTGGCCTGGTTTATGACTTTCCTCGATACCGTAGACGGAAAACTTGCCCGGGTCACTGTTACTTCCAGCCGCTTTGGCCATTATTTTGACCATCTCATAGACCTCCTTCACCCTCCAGTCTGGTACATCCTTTGGGCCTTGGGTACCCAAAAGCTTGCGCTTTACAGTTTGCCTTATTCTATTTCTTTTTTGAGTTTACTTTTGATAGCAAGCTATATCCTTGAAAGACTGATAGAAGGGGCCTTTATGGCCCGTTTTGGTTTTGAAATCTTTTGCTGGAAGCCCTTTGATTCTTATTTTCGTCTCATTATGGCCCGACGCAACCCCTGCCTCTTGATTCTGACTGCTAGCTTTCTTTTCAAAAGACCCGCTGAAGGTTTCTTAGCTGTTACCATCTGGATGATTATTACCTGTCTCGTCCTCATCTTGAGATTCTTATGGGCTGTAATCGAAGCGCGCCACAAACCTCTCAAACCCTGGCTTGCCGAGATCGAAAAATACGCCCACAAAAAACGAGCTATAAAGTGGTTCACCAGAAAAACCTCTTCCTATTAAAAGAAGCCGCTCTTATTCTTAATCCTTTAGGAGGTAAAAACTTAAGAGAAGCACCTCTTTTGTTTGCACTTGCCAAGCATGTAGGCCTTGAAGTAAAGATTGTCAAAGATTTTTGGGAAATAGAACAAACTATAGAAAAGCTCGTTTTCTCTAAGAGAATCCTTCTTGTCAGCGGGGGAGACGGTACCATTTCAGCCGTACTCACCGCCTGTTTTCGCAAGAAAAAGGTTCCTGCGCTGGCGATACTTCCAGGAGGAACCACCAATCTCATTGCTTGGGATGTAAGTCGTCCTTCCGGGCAACTTAGAAGTTTCCAAAGATTTCTCAAGGGTTTCCCACCGCGGATAAAAAAAAGAAAAGTGCTTAAAATTTGGCCTCCCAATCTTTACAGTATGTTTTGCGGTGCAGGCCTTTTGGCTGAAGGGGTAAAGCTCTACAACAAACGACGCTCTCAAAAAGGACTTCGCGGATTAAGAAACGCCCTTCCCGTAGCTTTACAAGTCCTCACCAAAGGTTTGCCTTCCCCAAAGCAATGGCCTCGCCTTAAATCCTACCCGAGAAAGATTCCTATCATCATGATAACGACTTTAGAAAGGGTTTTTTTACCAATACAATCTTTTTTAAAAAAACCCTGTCCAGACATCAAGGTGGGGATCTTCGCTCGCACTTTCATTCCCTTCTCTGTATTATGTGAAAAGGAAATCGAACTCGAAACTTATACTTTGGCCGTAGACGGCGAACTTGTAGAAAGCAAAGAAGGACGCTTTGTAATCCAGAGTACAGAGGAGATCGAGTTTTTCTCATGGTAGTACCAAAAGACCTTATCCGGTATCTAGAAAATTTCTCCCAACGGCCAGATCTTTCCCCCGCGATAAATCTCTTAGTGGAAGAATTAAAGAAGAGATTTCCTACCCTTAAAGGGGTGGTTTATTACGGGTCTTGTTTTCAAGAAGGAAAGGAACTTGAAGGCCTTCTTGATCTTTACGTTTTGGTAGAAAATTACCACCGTACCTATAAAAACCCCTTTCTGGCTGCGGCTAATTATTTTCTACCTCCTAATGTTTTCTATCTAGAAAAGAAATGGAAACAGCAATTTGTGAGGAGCAAATATGCGGTGATGGCCCTTTGGCAGTTTGAAAAGGCGGTCTCTCCGCGTTGGTTTCATTCCTATTTTTGGGGTCGATTTTGTCAACCTGTGGCGTTGGTCTGGTGGAAGGATGAAACCAGTGCCCGGAGGATTATAAGGGCTTTTGCCGAAGCCGTAGTCACCTTTCTTTTGAGGACCGCCCCCTTGGCCCCCCCTCAAGGCCCTCTCAAAGAACTTTGGCTCACTGGTCTCGCCTATAGTTACCGTGCTGAACTCCGCCCTGAAGCCCCGGAAAGACTTGAGAGACTCTGGCAAAAATTTGCCCCTCATTTTGCCCAAATCTCATGTCTTGCAGCTAAGGCCCTACCTTTTCCATTAGAAATAAGGGAGACTTTCTACCGCACTATAATTTCAGAAAAAGAAAGAAAAAAAGCACAAACACTCTGGAAAATACGCATCGTTCAAGGGAAAATCCTTTCGGTATTAAGACTTCTTAAAGCCAGCTTTACCTTCAGGGGAGGGGTGGATTACGCCCTCTGGAAGATCGAAAGACACACTGGCAAACGGCTTGAAATTCCACCTTTTTTGCGCAAGCATCCTTCCTTGGCCTTACTGTTGTGGGGCTGGAAGGCCCTTTTGGTCAGAGGAGTCCGTTAATGAAGATTTTACGGGCCCAGAAACTTGCCAAAAGTTTTCGAAAGCGAAAGATAGTGCAAGGGATAAGTCTTGAAGTTCGGGCTGGAGAAGTGGTGGGTCTTCTCGGCCCCAACGGGGCCGGAAAGACTACCACCTTTTATATGATTGCCGGTCTTCTTCGCCCTGATCAGGGAAAGGTATTTTTAGACGAAAAAGAGATTACCGATCTTTCTCTTGCCCGCAGGGCTAAATTGGGGCTTACATATTTGCCGCAGGAACGTTCTATTTTTCGCGACCTTACGGTTGAAAAAAACATCCTCGGAGTCTTAGAACTTAAACCCTTTACCGAAGAAGAACGAATCCAGCGTAAAGAGGCCCTTTTAGAGGAATTTGGTCTCTCTCATTTGGCTCAAAATAAAGGTTATACTCTTTCAGGAGGAGAAGCCCGTAAGGTCGAAATTGCCAGAGCTGTTGCCATGGAACCAGATTTTATTCTTCTTGACGAACCCTTTGCCGGAATTGATCCTTTAACGGTTAAAGGCTTACAAGCGCTTATCAAGAACCTTCGGAACCAAGGCCTCGGGATCTTGATCTCCGATCACAATGTGCGTGAAACCCTTAAGATTTGTGACCAGGCCTATCTCATCTATCAGGGACGAGTTCTTGAAGCTGGCACTCCTGTAGAGATTGCCCAAAGTAAAAAGGCTAGAGCATTTTATTTGGGAGAAGATTTCAAGCTCTGAAGTCTTCTTATCTTGTCTTCCAACCTAGGATGGCTCAATAAAAAGTTAGCAATAGCCTTGGCTCCCCTTTGGGCTGCAGTTGACCCCGGCTCCTGGTAAAAAGTGTAACGGAAGGCCTCTTTTTGACGAGGCTCAAAAAAAGGCTGTAACTCCAGGGCCTGAGCCAAGGCCTTTTCAAAATCCTGTTCAAAATCTTCTACTACCTGCCCAAAGGTCCAATGAAAGTAATAAGGATTTCCTTGCCATTTAACCCTGTGAGCATTCAAATAAATGCAAGGCCTTGGTTTCCAAATAAATTCGTAGACCTGACTACTTACATCCCCAAGATAAATGTCGGCCGCCAACATATAGGTCATATCTACCGATGCCATACTCCCGAGATCAATATGGATGTTTGGCAGATGATAGTATTTAGAGGGGATTTTTCGGGCTCGGTGCCGAAGACGACGTTTGAAAAGCACCACATGAGGGGCAAAAATAAGATTATATTCTGGATGCTTGGCAAAAAACTCAAAGACCTTAAGCCCCCATTTATTCCAAGAGGCTACCCGCTGGTCAAAATGGGGGTTATAGACTACGGTGAGGTTTTCGTTATCAAAAATCTTCGGCCGTCGGGGGTGAAGTTTTTCTACCACTTCAAATTTGGGCCAACCCACCAAGGCATATTTTCCCTCTTCAAGAAGCCCAAGTTCTTTCAGGCGGTCTACATACTTTTGCCCTGGTAGAAGAACAAAATTAAAATACTTTATTTTGGGATCAAAGCCGCCCCTGCGGTCTCCTGCGCCATGGCGGGTATGAATCATAATCAAGTCCCAAAGCCCAAATTTGGTCCGCAGGCGTGAACAATGTCTTTCGGGAGCCACCAAAGCGTCTAAGGTCTTAAAAAAATCTAGGTTTCTCTTAAGTACCATGGTTTTGCGCCCAAAGGCCCAGGTAGAAATGAGAGGATCAAAAATTTGGTAATACCAAGGGGCTGGGAGACGAAGAAATTTTACTTTGGATCCAGGATAAAAAGAAGCGATCTTTTGGGCGAAAGAAAATTCTTCTCCGGTGGCACAGGCTATAAGAACGTCGAAATGATCAGGGTAAAGGCGTGAGAGTTCAAAGGCGTAAGGGGCTGCATGAGGCACCTGATGCGGAAAATAATGATTAAAAAGAAATCCTACTCGGATTTTAATGGCCATAAATCAAGCGTTCAAAAACCGAAAGATATTTTTCTACCGCCTTTTCTAAAGAAAATTCTTCTGCCCTTGCCTTTAGTAAGGAGGACGGGGGAGGTTTCTCAAGTACTTCTAAAATAGCTTCTGCCAAGGCCTTGTATTCCCCTACTGGCACCAGAGGACCATAGCGCCCTCTTTCTAAAATTTCAGCACAGCCTCCCCAACAATCCGTGCTAACCACCGGGCATCCCACCGCCATGGCTTCTAGGAGGACCCCCGGCAGACCTTCATAACGAGAAGATAACACAAAAAGATCGGCACGGGCCATATAGCACCAAGGATTGGAGGTAAAACCTGGCAAGGAGAAAGCTTCTGCAATTTGGAGCTTGGCAGCGAGCCGGAGGAGTTTAGACCTCTCTTTTCCTTCCCCGAGGATAAGAAGCTTGAGGTCTTTTCTCTTTTTCCGGGCTAGGGCAAAGGCTTTCAAAAGAGTGGGAAAATCCTTCTGGGGAGATAATCTACCAGCTCCCAAAATAATGGACTGATTTTTGTCTCTAAACCAAGGGTGAGATGGTTCCAGGCGGGCTTTTTTTCGAATTTCTTGTACCAGGATGGGATTATAAACCACCTTTGTTCTCTGGCGTGGATACTTCATAAAAGATAGAGCGTCTTCCAGAATGCTTCTGGAGACTGCGATCCAAAAGCTAGCTTGCGGGTAGAGATTTTTTATTTCACGCCACTTTAAAAGGCTCACAACTTTTTTGGAAAAAGGATTCCATTTCAAACTTCCTGAAAGATGATTACTAAACCTCAAAACGAGGGGGCACTTGCGGCCAGTTTTCAGCCAGGCTTTAAGGGCTGTCAAATGGGCGTGATTGGCCCCTGATAAAAATATATCAGGAGGATTTTCAAAATAAGAAGAAAGCCCCCTTAACGCTCCTTTTATTTTGAGACGTCTTTTTCCCAAAGACCAGGGAAAAGAGATCGGAATCCTGACAAGTTTTATTCCCAAACGAGCTACCTCCTCCCTTAAAGGGCCCTTAGAAGATATAACCACTAATTCTATTTCATGACCTTTGGCCAAAAAACCTTGGGCCAGAGAGACTAAGCGTCTCGTTGCACCGCCTCCCGTCAGACCATAAAGAAAAATGGCAATTTTCATGCTGGAGAGAAGGCAGAAAAGGCCTCAGAAATGGCTTCGATCTGTTCGGGTTTATGAGCCGCCGAGACACTGGCTCGCAAAAGGGCACTGCCATCTGGAGTAGCTGGGGGAAGGACCATGTTGACATAGACGCCTTTTTCAAGAAGGCCCTTCCACACGGTAAGGGCCCTGGCTGGTTCCTTAAAACGTACTGCTACGATGGGGCTAGGCTCTGGACCCAACTCAAACCCCATTTCTTTGAGATTGCCATAGAGTTGATAAGCATTTTTCCAAAGTCGTTCTTTAAGCTCGGGCCTTTCACGGATGAGGCGCAGTGCGGTGCGGGCCGCAGCAATATTGGCCGGAGAAAGGGAAGCAGTAAAGACATAAGGACGGCTAGCATAGCGTAAAAGCTCCAATTCTTTGTAATCGCTGGTACAATACCCCCCTATAGAGGCCAGACTCTTACTAAAAGTACCCACAATAAAATCTACTTTGTCTTCCACACCGGCTTCCTCGGCAAGCCCCCGACCATTTTCTCCTAAGACTCCTAAAGAATGGGCTTCGTCAATCAAAAGATAGGCTTCGTATTTTTCCTTTACTTCTACAAGGGCTCGCAAAGGAGCCCGGTCTCCAAGCATGCTATAAAGACCTTCTATTACAATAAGAATGTTGTCCTGAGGCTGTTTTCCCCGCAGACGTTTGAGCTTCTTCTCAAGGTCTTCAACATCGTTGTGCCGAAAACGGTAAACCGGCACCCCTCCCAGACGGGTGCCATCATAGATGCTCGCGTGACAATCAGCATCAAGAAGGACAATATCGTCACGCCCTACCAAGGTGGAAAGAACTCCCAGATTGGCAGCGTAACCAGTGGTAAAAACAATGGTGTGCGCCTTGCCAAAAAAATCCGAAAGTTCCTTTTCAAGAATGAGATGGCTTTGGTAAGTGCCATTAGCCATACGAGAGCCGGTGGTACCAGTACCCTCTTCTTTGATAGCCTGACAAGCAGCCTCGATACAGGCCGGATCAAAGGTAAGCCCGAGATAATTATTGGTGCCAGCCAGAATAACTTGTTTGCCATTAACGATAGCTTCGGTAGGGGAAAGGATCTTTTCCACTACAACATTGATGCCCCCAAAGGCCGTCTTTACCTTCTCAAGTTCTGCAGCCAGTTTGGTAAATTTGGCAAAAATGTTCATCTAACCCTCTTTCAGAAGTTTTTCGATCTGGACTGCGAAATCCGAAACCGTTTTGATTTCGTTGAGGATATTTATAGGAACCGTAATATCAAAGCGATCTTCAACTTCTGCAAGGATTTCCATAGCTTTTAGAGAATCTACCTCTAAATCTTTTTCAAAACTGGTCTCCGGCCCAATCTTGACACTTTTTTGCAAAACCTCGCCTAAAATTTCTTCAAGTATTTTTAAAATCTCTTCTCGTTCCATTTTGAGCCCAATCTCTTAGGACTTTCTCTAAAGGCCAAAGTGGTTGCCAACCTAAATCTTTACTGATTTCGGCATTATCACAAGTCCAATCTGGATGGTAAAGCTCGTTTATTTTGTAAGGAGTAAGCATGGGTTTAATTTTAAAGATTTTTCCTCCCCATAACACTCCAAAGCTAATAGGTTTCAGGGTTGATTTGGGTATTTTTAAAATTTTCGGAGGCTTGCCCCTTATTTTGGCTACAATTTCTTGAACTTCAGCCCAAGAGTAACCAGAGGTTTTACCATCGTGCAACTCATAAATTTTTGAAGGAGGAGCTTCTAGTTTAATCCACTTTAAAATTGCGTAGCAAAGATCCTCTACATAAAGAAGGGAAAAACGATTTTCAAGTTCACCAAATACCGGAAGGATTCCCTTCAAGGTAAGTTTTATGAGGGGCGTAAGTTCTTCATCAAAAGGGCCATATACTGCCGGAGGTCTAAAAATATTCCATTTAAGCGGGGTATGGGCAAGCAATTCCTCGGCCCATCTCTTGGTTGAAGCATAAGGAGAAAGATAAGGCTCCCTGGCTGCTAAAGTTGAAATATAAAGAAATCTTGAAACCCCTGCTTCTAGAGATTTTGTCAGAAGATTTTTAAAACCTCTAATGTTGACCCGGGCAAAATCCAGGTAATCTCTTCCTTTAATAGCTCCTGCAAGGTGAACAACCACCTCTGCCCCTTCCAGTAAAGACTCTAAGGCCTCTGGATCTTCTAGATTTCCTAGAACCCATTTGACTTTGGAAGAAAGGCCTTTGTGATATGATTGAGGACGAACAAGGGCCTTTATTACGTAATGAGAAGGTAAAATCTTTAAGAGATTCTTTCCAATAAACCCTGTAGCCCCGGTAATAGCAATAACTTTAGAAGTCATTTAAAGTGCTTGAGATGTAGTCTTCGAAAAACAAAGAGGGAGATAACCTTTTTCTTGACACACCTTTCGGGTGTGGCTACGTGCAGGCTTACCCGAAGTTGTACGTACGATAGTATTTTTGGGAACCAAGACCACGAGACAATCTATCCCAAGCTCTTTTCTGATGAGCGAAGAAAGACGGGCTTTTAAGGCTGCTTCTTTCTCGGGAGAAAAGGTTCCTTGGACCACCAAAACCGGATGATCTTTCCCTTCTTCATCAGGAAGAGCGAAAGCACAGGTATTCCCGGGTCGTACTTCTGGAATATTTTCAGCAATATTTTCTATGTCTTGGGGCCAAATGTTTTTCCCGTGTACAATGATCATATCTTTTACTCGTCCGGTGATAACAATTTCGCCCTCTCGCAAATAGGCAAGATCTCCGGTATTTAACCAGCCATCTTTTAAGACCTCCTGGGTGGCCTCCTCATCTCCCAAGTAACCAGCCATCACACTCTCGCCCCGTACAAAAAGTATCCCCACCCTTCCTTCGGGAAGTTTCTTTCCGTCCGGAGTCCTTACTTCTACCTCAAGCCCCGGTAACGGCCGGCCACAACGGACCAAAATTTTTGTCTTCCCCTCCTGCGGACTTGGTAAGATCTTAGCCTTGCCTTCTCTTGCTAAAACCTCCCGATCAATGACTTCTTTTTTGACTCCTTCTCCGGGAGTAGTAAAAGAGATAGCTAAAGTACATTCTGCCATTCCGTAGCAAGGAGAAAAGGCCCGGGGATCAAATCCACAGGGAGCAAATTTTTGGGCAAATTTTTCAAGAATAGAAGGACGAATCATTTCAGCCCCGATACCTGCTACCCTCCAAGAGGATAAATCTAAATCTTTGAGATCTTCTTCTTTGAGGCGCAAAACAGCAAGTTTGTAACCAAAGGGAGGGCTAAAAGAAATCGTAGCTCGGTGTTCCGAAATAAGCCGTAACCAGAGCCCTGGACGAACAACAAAATCTTTAGGGCTAAAATAATCAACAGAAACTTGGGCTGCTAAGGGTGCAAGCAAAAGCCCTACCAACCCCATATCGTGGTAGAAGGGAAGCCAAGAAACAGCCCGGTCCCCCTCGCGACGGTTTACTCCGTATCTGGAAATGAGATGAAGATTATGCATAAGGGCCCGCTGGGTAACCATTACCC
>JALSPG010000036.1 GCA_026986115.1 Thermodesulfobacteriales bacterium
TTCGTCAGTGAATTCAATTTCGATCTTCCGTGGTATACTTGTCATCGGGACACCTCTTGGAGCACCCATTGGGTGCAAAGTGAGATCTTCTATTTCCCTTGAAATATAACACAGAGGTGCCCCTCCCTATTCCGTTAACCGGGAATTAAGGTAGAAAAAACGACCTAATACAAAACTAAAGCAAAAATAGATAGGCTTATTATCCCTTATAAGTTAATTATCCCTTATAAGTTATTAAGTTATATATTAAGTTATATAAAAAGAAATTTCTGAGGAGGGCTGATATGGGATTTTCTTTCTCATTTATTTTGATTTTTGCCATTCTTTTTTTGGCTTCGGCAATAAGAATTTTAAAAGAATATGAAAGAGCTGTCATTTTTCGGTTAGGTAGACTAATAGGAATTAAAGGGCCGGGTCTCATTATTTTAATTCCTCTCATTGATAAGATGGTTAAAGTTGATTTACGCACTATTACCTTAGATGTCCCCCCTCAGGAGGTCATTACTCGAGATAACGTCTCGGTGTCAGTAAGTGCAGTGGTATATTTCCGGGTAGTAGAAGCTGCTAAAGCGGTAGTTCAGGTAGAAAATTATTATTTCGCTACCAGTCAATTAGCTCAGACCACCCTTAGAAGTATCTGTGGCCAGGCGGAATTAGATGAACTTCTTTCGGAACGAGAAAAATTAAATATGCGGATTCAAGAAATCCTGGACGCTGATACTGAACCCTGGGGAGTAAAGGTTTCCAAAGTAGAAATTAAGGAAATTGATCTTCCCGATGAGATGAAAAGAGCTATGGCCAAACAAGCCGAGGCTGAACGAGAAAGACGCTCAAAAATTATAAATGCCGAAGGTGAACTCCAAGCTGCCGAGAAACTCCTTCAAGCCGCCGAACTCATGGAACGTTCTCCTATAACCATACAGCTTCGTTATTTGCAAACTTTGCGAGAGGTAGCAGCAGAAAACAATTCCGTCACTCTTTTCCCGATTCCAATTGACCTTTTCAAACCTTTTCTCGAAAAATCCAAATAAAAAGATTTAGAGCCCCCCATAAAAGACCGAAAAAAAAGACAGCATGGGGGGCTTAAAACAAATTCAAGAATTTTATACTCCGTTTTTTCAAGATCCTCTTACAGGCTTTTGGAATGAAGAAGGTTTCTTAAAAAAATTGACTGACTTACTCAAAAATAGATCTGATAATTTATATTTAATTGGAATAAAGGTTAAGAACATTATTAATCTGCAAAAAACATATGGACAGGAAATTTTCAAATATTACATCAAATCTTTTTCAAAAAAAATAAAAATAATAATTAAAAACGATATAGTAAAAGCTTATATCAGGCCAAACATATTTATCATCTTAACAAAATTAGAAAAAGACAGTGTTAAACTATTTAAAGAAAATATCAAAAGTTTTCTTTCAGCGCCGATACCTTTCAAGGGTGGTTTATTACCTTCAAAAATTTTTTTAAGTATCTGTTTAATAGAAGAAAATTACAGCGCAAAAAATATTTTAGATACTACCTTAAAAGTACTTATTGAAGAAAAAAAAGAGTTTTTTAAACTTTCCCGAGAATGGAGCAACATCAAAATTAATCTTCCTGCTTACCTAAATTTCACTAAAAAAATAATAATGGGAGAAATAGGATTTGCATTACAACCAATAAAAGACGTTAATAATAAAATTGTCTGCTATGAAGCATTAGCTAGAATGAAAAAAGAAGATTCAGAAGAAGTTATGGTAGCCAAAAAATTCTTAACAATAGCGGAAAAGTTATCCTTAAAGAAAGATATAGAGCGCACTGTTCTATATAAAGTACTCTTCTTTCTGAAGAAATATCCAAAAATCAAACATATATGTATTAATATATCTCCGGATTATCTTTTTGAAGATTTCGAAAAAGATTTAAAGCACTTTCTACAAGAACTCAAAGTAAAACCAGAAAGAATATGGTTTGAAATTACAGAACAATCTGAAAAATCTATCGCTAATTTCAACTTTAAAGAAAAACTGTTAAAATTAAAAAATAAAGGCTTCAAAATAATATTAGATGATTTCGGGCAATTTCACTCTAATCTAAATATATTAAAAGATTTTGATTGGGACATTGTAAAAATAGATGGAAATTTTATTAAAAATATTCTAGAAAACGAATTTGATCTTATGTTTATAAAATTCCTGGTAGAGTTATCAAAAAACAAAAAATTCAAGTTGGTAGCAGAATATGTTGAAAATGAAAAGATAGCCTTAAAGCTTAAGGAGTTAGGTGTTCATTTCCTGCAAGGATATTTTTGTGGACGCCCATCTTTTATACCCCTAAGTCAAAAAATAATCCCACCCCTTATTTTTTTAAGGTAGTTAAAAATTTCTTGAAAAAATCCTTTCCCAAATGGAATACTTACGAAAAGAGCTGGAGGCCAGGATATGAAGCTTCCGAAGACAAAACTCCCGCTTACAGAAAATGCTCTCATTGTCCTTGCTAAACGTTATCTTGTCCGGGATGAAGAAGGTAATCCGCTGGAAACGCCAGAAGATATGTTTCGTAGAGTAGCCCGTACGGTTGCTTCGGCAGAACTCCTTTATGACAAAAAGGCCGATCTTCAAGAACTCGAAGAGCGTTTCTACCAACTAATGACAAGCCTTGATTTTTTGCCTAATTCCCCTACCCTCATGAATGCAGGCCGTGAACTTGGGCAACTCTCGGCCTGCTTTGTCCTCCCTATTGAAGATTCTTTGGAATCTATTTTTGAAACCCTTAAATACACAGCCCTCATTCACAAATCAGGAGGAGGGACAGGCTTTTCTTTTTCCCGTCTTCGTCCCAAGGGAGACATAGTTCGTTCTACACACGGAGTCTCAAGTGGACCGGTTTCCTTTATGCAGGTCTATGATGCCGCTACCGAAGCTATCAAACAAGGAGGCACAAGACGTGGTGCCAATATGGGCATCCTTCGCATTGATCATCCTGATATTGAAGAATTCATCACTATCAAAAGAGATCTCACTAAACTTACTAATTTTAACATTTCCGTAGCTATCACCGACGAATTTATTAAAGCTTACCGGGAAGGACGAAATTTTCCCCTCATAAACCCTCGGAATAGAAAAATTGTACGCGAAGTATCTGCAAGGAGACTTTTCGATCTCTTAGTAGAAAATGCCTGGCTAAGAGGTGACCCAGGAGTAATATTCATAGACCATATCAATGCCCAAAATCCTACTCCCAAGCTCGGCAAGATTGAAGCCACTAATCCCTGCGGAGAACAACCGCTTCTGCCTTTTGAGTCTTGCAATTTGGGCTCTATTAATCTTTCAAATTTTGTAAAAAACAGAAGCATCGATTACGAAAGGTTAAAAGAAATCGTTCATTTAGCAGTACACTTTTTAGACAATGTAATCGATGTCAACAAATTTCCCCTTCTCCAGATCGAGGAAAAGACTAAAAAGACCCGCAAAATTGGCCTCGGGGTCATGGGTTTTGCAGACATGCTTATCAAACTCGGGGTTTCTTATGATTCCGAAAAGGCCGTTGAGATTGCTGAAGAAGTGATGGGTTTCATTTGTGAAGAATCTATAGCTGCCAGTGCAGCATTAGCCAAAAAGAGGGGAAACTTCCCTGCTTATTCAGAAAGTATTTGGGACACCCCTCAGACTCCTTATATGCGCAATGCTACCACTACCACCATCGCTCCTACAGGCTCTATCTCCATTATTGCCAGTTGTTCCTCGGGTATAGAGCCCCTTTTTGCCGTAGCTTATACTCGACGGGTACTTGACGGAACAGAATTGACAGAAGTGCACCCCCTTTTCGAAAAAGCTTTAAAAGAGAGAGGATTTAGTGAAGAAAAGATCAGCGGCATTTTAGAAAAAGCCCTTGAAACTGGTTCGATTAAACACCTGGAGGAATTACCCGAGGATTTACGCCGGTTGTTTGTTACGGCCTTTGATATCCCTGCCGAGCAACACTTACGTATCCAAGCCGCTTTTCAACGCCATGTACATAATGCCGTTTCCAAAACTATAAATTTCCCCCAAGAGGCCAGCAAAGAAGAAATACGCAACGTGTATCTTCTGGCTCACGAACTCGGCCTCAAAGGGGTTACGGTTTATCGTTATGGAAGCCGTCCGCGGCAAGTTTTGATCTTAAAACATAGCGAAGGAGTAACACCTCGCCCCCGCCCCAAGATTACCCGTGGATTTACAAGGAAAATTCGTACAGGATGCGGAAATCTTTATGTCACCGTGAATTGGGACGAAAAGGGGCTTTGTGAAGTTTTTGCCACTATGGGTAAGGCCGGAGGATGTGCTTCCTGTCAGATAGAAGCCACAAGCCGCCTAATCTCTCTTGCTTTACGCTCCGGAGTAGCACCAGAGGCCATTATCAAACAGCTTTCTGGTATTCGTTGCCCGGCACCGGTTTGGGAAGAAGGAAAGCCCATACTCTCCTGTCCCGATGCTATTGCGCGCGTTTTAGCTGAAGCCATCAATATCGAAATAAAACCAGAAAAAAGACCATCTTTGGGGTCATGCCCAGATTGTGGAGGACCACTTGAAGTCGAATCTGGCTGTCTCCTATGTAGGAGCTGTGGTTATTCTAAATGCGACTAAGAGGGGACCTT
>JALSPG010000037.1 GCA_026986115.1 Thermodesulfobacteriales bacterium
CTTGGCATTTTTATCTCTGTGGCTTTGGTGATGCTCGGCTTTGTCCTCAAAATGCTCTTTGAACTCCAAAAGCGACAATCAAGCATGGAACGCGAGCTTGAAAAACAGCGCAAAGAGATAGATTTTCTACTTGATCTTATAAAAAAACTGCTCCCAGAAAAGTAGAATCACTTTTGGCACCAAAATAAAGAATGAGTCTGAATGGAAGGCCCTAAAACCTTCTTGTGTAAGCTTTGGTAGTAGATTAATTTTTTAAAACGCAAGATAATTTATCCAAAGAGAGGAAAGATGGTGGCGGAAAAAGAAGAAATACGGCAATTACCCCCGGTTAATTTTAGTATGTTTATTCTATCTTTAAATACTTCGGCTTTAGTGCATTTAGGCCAGATCCCTGATCCTCACACGCAGGAAAAAAAGAAAGACCTAGCTCTTGCCCGTCAAACAATAGATATTTTAGATATGTTGCGGGAAAAAACTAAAGGAAACCTTACAAAAGAAGAAGAGAAACTCCTTGATAATATTCTTTATGAACTCAGATTACTTTACCTCAAAGTAAGTGGCGGTTAAGATTCTGGCTCCAGCCAAAATTAACTTGGTCCTCCGAATTATTTCTAAACGTCCGGATAATTATCACGAGTTATATACTATTTTTCAAAAGGTTACCCTTTTTGATGAGTTAGAGATCCAATGGCGAGATGACGATCGCATAATTCTTGAAGTTTCTGGAGAAAGGGTCCCTTCTGACGAAAACAACCTCTGTGTAAGGGCGGCTTTGGCCTACCAGAAAAGGAGCGGAAAAAAATTTGGGTTACAACTTGGTCTTCACAAAAGAATTCCGGTGGGTGCTGGGCTTGGTGGAGGCAGCAGCGACGCGGCCGCTGTTCTCCTTTTTTTGGAGCGCTCATTTAGAGCTTTGGGAAAGCAAATTTTGTTTGAGCTAGGCAAGTCTTTAGGGGCGGATGTTTGTTTTTTCTTAAGTCCTTATAGTACCGCCTTAGGCCGGGGAATAGGGGAAGAACTCTCTCCTTGGCCCACTCACCCTGCTTGGTATGTGATTTTATGTCCCGCACTTTTTATTTCTACTTCTTGGGCTTATCAAAATTTGAGGTTGACAACTCCAGCGGAACCCCCTAATTATGAGCCGGGCCAGCCCTTGTGGGAGCAAGGGCTGGTTAATGATTTTGAAGCCTTAATTTTCGAGTTTTATCCTGCTCTTAAGGAGCTTAAAGAGGAGCTTCTTGGGCATGGCGCAAGGGCTGCTTTACTCTCTGGTAGTGGAGCGAGTCTTTTTGGGGTCTTTGAAGAAAAGGTAGCGGCCCAAAAGGCCTTGGAGTTTTTTCGAAAGAAAGGACAGAAGGCCTTCTTGGTAACTAATTACATCCCTGAGGAGGGAGGTAAATGTTTATCAACCACCTGAAGATTTTTACAGGGAATGCCAATCCGGAACTTGCTCAGAAAATTTCTGCTTACTTGAGCATTCCTTTAGGACAAGCTGTGGTTAAGACCTTCAGTGATGGTGAAATATATGTTGAAATTAAAGAGAATGTCCGCGGAGCAGATGTTTTTGTAATTCAGCCCACTTGTCCTCCGGTTAATGATCATCTTATGGAACTTTTGATAATGGTAGATGCGTTAAGAAGGGCTTCGGCGCGGAGGATTACAGCGGTAATGCCTTATTATGGTTATGCCAGGCAAGATCGCAAGGTAATTCCCCGCACTCCTATCACCGCTAAGCTAGTAGCCAATCTTATTACAGTGGCTGGAGCACGGCGAGTCCTTACTATAGATCTTCATGCCGGGCAAATTCAGGGTTTTTTTGATATTCCCGTAGATCACCTTTATGCCGCTCCGGTGCTAATTCAATATCTCAAAGAAGAATTTCGAGGCAAGGATTTAGTGATAGTTTCTCCTGATGCCGGTGGTGTAGAACGGGCTCGGGCTTATGCCAAGCGTTTGGAAGCTGGCCTTGCTATTATTGACAAAAGGCGTTTGCGGCCAAATGAAAGTGAGGTCATGAATGTGGTAGGAGATGTTAAAGGAAAGGTGGCCATCATCCTAGATGATATGATCGACACTGCCGGGACCATGTGTAAAGCGGCTGAGGCTTTAGATGAAAGGGGGGCCAAAGAAGTTCATGGAATGGCTACCCATCCGGTGCTTTCAGGCCCGGCTTTGGAACGTATAAAAAAGTCTTCCATGAAAAGTGTGGTTGTTACCGATACCATCCCTCTAAGGGAAGAGGCTCGAAAGGTCAAAAAAATTAAAGTTCTTTCAGTGGCCAATCTGTTAGGTGAGGCCATCCGCCGAATACATAATGACGATTCCGTAAGTTCACTTTTTGTATAAGTTTGGAAGGAGGGTCTTTTTATGAAAAC
>JALSPG010000038.1 GCA_026986115.1 Thermodesulfobacteriales bacterium
AAATGTCTGCATATTCATGGCTTTGGGTGGGCCTCGGTAACCCGGGGCCCCATTATCGTTTTACACGTCATAATTTTGGCTTTCTCGTGTTAGACAAATTTGCGGCCCAAAAGGGTTTGTCTTTCAAAAATGCCCCTTTTGAAAGCGAAATCAGCGAGTATCAAGGAGTTTTTCTTTTAAAACCACTTACTTTTATGAATCTTTCCGGAAAAGCTGTGGCTCCCTGGAGTAAAAAACTTGAAATTCCACCAGAAAGGATTTTGGTGGTGCACGACGATTTAGACTTGCCTTTGGGCCGTCTGAAGTTTGCTCCCAAAGGAGGTGCTGGAGGGCATCGCGGGGTACTTTCGATAATAGAACATCTCGGAACAAAAGAATTTCCCCGTTTAAAACTCGGGATTGGAAGGCCTCCTGCAGGAATATCAGTAAGAGACTACGTGCTCTCTCCCTTTACCCAAGAAGAATGGCCTGTGGTCGAAAAGGTTCTCGCACGAGCCGTAGAAGCACTCGAATATCTCTTAAAAGAAGACCTTCTTAAAACCATGAGCCGGTTTAATAGAGCAGATCTTTTCGAGAACGCCTCTTAAAATTTTTCCATTTCACATTCATCTGATTTCCAAGAGCGCTTTTTAATGGTAAAATTTGAGGCCAAAATAATTTGGCGGGAGGTTTGCCATGTTCAGTGTAGGTGACATGGCCGTATACCCTGCTCATGGCGTGGGCGTCATTGAAGCAGAAGAGAAAAAGGTCATAGGAGGGGTAGAAAAGACTTTTTACGTAATGCGCATTCTTGACAACGATATGACAGTTCTTATTCCCAAGGATAACATCAATCGTATTGGGCTCCGGAGCATCATTGCCAAAGACGAAGTTGATAAAGTTTACGATATTTTGCGAGAGAAAAAAGTAAGTTTTAACCATCAGACATGGAATCGGCGCTATCGGGAATATATGGAAAAAATTAAAAGCGGCTCCATTTTTGAATTGGCTCAAGTTCTCAGAGATCTCTACATTATCAGTCACGACAAGCAACTCTCTTTTGGCGAAAGACGCATGCTTGAAACGGCCAAAAACCTATTAGTTAAAGAGCTTTCTTTGGCTGAGGGAAAAGAAGAATCTGAAATTGAAGAGAGAATAAATAATATTTTGGCGGGTAAAGATGGAGGGTAATGGGTGGTCAAACACCTCTTGATAGCGCTACTGATCCTGGTCTGTAGCCTTTTAGGTTTTTTCTCTTTCAAAAATCTCCCTCAGGCTAGTCAATATCCGTGGCTTCCCTATCTGGGTTTGTTGGTGGGAGCCGGGGTATCCGGATTAGCCATTGTTATCGAAAGACTTTTCCGGAAGGTTCCTTTGCCTGTTATCATCGGTGGTACAGTGGGTCTTTTTTTGGGCCTGGGATTGGCCCGGCTCCTCTCTTTGGTTTTTGAGCAACTCAATTCTGGTCTTTTTAGTGCCTTCCTTTACGGTATGCTTTCCGTTTTTTTCGGTTACTTGGGGTTGGTATTAGGCGGGAAAAAATTTCAAGAATTTCGTATGCCGGGCAGCGTTTCCCATGCAGTTTCTTTTGTATCCAAACATTTTCCTAAAAGGGAATGTCCCAAAGTAGTCGATACCAGTGCCATTATCGATGGTCGCTTGGCAGACCTTTGTGAGACGGGATGGGTAGATGGCCCCCTTATTATTCCTCAGTTTGTTTTAGCTGAACTTCAACATATCGCTGATAGTCCAGATCCCAAAAAAAGGGCACGCGGACGTCGAGGGCTTGACACACTTCAACGCATCCAGGATTCTGGTACCGTTGAGGTCCGTATTGTAGAACAAGATTACCCCCATTTAAAAGAGATAGATGACAAGCTTGTAGAGCTCTGCAAAGAGGTGGGAGCCAAACTCATTACTACCGACTACAACCTCAATAAAATTGCTCGCCTCAAAGGTGTGCCAGTACTCAATGTGAACGAATTAGCGCTGGCTTTAAAACCTATTGTTTCTCC
>JALSPG010000039.1 GCA_026986115.1 Thermodesulfobacteriales bacterium
ATTTCTTGAATATCGTTTACAAAAAGAGTAGAAAGAAAATATGGAAGAAAAACTCCTCATGAGCGAAAAAGAGATTGATCGGGCGCTTACCCGGATTGCCCATCAGATCCTTGAGCGCAACAGGGGTTCTCAGAATTTGGTCCTGGTGGGAATCCGTACAGGAGGAGTTCCTCTGGCAGAGAGATTACGGCGCAAAATTAAAGAAATTGAAGGGGTAGAACTCCCTGTAGGGGTTTTAGATATAAATCTTTATCGTGACGACTGGAGTTTAGCCTCTTCTCAACCAGAAGTGCGCCGTACCGAAATACCTTTTCCCATAGACAATAAAGTTATTATTTTAGTAGATGATGTTATCTTTACTGGGCGAACCATCAGAGCAGCTCTTGATGCCTTGATGGATTTCGGGCGTCCCAAAAAAGTAGAACTTGCTGTTTTGGTGGATCGTGGCCATCGGGAGTTACCCATTGAGCCCACTTATACTGGTCTTACGATAACTACTCTTCCTAACGAACACGTTACAGTTCGCCTTAAAGAAATAACAGGAAAAGATGAGGTCGTTCTTGAAAGACACTAAGGAGGGTTTAGAGAGCAGTTCTTCTTTTGCCAGCCGTTTAGCAACCAAATGGCTGGCAAAAAAGATTATTTTCTTCCGTGAGTTAACCTCGACGCAGGATGAAATCAAGAAATATATTTTTACCGGTGAAAATGGTCTGGTAGTATGGGCAGACCGTCAGACACAGGGAAGAGGGCGGCTGTCCCGAAACTGGTATTCTCCCCGCGCGGCAGGGCTTTATTTCTCTTTGCTTCTTAAGGAACCTCTAGCCAGGCCTCTTCCTCTCTATGGCCTAGCAACGGCAATTGGGGTGGCAAAGGCCTTAGAGGAAGTGGTAAAAATCCCTTTCCAACTCAAATGGCCCAATGACATTTTGCTTCGCGGTCGCAAAGTAGGCGGCATTTTATTAGAAGCAGTCTCTCCAGCTCTCATTATTGGTATCGGAATAAATGTCTCTTTTAGACGTGAAGATTTTCCCCCGGAGATAAAAGAAAAAGCCACTTCTATTTTTGAAGAAACAGGTCTTCTTATAAGTCGGGCAAGGATCTTGCGTGCGGTATTGAAAAAACTTGAAGATTACTATGAGCTTCTCCTCAAAGAAGGATTTCCGGCTTTAGAAAAAGAATGGCAGGAACGAGACGTAGCGTTGGGGGGTAGAGTAGTGCTTCGCCGGGGAGACCAAGTACTTACAGGTTTTTCCCTTGGCCCTTCATCTGATGGTGCCCTTCTCCTTAAAACCCCCCAAGGGCTCCTCAAAGTGCATTCCGGGGAGATTTTGATGTGGGAAGTTCCCGGGTGGGAAAAACATCGCGCAGCCTGAACTTGTTTCTCCGTCTACAGCGGAGTAAATTTCCTTAGAATAATTCCAAAAGAAGATAAGAGGTAGAAATGACTATTAAGCAGCAGTCTGAAAAGGGAATTATTACTCCAGAAATTGAAGCTTGTGCCAGAATCGAGGGTATTGAGCCAGAGAAGTTGCGGGCTTTAGTGGCTGAGGGTAAGGCGGTAGTTCCAGCTAACCGTAAATTTAAACTTACCAGGCCTTGTGCTATTGGAAAGGGGCTTCGTACCAAGGTAAATGCCAATATTGGAACTTCTCGAGATCTTCCTGATGTGGAGCCAGAGCTAAAAAAATTGAAAGTTGCCCTTGAGGCTGGGGCTGATACTATTATGGACCTTTCTACCGGGGGGCCACTAGATGAAATCCGTAAAATGATTAGGGAAAACTGCCCTGTACCGTTGGGCACAGTTCCCATCTATCAGGCCGCTGTAGAAGCGGTGGAACAAAAAAAGAAGGCCATTGTAGAAATGACCGTAGATGAGATGTTTCGGGCTGTCGAAAAACAGGCCGAAGACGGCGTAGATTTTATGACTATCCATTGTGGTGTTACTCGGACCGTACTGGAGCGCTTTGAAGCGAGCAAACGCATTCTTGGGGTGGTATCACGAGGTGGTTCTTTTTTGGTGGAATGGATGGTTTACAACAACAAGGAAAACCCCTTTTATGAACACTTTGATGATCTTTTAGCCTTGGCCAAAGAGTATGAAATTACCCTTTCTTTGGGAGATGGAATTCGGCCGGGATGTTTGGCAGATGCTACAGATGGTCCCCAAATTCAAGAATTAATCATTTTGGGGGAACTCACTTTGCGGGCTTGGGAGGCCGGGGTACAGGTTATGATTGAGGGGCCAGGCCATGTTCCTCTCGATCAGATAGAAGCCAATGTCAAATTGCAAAAACGGCTCTGTCACGGAGCACCTTTTTATGTTTTAGGGCCTTTAGTAACAGATATTGCTCCCGGGTATGATCATATTGGTTGTGCTATTGGTGGTGCTATTGCTGCGGCTGCCGGGGCCGACTTTCTCTGTTATGTAACACCTGCCGAACATCTTCGTCTCCCCACGATAGAAGACGTACGGGAAGGTGTTATAGCAGCGCGGATCGCAGGGCACGCAGCCGATATCGTAAAGGGTATTCCAGGGGCCTTTGAAAAAGATATTGCCATGGCTAGAGCAAGAGCCCGTCTTGACTGGGAAGAACAAATTCGTCTTTCTATCGACCCGGAAAAGGCCCGCCGCTACCGTCTAGAAGGTGGAGTATCTAAGGGTAGAGCTTGTACAATGTGTGGGGAATACTGTGCTATAAAAGTTTACCAACGAGCCCGACAAAGAAAATTCTTTGGAGAGGGAGAATAATAAGAAGGGGAGGACACTCCCCTTCTTTAATTTAGGCGAATTTGTTTAGAATCCAAGTTATTATCTCGCTTTTGAGTTTCATATTATCTTCTTCAGTCATATTAGTTAGCCAACGTCTTACCCATTTTTGTAACCGGTTAAAATGGGCCTGGTTAAGCTTTTCTCCATAAACCATTTCAAGTGCTTGGAGATACCAGATAAAAATGGCATGTAAGGGGATACACTGGTATTCTAACGTAATAGGATAAAGCGCCTCGTAAAAAGCACGATTAATGAATTTTTTGTCCGGTTCGCTACCAAACTTTCTAATTACTAATCGTGAGACGTTTTCCCCCTCTTGGCCTTCTTCAGGTATTTCTTCTTGGCGTTCCATAAGGAGGCGCATATTTTCGTTGAGAAGATCCATGCGTTCCCTGTTGAGTTTGATGATCTCTTCCTGCAGAAAACCCAAAGCCAGAGGGTTTTCTCTTTCCCGATAATATTTGGCAAGTTTTTGCCTTAAAGCGGATTTTCTAGAGCGACCACCCATTAAAAAGCACCTCTTTTGGACTTTTTCTTTAGTTAAACATGCTCTAATATTTTTGCAAATTACTTGAGCCCCAAGACGTCATGCATATTATAGACGCCGGGGGTTTTCCCTACCACCCAGATAGCCGCTTTGACGGCTCCGCGGGCAAAGGTATCACGACTGGCTGCACGATGGGTTAATTCAAGGCGTTCTCCCGTACCTGCAAAGAGTACGGTGTGTTCTCCTACAATTTCACCGGCACGAATAGTCTGGATGCCGATTTCTTTTTTGGGTCTTTCTCCGATAAGGCCTTCACGGCAAAACTTGAAAGTGGAATCATCCCAGCCCAAAGTTTTAGCAATTACGTTTGCTAAGGCAATGGCCGTGCCACTTGGTGCGTCTTTTTTCATCCGGTGGT
Source organism: Thermodesulfobacteriales bacterium (assembly GCA_026986115.1). GTDB lineage: Bacteria > Desulfobacterota > Thermodesulfobacteria > Thermodesulfobacteriales > Thermodesulfatatoraceae > Thermodesulfatator. The sequence goes on from JALSPG010000039.1 coordinate 3,676, forward strand.
GGGCCTCAATGATTTCAATATCAAAATCTTCTCCTAGAACTCTGGTAGCCATTTCTACCAGTTTGTAGAGAAGATTGATCCCAAGACTCATATTGTAGGCCTGGACAAGTGGAAAATGCTTTTTTGCTAATTCGTGTATTTCTTGGAGTTCTTCTTTTTTAAACCCCGTAGTCCCTATAACCATAGCTTTGCCATATTTGCTATTTATACGAGCATGGTTGAGAGAAGCTTCATGGAAGGTGAAGTCGATAATAACATCTCCTTTTTCAATCACCTTTTCCAAAGAATCTTCTATTACAATCCCCATTTTGGGAAGGCCAACCACTTCGCCTACATCTTTACCTACAGCAGGGTTTTGGGGATGTTCAAAAGCTGCAGCCAGTTCTATACCTTCAGTGTGAACGATATTGTGAATGATTCTACTCCCCATGCGCCCGGCGGCACCAGCAACGATAGCTCTTACCATAAACCCCTCCTTTTTGGTTTAAGCCCTGTTAGACGAGATTATAATTCGCTAAAACCGCTTTGAGTTTTTCGATATTTTCTTCGGCCATCGGAGCCAGAGGCAATCTTACTTCAGGAGTTGCAATTTTGCCCATCAAATAAAGGGCCGTCTTGGCAGGCACAGGATTGGTTTCGATAAACATGGCCTTAAAAAGATCATAGAGTTTGTAATGTAGTTTTTTTGCTTTCTCCCAGTTACCCTTGAAGCAAGCATTCATCATATCTGCCATTTCTTTTGGCATAACGTTAGAGGCTACAGAAATTACTCCTACTCCGCCTAAAGCCATGGTGGGATAAGCGGTAAAATCATCCCCAGAGAAGACGAGGAACTTATTGCCACACTGTTTGATGATTTCAGTTACTTGGCGCATACTACCGCTGGCTTCTTTTATACCGACAATATTTTTGATTTTGGAAAGCCGTGCCACAGTCTCTGGAGCCAGGGAGACACTGGTTCGCCCTGGAACATTATAAAGTATGATGGGAATTTTTTTGGCAGCTTCTGCTACAGCCTTGTAATGTTGATAAAGGCCTTCCTGAGTGGGTTTATTGTAATAAGGTGTAACCATCAGGACGGCATCTACACCGATGTCAGCGGCAAGTTTGGTGAGTTCGATAGACTGAGCAGTGTTATTGGTGCCAGTACCAGCGATGACAGGAACTCGGCCGTTGGCAATTTCGACTGTGAGTTCATAGAGTCTTTTTTTCTCCTCCAGACTCAAGGTTGCAGATTCACCGGTTGTCCCCACGGTAAGAAGACCATGGGTGCCGCTTTTGATCTGCCATTCTACAAGCTCCCGGTAAGATTCTTCGTCGAGTTTTCCGTCTTTAAAAGGGGTTATGAGGGCTACTACTGCTCCCTGAAGGGCTTTTTTATTTTGGGCCTTTTTGCTTCCGCAGGTCTTTTGGCCACATTTTTTAGCTGGCATAGAAAATACCTCCTTTTGCTTTTATTCTAGAGCTTCTCGGACCAAGGTGGCCCGGTAGACGAAGCGTGTTTCCCCTTCAAGAAAAACTTCTTTTAGCTCTGAGAGCTCAAAAAATACCTTTAAGACTTCTCCTCCTCGGGTTGCTACCTCTACCGGTGGTATCACATATCCCTTTAAGGCTGTGATCAGGGCTGCTGCTGTGGCTCCAGTCCCACAGGCCAAGGTTTCATCTTCTACTCCCCTTTCATAAGTCCGGACGGCAATCTTTTGAGGCCCAAGAATAGCTACAAAATTGACATTAGTTCCAGAAGGCTTAAAGGTTTTATGATATCGAATTTCGGCTCCAAGTTTTTTTACAGGTAAATTTTGAAGTTCCTCAGAAGAGACTATAACTACCGTATGGGGGACTCCAGTATTGATAAAGGAAGCTTCCCAAATACCATCGGAAAGGATGAGTTTCATATTTAATTGCAAATCTTGAGGGGGGGTAAGCTGGATTTTGACCCGTTTTCCCCTTACTTCAGCCTTGATAAGACCGGCTAAGGTTTCAAAGGTGAGCTCCGCAGGACAAAGACCTTCTGCAAGTGCAAATCTTGCCGCGCATCTGCCACCATTGCCACACATTTCGGCTTCGCTTCCATCGGCGTTAAAGAAGCGCCATCGAAAGCAAGCTTTCGGGTGAAGAGGTCTTTCGATCAAAATGAGGCCATCGGCTCCCACAGAAAGAGCTCGCCGGCAAAGCCGCTGAGCCAAAAATTTTCCGGCCTCCTCTGGGAGGCGGGCTTCAAAGTTGTTAATAAGGATAAAATCGTTCCCAGAAGCGGTCATTTTCGTAAAGGGAAGGCCTTCAAAATCTGCTGAAATTTGGTTCATGGGTTTTTACATACCAATCTCATGAAGGCTATTCAAGCTTTGAGTCCTCAGTCAAAAATGTCGGAATTTTTTCTCCTGCAACGAGACGGTTATAACTTTCTCGCTTGCGTATTACAAAATATTGGTCCCGGTGTACTAGGATTTCCGGGGGACGAGGCCTGGAATTGTAATTCGAAGACATTACAAAACCATAAGCCCCAGCACTCATAACCGCTAACAATTCTCCGGGTTTAACGAGCGGTAGCTGGCGATCCTGTGCCAAAAAGTCTCCTGTCTCACAAATAGGGCCTACTACGTCGACAATGATGTTGGGTCTGTCTTTGCAAAGGCTTACCGGAACAATTTCATGATAAGCTTTGTAGAAGGCCGGACGTAAAAGATCGTTCATTCCGGCATCCACGATGAGAAATTTTTTGACAGGGGTTTCTTTGTAATAGAGTACACGGGTTATTAAAATGCCCGCATTTCCTACTAAGACCCTTCCCGGTTCCAAAATCAGGATAACTTCTAGGTCTTTAAGTTCTTCTATAATGGCCTGGGCGTATTCTTCGGGAGGAGGTGGGGCCTCATCTCCATAAACAATACCAAGCCCTCCGCCCAGATCTAAATAACGAATTTTAATTCCTTCCCGGTCTAGCCTCTTTATAAAGGCTTTTACGCGTCTTAAAGCTTCCACAAAAGGGGAGACCTCTGTAAGTTGCGAACCGATGTGGCAGTCAATCCCAAGGATTTGAAGATGAGGGTCTTTCTGGGCGAAAAGATAAGCTTTCAGGGCGGTTTCTAAGTCTAGCCCAAATTTGTTTTTTTGAAGACCAGTAGAAATGTAGGGATGAGTTTTGGGGTCTACATCGGGATTAATTCGAATAGCTACAGGGGCAACCTTTCCTAAAGATCGAGCCACTTTGGAGAGGGTTTTAAGCTCACCTAGACTCTCCACGTTGAACATCAAAATCCCCGCCTTGAGAGCTTCTCGCATCTCTTTGGGGGTTTTCCCCACTCCGGAGAAAACGATTTTTTCAGGCGGGATACCGGCCTTTAAGGCGCGATAGAGTTCTCCACCCGAGACAATATCAGCCCCGGAGCCCTCTTTAGCAAAAAGTCTTAAGACCGCGAGATTAGAATTTGCTTTTACTGAGTAACATAACAAGTGAGGTAAAGAACCGAAGGCTTTATCAAAGACCCGGAAATGACGTCTTAAAGTGGCGGTGGAGTAGAGATAAAAAGGGGTTCCAACCTTACGTGCGATTTCTTTTACCGGAATTTCTTCAGCATAGAGTTCACCATTGCGAAATTGGAAATGGTGCATGGGCTTCCTCCTGCTAGGGGTTAAATTCTACGATGCTCATTTCTGAGGGAGCACTTTCGTTATGGCGGGGAGAAGAGTCTACTGCTGTTACAAAGTAATAATAAACTCCAGGAGCAGGGGGATGGTCAAAAAATTTGGGTTCTTTAATTGGTTCTGGAGTAAGAAGTTGCGGGGGTGTGCCGGGTCTTTTGCGATAAACCCGGTAACCCCAAAGATCTGGTTCGGCGTTTCTTCTCCATCTCAAAAGAATTCCGCCTCTCATAGGAACAGCTACCACACCTTCTGGCGGTGCTGGTGGGGTAAGATCTTCGGGGCGACCGCAGGCTTTATTGCTCGGAGGGCCTTCGATAAGGCTACCATAATATTCAAAGACTGCTGCAACTTGATAACAGTAGAGCTTTCCATTTTGGACGTCATAATCAAAAAAAGAAGTTTCTGGCACTAAAACCGGAAGAGGTTTTTTAAACTTGCCGGGTTCAAAACGGTAAAGACGATATTTGAAAAGTTTTTTGGGTGCCGGTTGCCCAGTTAGAAATCTTTCCGGAGGTTGCCAACTCAAAAATACATAGCCATCCCAGGCTTTAGCTGTAAGGTTTTTTGGTGCTTCAGGAGGAGTGTACCAGGCAAAAGCAGGAGAACGTGCCGGATCACTAACGCAATGCCAACCCCTAACGGCTCTTACCTCGTAATAATATTTTAGCCCTGGTTCAAGAGAACGGTCATTAAAATAGTATCTTTTGAGGGTTTCAAACATTTCGGGGTTCAAAGAGATAAAAAATTTTCTTTCATATAAACGTTTAGGGCCGGAGAGAGACACTGCTCGCCGCAAAATTCGGAAACCTTTAAGACCATCAAGAGGGGTACCATCTACCTTTTTGCGAGAAATTTTAAAGGAAAGTTCTGCCCCCCAAAAATGAAGAGCCACTTCTACATCTTCGGGAGGTTTTGGTCGTACGGCATGCGGAGGTTTAGGAGGGGTCTTTTTACCACAAGCAACAATGAAAAAAAGGCCCAAAATGAGAGCCAGGTATCTACACACTTTGAAACTCCCTCTGTTCGAGCAGAACCTACCTTAGTCCGCAAGGAGTGTAAACCTTTAGTTTTCTTTAAGGGGAAAATAGCGGAGGACACCTTTTTGGATTAAAAAAATACCGCCTTCCATATTTTCAGCTACAGTGAATTTTTCTTCCCCGATTTCTATAATAACTCCGGCAAAGATATAATCCGTGGCCTTTATTTGGGCCCGGCTTTCTAGATGTCTTTTTTCTCTTTCGAGTTTTCCGAGTTTCTTTTTAAGGGCCTTTTCTTCTTTTAAAAGGGAGGCTAGCTTCTTTCTGAGACTGTTGAGAGAAGAGACTTTTTCGACAGAAAGACGCCCTTCTTTTAAAAGCTTTATTCCCATTTCAAGAACCCGGATAAGGGGGAGTTTTTCTTCTTGTAAAAGTGCCAATTTCCCCTTTATTTCTTCTATCTTTTGCAAGAGATAAGGGTTACAACCAGCCTTGATGTTTGTTTCTACCTGGGCCCGGCTTCCCAGGATACGTGTTAAAATTCCTCCCCCTGCGGTAAGCTCTCCCCCTATTACGGCACCTATTCCTTCAGTGCAGATGAAATTTTCTGCGACTTTGAGGCAAGCTTGTAAAGCATAATCTGTGACTACTAGGTTTCCTTTTATTTCTACCTGGGCGTACTCAATGGCTCCAAGGCGGGCCTCTCCTTGGCAGATAAGCTGTGCCTTCTCTCCATGGAGCAGCCCGCCTACTAAAAGATTACCATTAACTATCACTTCTGCTTCGTCTTCAATATTGCCGTGGATTTCGACATCGCCTTGGGCTAAAAGTTTAAACCCCCTTTTTACATCTCCAGTGACTATCAATTTGTCTCCACGAAATCTTACGTTGCCGGTGTCCCAATTGATATCGCCATCTAGCCAAAATTCTGGATGGACTTCGATTCGGTGTGGATATACCTTTAGCACGCCGGCTTTTTTGGCCTCAAAAATTCCTGTTTTTTTGTCGAAATCCACCCATTCGTTAGTTTCAATTTCGAGGTCTCGTCCGGGCTGAGGTGTAATTTCTTCTCCAAAAATGTTCTTTCCTGGTTGTCCGGGTGTAGATGGATGCAATTGGGCGATTTTTTGGCCTTTTTCTACACATATAATAGTGTTTCTTTCTCGCAGATCTATTTTGGGGGCTTCTAAATCTTCTTGAAAATCAATGGGGACGAACCATTCAAGATAGGCGTCTTTTCCTTTTTGGGGAGGTTTCCCTTCTGCCAGTATCAAGCGTCCGCTTTCCCAACGTGGCTCTTGGCAAAAACCGTAGGTAATACCTTTGGTTTGGAGGAACTCCAAAAGTTGCCTAAGAAGCTCTCCTTCTGGAAAGGGAGCGTTGGGGCTTTGGGGTTCCAGAAAAGCCCGCATTTTGTCCGGGCTTACCAGAAGAAGATAGTCTCCACTTAGGACCTTGAATCCTGTTTTAAAGTTTTCTGTAACAGTAGACATCCTAAAATTATGTTTCGTATCCTTGACTATGTGACTGAAATGATTTTTTGGGTAGAGAGAAAATATGTTATGTTTGATAAAAGAGGTCCAAAATGAGTAAAGTTTTTATTAGCGCTTTTTTGTTTTTACTCTTTTCTATTATATGCCTATCTGGGACTCGAGCTTCCAAATTACCCGAATTTAGTGATCTTCCTCAATGGCAAGCAACTGCGCCGGAGTTTTTGACTTATCGTGGTGAGTTCAAAGCCTTTTATTTACGTCGCCATTACCAGCGAGAGGATGGAGCAAAGTTTGAGGTGTTCTTGGCCGGGGGTACAGAGGGGGCTCGTCTTATAAGGGCTCTCAAGGGAAGAATCGAAATTAACACTCCAAGTTACCTGCTTAAGTATGCTAAAGAGGGATCCTTTCAGACCCTTTTAAGCTTTACTCCCCCAGAGAAACAAGGTTTTATTGCCATCTTTTTGAAAGAAACTCCAGCGGTAGTTTTATTGGCCCGTTTTTCTGGTCTTGAGCTTGAAGAGGCTCTCAAATTGTTGAAAAGTTTTGACTGGAATCAGCTCCTTGCCCAATCTCTAAAATATTTGGAGGAAAACCCCTCTTGAAAACAGGTGGACATTTTAGACAGGGATTTTGGGGGCTTATTTTAATTTTTTTGGGGAGTTTTGCTTTTTTGGCCCTTGTTGGTCACCATTTAGATGATCCTGGCTTGGGGCGTTTAGGAGCGACGGAAGTTAAAAATTTTACAGGGCTTTTGGGGGCTTATCTTGCAGCCTTACTTTTTGATCTCTTCGGTCTGGGAGCTTGGTTTGTGCCTGTTTTCCTCTTTTTGGCCGGGGCAATGTTGCTTTCTGGACGTCATCCAGGTTGGCAAACACCTTTAGCTGGGGTTCTTTTTGTTTTTTCTACTTCTTTTTTTGAGCCCCTTCTCGGTCTTTCTGGAAACCTAGGGTCTTATCCTCTCAATGGCGGTATTGTGGGGGCTTTAGGGCAGGTTCTTCTCCGCTGGTTAGGAAAGCCCGGACTTTTCTTTTTGATCTTTTTCTGCCAGCTCTCGGCACTTTGTCTGCTTTCAGGTCTAAGCCCGCAAGTGATTTTAAGTCGTCTTTGGAGTTATAGTATTTTTTGGGGGCATAAAATAGTTTCTATTTTTACTAAAACCTGGCGAAAGACATCTCCTCATCTTGAGCCAGCTTATGAGCCCCGGCTTCCCGCACAAAAGATCTATCCAGAACCCGAAGAAGATCTTTATCTTCCCGAAAACAAAGATTTGGAAGACCATGCTCTGGAAGAAAAATCTTTACCTAAAACCCGTCATTCAGCTGACAAAAGTTTTAGACTTCCCCCTTTAGATCTTTTGGAAGATCCTCCGCCGACCCTTAGAAGAGAAAGCAGGGAGGAGCTTCTCAAAAGAGCGGAGCTTTTAGAGCAGAAGTTGGCAGATTTTGGGGTAAGAGGGCGAGTGGCGGAGATTTGTCCGGGCCCTGTGATTACGGTTTACGAATATGAACCCGCTCCTGGGGTTAAAATTAATAAAATTGCATCCCTTGCCGACGATTTAGCTTTAGGCCTTAAAGCAGCAAGTGTCCGTATCGTGGCTCCCATTCCTGGAAAGAGCGCGGTGGGCATAGAGGTAGCTAATCGCGAACGAGAAATAGTTTATCTCAAAGAGATTTTGGCAAGTGAAGTCTTTCGGAAATCCCGTTCCAAGTTGACTTTGGCCTTGGGGAAGGATATTTCGGGCCGTCCGGTGATTGCCGACCTAGCGAAAATGCCCCACCTTTTGATTGCAGGAGCTACGGGCACAGGTAAGAGTGTTTGTCTTCACGCCATGCTTACAAGTTTTCTTTACAAAGCTACTCCGGAAGAAGTTCGTTTTCTTCTCATTGATCCTAAGCGAATTGAGCTTTCCGTTTACGAGGGCATTCCTCACCTTCTTTATCCGGTAGTTTTAGAACCCAAGACTGCCACCCAAGCCCTCAAATGGGCTGTTGCAGAGATGGAAAGACGTTATCAACTTTTGGAAGAAGCCAGGGCCCGCAACCTCGAATCCTACAACTTGGAGGCTGAAGAAAAGCTCCCCTATCTGGTGATTGTGGTGGATGAGCTTGCGGATCTTATGGTAGTTTCCTCAAAAGAGGTAGAAACCTCTCTTACGAGGCTAGCTCAGATGGCTAGAGCCTCTGGGATCCATCTCCTCTTGGCTACACAGCGCCCCTCGGTGGATGTCCTTACCGGTATAATTAAAGCCAATTTTCCGGCACGTATTTCTTTCCAAGTTTCATCTCGTACCGATTCCCGCACCATTCTTGATACTGGTGGGGCGGAACGTCTTTTGGGAGCTGGAGACATGTTATTTCTACCCCCGGGGACTTCCAAACTCAAACGTATCCACGGGGCTTATATTTCAGAGAAAGAGGTTAAGCGGGTAGTAGAGTACTGGCAGGCCCAGGGAGAACCCGAATACCAGCTGGAATTGGCCTCCGAGTCTCAAGAGACATCTTCTGAGCTTGAAGAAGAAGTTGATGAATTATACGAACAGGCGGTAGAGCTTGTAATTCGGACTGGCCAGGCTTCTATTTCAATGCTTCAGAGACGTTTGCGGGTGGGCTATAATCGAGCGGCCCGCATGATAGAACGGATGGAAAAGGAGGGAATCGTTGGACCGTCAGATGGTGTTCGTCCTCGTCCTGTTTTGGTGCGCCCTGACCGTTAGTCCGGCGCTGGCTATCTCACCTAAAGCGCAGGATTTTGCGGCTCGGATTCAGGCTTATTATGAAGGTACCCAGAGCTTTGTAGCAGATTTTGAGCAAGAGGTTCACTGGCGGAGAGGTAAAGAGGTCAGACTTTCAAAAGGAAAGGTCTATCTCCAGAAGCCAGGTCTTATGCGTTGGGAATATAACTGGCCAGAGGAATTCCTCATTGTGGCTGATGGGCGCAACGTCTATATTTATAGCCCGCAAGACAAACAGGTGATGGTTTTTCCAAGTGGTAAGGCTCTTTCACCGCGTACTACCCTTGGTTTCATGACAGGTAGAGGGAATCTTCTGCGAGATTTTGAGATCCTTTCCTGTGAAAAACTTCCTGATGAGAAAATTAAGCTCCTGCTCCTCCCAAAGGTTGAAAGTCCTCAAGTTTCTAAGATCGTTCTTTTGGCCGATGCCCAAAGTGGTGCCATTTCGGAAATTTGGTTCTGGGATCATCTTGGCAATCTTACGAAGATCAGGTTTTCTAAAATAAAAAGAAACCTCAAATTGCCACCGGAACTCTTCCGTTTCGTTCCGCCCAAGGGGGTAGAAATCGTGAAAGAGAGGTGATTTCATGAATGATCTTCAGCAAGAAATAAGAGAGCTTGCTCAAGAAAAGAAAGCTATCATTTTGGCACACAATTATCAGCCTCCGGAGATTCAAGAGGTAGCAGATCTTACGGGAGATTCTTTGGAACTTTCCCTAAAAGCCGCAGAGACCAAAGCCGAAGTGATTGTGTTCTGTGGAGTACGGTTTATGGCAGAGACGGCAGCCATTGTTTGCCCAGATAAATTAGTAGTTTTTCCTCGTCCAGAAGCGGGTTGTGAAATGGCTGATATGATTACTGTTGAAGATGTGGAGGCCTTAAAGTCCAAATATCCTGGGGCCCCGGTGGTCACCTATGTCAATTCTTACGTGGAAATCAAGGCCGTTTCCGATATCTGTTGTACTTCTGCTAACTCGGTAAATGTTGTCAAATCCTTAAACGCAAAAGAAATCATTTTTCTTCCTGACATGAATCTTGCCCGTTATACCCAACGTTTTTTCCCGGATAAAAAAATTCATTATCATGAGGGGTTTTGTCCTTTTCACGATATCCTTAGCGTAGAAGAAGTAGAGGCTGCTCGCCAGCAGCACCCCGAAGCCATATTTATGGCCCATCCAGAATGTCGTCCGGAGGTGATAGACCTGGCAGATGTGGTTCGGTCTACAAGTGGTATGCTCCGTTATGCCCGCGAATCAAAGGCCCAGGAATTTATCGTTGGCACCGAGGTAGGGCTCCTTTACCCCCTTAAAAAACAAAATCCCACAAAAGAATTTTTTCCAGCTTCAGAAAAGATGCTTTGTAAGGCTATGAAGATAATTTCTTTGGAAGATCTCAAACGGGCCCTTGAGACCCTCTCTCCTGTGGTAAAGGTACCCGAAGATATTCGGCAAAAAGCTTATCGGGCGGTAGCAAGGATGCTAGAGATCCCTCGTAATTAGGAGGCTTTTATGGCGCTTCCCTTCCTTTTTGGGGTGCATAATCATCAACCTTTGGGCAATTTTGACCATGTTATAACCCGTTTGACAGAGAAGAGTTATCTCCCTTTTTTAGAGGCTGCTTGGAGGAATCCTCACTTTCGTTTTAGTCTTCATGTGAGTGGTATTCTTCTTAAATGGTGGGAGGATCATTACCCCAAGCTTTTCGAACTTTTGGGGAAATTGATAGACCGCGGCCAAATAGAACCAGTGTGTGGTGGTTTTTTTGAACCTATTTTAGTAATTATTCCCCGGGAAGACCGTAAAGAGCAAATTTTACGCCATAAAGATTATCTCAAACGCCAGTTCGGAAAGGTCCCGGTAGGGCTTTGGCTTACAGAGAGGGTCTGGGAGCAATCTTTAGTGGAAGACCTGGTGAATTTAGGCATTCGTTATGTGGTGGTGGATGACCGTCACTTTTTGGTTTCTGGTTTCGAAAAAGACGACCTTTATGGATATTATTACACCGAAGCTGAAGGAAAAAAGTTAGCAGTATTTCCCATTGACGAGACCCTCCGTTACGCCATTCCTTTTTGGCCGGTGGAGCGCTTAGCTCAGTACCTTTATGATATTGCTTTTCGCGGAGCTGAGCTTGCCATCTATTTTGACGATGGCGAAAAATTTGGGGTTTGGCCCGGAACTTACAAGTGGGTTTATGAAGAGGGATGGTTGGAGAAATTTTTAAAATCTCTGCGAACATGGCAAGAAGAGGGCCGTATTGAGATCCTCACCTTTGAAGAAGCTCTGGAAAGGGTCCCGGCTAAGGGGCTTGCTTATCTTCCCACAGCTTCTTATGCGGAGATGGAGGAATGGGCCCTTCCTGCTAAAAAAATCTTGGAACTTTTAGAGCTTGAAGAGAGACTTAAACCTGAGAAAACCCGTTTTGCCCCTTTTATTCGAGGAGGCCATTGGCGGAATTTCTTTGTGAAGTATTCCGAATCAAATCATCTCCACAAACGCATGTACCAGGTAAGCGCTCTTTCGCGGGAAAGATTTTTTCCCGAAGCTAGGCTTGATCTTCTGGCAGCCCAGTGTAACGATGCATATTGGCATGGAATATTTGGGGGACTTTACCTTCCCCATCTTCGACAAGCCCTTTGGGAAAAACTCCTCTCTGCCGAGGCTAAGCTTCGTTCAGCGACCAAGCCAGAGATCGGGGTTCAGGATATCGATTTTGACGGAAAAGAAGAGATTTTTTTTACTTCTGAGAAGGCTGTCTTGGTGTTTAAACCTTCTTACGGGGGGCAGCTAGTTGAATGGTCAAGTCTTTTGGCTTGCCATAATTACCAAAACGTTCTTACAAGACGTTTTGAAGCCTACCACGAAAGCATAAAACATTTTGAGGAGCCATCTGAAAGCGAAGAAGGAGTTTTTAGTATTCACCACTTAAAGAAACGGCCTTCAGAAGAAATATTAAAGGCCCTTTGTTATGATTGGTACGAAAGGCATAGCCTTATAGAACACTTTTTTGATCCGACTAAAGGGCTGGAAGATTTTGTTCGGTGCGATTTTGAAGAATGGGGAGATTTTGCCAATCAACCCTATCTTTGGCACCGTATGGGAAACGAACTCCTTTTCTTCCGAGATGGAGGCCTTTATCCTCCGGGTTCGCAAAGGCGACCTTTGCTTCTAAGAAAGAAGATCAAGATCGGACGTGCTGGGCGCCAGCTTTTCCTTTCTTACGAATTTGAATATCGGGCTCAAGAAGACACAAAATGCCTTTTTGGGATTGAATTTAATTTTTACCCCCTCTTTCTGGCTTCTGGAGAAGGAGGTCTTAAAGCCGACCGGGAATTTCTTTCTTTAGATAAGCCAGTGGAGGGGCAAGCTCAGAAATTTGTTTTAGAAAGCCCTCGAGAACAACTTGAAATCAGGCTTCAAGAAAAGGTCCGTTTTTTCCTCTTCCCGGTAAAAACAGTGAGCCAGTCTGAAGCTGGTTACGATCTTACTACCCAGGGAATAGCTTTAATGCCTTTTTGGCCTTTCGACTTTTCGGCTGGTAAACGTTATCAACTGGAGCTGGTCTTGGAACTCAAGCCCTAATTGTTCGATAAGAATCAAAAACGGAGGGCTCATGCACGACGCCTACAAGCGTTTTCCTGTTGGGGTAGAGCTTGAACCTTCAAGTATTGCTAAAGATGTCATCCTTACACTTCTTACGTGTGGTATCTGGGATCTTGTTTGGCAGTATCGTCAGATGCGGACAGTGAACTTGTTGCTAGGCTACGAGGAGTTTCATTTTGGGAAATGGCTG
>JALSPG010000040.1 GCA_026986115.1 Thermodesulfobacteriales bacterium
TATTGCTAAAGATGTCATCCTTACACTTCTTACGTGTGGTATCTGGGATCTTGTTTGGCAGTATCGTCAGATGCGGACAGTGAACTTGTTGCTAGGCTACGAGGAGTTTCATTTTGGGAAATGGCTGATTTTTTCAATTCTTACCTGCGGACTTTACCATCTCTATCACGAATATCTTATGGGTAGGGCCATTGTTAGAGTGCAGCACAAATACGGCCTTCCGACAAGTGAAAGCCTCCCGGCTATTTCTCTCATTTTAGCCCTTATTTCTCTCGGCATTATTACGGATGCCATCCAGCAAAAAGAGATCAACATGATTATTGAGGCTTTAAGGGAGAGACCTTGAGTCGAGAGGAACTTATCCTTTTAAGGATAGCCCTTTTAGGGGCCTTATTTCTTTCCCTGGGGTCTTTTTTGGGAAAGATTGCTATAGAAAATTTTTCTTTTCCCTGGCAATGTCCTTTTAAGACTCTTACGGGTTATCCGTGCCCTGGCTGTGGGATGACTGACGCCTTGAAATTTTTCTTAAAAGGGTCTTGGCGAGAAGCCTTTTCATCTAATCCTCACCTCTTTCCTCTAATAGCCTTTTCTTTAGGGCTTGCTTTTAATCCTCAAAAGGTCCTCTCAGTAGTAAAAAGATTTTTCCTCCTAGAAATATGGCTAGGTACTATTTTTCTTTGGTGGTTGCTGAGACTTATTTTTCTTTGGTAAAAGATTTCATATGTGGATTAGATGGCTTTTTCTTCTAAGTCTATGTCTTTTAGGGGCGAGTCCGGCACAGGCGGGAAAGATTATCCTTAAAGTTTTCCACGCTGGGAGTCTTGCGGTACCGTTTGCAGCCATTGAAAAGGCTTTTGAGGCTCGATATCCCTACATTGATGTGAGACGTGAATCTAGCGGAAGTGTGAAAGCTATTCGTAAAGTTACTGATCTTGGGAAAAGCTGTGATGTCATAGCCAGTGCTGATTATTCTTTGATTCCCGCTATGATGTTTCCTAAGTACGCCGATCATGTCTATCTTTTTGCCCGCAATGAACTCGTGCTTTGTTATACCTCCCTTTCCGCCGGAGCCGAAGAAATAACCCCTTATAACTGGTTTGAAATCCTTGCTCGTCCTGGTGTTAAATGGGGCTTCTCTAATCCTAATATGGATCCCTGTGGCTACCGAACCCTTATTATGATAGCTCTTGCTGAAGAATTTTACCAAAAACCTCTCTGGTCTGAACTCCTTACACCTTATTTTTCCTTTGGATACCAAAAAAATGAAGAAAGAATCCTTCTCCGGGTTCCTGCCCGTCTTAGCCCTCGAGGCCGAAAGGTGTATCTTCGCTCCAAGGCGGTGGAACTTTTAGGTCTTCTTGAATCAGGGGCCCTAGATTATGCTGTAGAATATCTTAGTGTAGCTAAACAGCACGGGCTTTCTTATGTAAAACTTCCTCCAGAAATCAATTTAGGTTCTTTTAACCATCAAAGCCTTTACCAAAAAGTAGCGATAATTTTAGGAACCGGCCGAAAGATTTTTGGAAAAGCGATTGTATACGGAATTGCTGCTCTCAAAGTAGCTTCCCATCCTAGGGAGGCTAAACTCTTTGAGTCATTTGTCCTTAGCCCTGAGGGGCAAAAGATCCTCAAGAGTCATCACCACCTTCCTCTCATTCCACCCCGGCGAATCGATGCAAGCCTATGAGGCCTTTTTTGATATTGGCCCTTTTTTTGGCGATTTTGGCCTTTTTCTTGGTGATTTATCCTCTAGCGGCCATTTTTGGGGATCTCAGTGGCGAAAAAATATGGTTTACCTTAAAAGACGTTGAAGTATGGCAGAGTTTAAAAGTAAGTTTTGGGGCGGCAAGTTGTGCTGCCCTTTTAGGAGCAGTACTGGGGGTGCCTGCTAGCTACCTGCTAGCCAGAGGATATTTTCCGCGGGAGTTAGAAAGCCTGCTTAATATTCCTATTGTCATCCCCCACGTAGCAGTAGGTATTCTACTTCTCAATGTGTTAAACCAAAATGCCTTTTTAGGACGCCTTTTTGCCCCTTTGGGGATTCATTTTGTAGACACTTTTTGGGGTCTGGTAGTGGCAATGTGTTTTGTAAGTTTTTCTTACGTGGTTTCTGCGGCTTTGATGGGTTTTTCGGCAATTTCAGAGGATCTTGAACTTGCGGCCCGAACTTTGGGAGCTACTCCTTGGTATGTTTTTCGAAGGATAATCGGCCCCCTCATCTTTCCTTATGTGATGCGGGGGTTTATTTTAGCAATTGCTAGGGGTGTTAGCGAAATGGGAGCTATCTTAATTTTAGCTTACTACCCTAAAACAGCTTCTATTCTGCTTTATGAGCGCTTTGAAAATTATGGACTTTCCCAGGTAGAGGCTATTACTGCCCTCATTGTATGTGTAAGCCTCTTTCTTTTTGCCACCCTTACTTATTTTTCATATAGGGCGGTCCGTAATGCTTGAAGCTCATCTGAAGGATCTCGTTGGAACTTTGGAATTTGAAATCTCATTAAAGCTTTCTGCCCGCAGTTACGCCATAATGCTTGGGCCGAGCGGAGCGGGGAAAAGCCATACCCTTAAGATTTTGGCGGGGCTTAAAAAGGCCCATTTTGCAGAGATAAAGCTTGAAGGACAAAACATATCACACCTTCCGCCTGAAAAACGAGGTATTGTTTATCTTCCACAGAAAAATACCCTTTTCCCCCATTTAGATGTAAAGGAAAATATTTTGTTCTCTTTTCGGGCTCGTGGCCAGAAAGTGCCCTGGGATTTCGTAGAAGAAGTAATTGATACTCTTCGAATTTCCCATTTATGGAGACGAGGGGTCAAATATCTTTCGGGAGGAGAAGCCCAGCGGGTGGCCCTGGCTAGGGCTATTTGCTCACAACCTAAAGTACTGTTCCTTGATGAGCCCTTAGGTTCCCTTGATTTCCATTTGAAATGTGAACTGGTAGAATATCTGAAGCTGCTTCCCGTCCGCTTTGGTCTTTCTGTGCTTCATGTAACTCATGATCCTTGGGAAGCCTCCTTTTTGGCGGAAAAAGTTTTTCTCTTAGAGAAGGGCAAAATTATTTTTGAAGGGAGTTTTTCTCACTTTCTGCGCCAGGCCCCAGGAGTTTTAGGCCGAAGCCTTCAAAAATTCTTTTTTCAAAAGATCGATTCAGGAGAGGGCAGAAAGGAGTTCATGTAAAGCCGTCTTGTGGTCATCAGCCCGCATAAGACATTCGCCAATGAGAGCAGCATGAATTCCAGCTTTAGAAAGTAGTTTGAGATCTTCGCTGTTCTTTATCCCTGATTCTGCTACAAAAGGGATCTCAGAAGGAGTAAGTTTTTTTAAGGTGAGGGAGGTTTCAATTTTTACTTCAAAAGTTTTGAGATTACGATTGTTTACCCCGATGATTTCTGCTCCAGCCTCAAGAGCTATTTCGAGTTCTTGGGCATTGTGAACTTCAACTAAGGCTTCAAGACCATGCTTTTGGGTCTCTTTAAGTAACTCTTTAAGTTTTGAAGGGGATAAAGCGGCTACAATAAGGAGAACAGCATCTGCCCCATAAGCGCGGGCCTCTTCAATCTGAATTGTGTCTATAATAAAATCTTTCCTTAATAGAGGGAGTGAAACCACTTCTCTTATGGCGGCAAGATGTTCTAGATGACCCGCAAAGAATTTCTCATCGGTAAGGCAGGAAATTGCAGCTGCGCCACCATCTTCATAAGCCTTAGCAATTTTTACGAGATCAAAATCTTTAGTAATGAGCCCTCTAGAAGGAGATGCTCTCTTAACCTCGGCAATGATATTAAACCCCGGCTTTGAAAGGGCTTCTTTGAGAGAACGACGAGGGCTATCCCAAAAGGGCCTGTAAAAGAGCCCACGTTTTTTACGTCGGGCTATTTCCTTTTCTTTTTCTTGTAAGATAGTAGCTAGTATATCAGGCACACAAACCATTTTGCTAAAACTTCCAAAAATGTCAATTATCTCTAGACAGGTCGGGGGTTGACAAAGATAAAATGGGCTTTAGATTAAGGGCTGGTTTAGAGCGGTTCTTTTAAAAGGCAATGAGAGCTTGACAGGGGCATATTATTTTGTTAACCTAAAAATTGCTCTCAAGAGATTGTTCTTTTCTAGGTTTATCTTTGGTTTCCCGATCTTTGAAAACTGAATAGCGGCAGTAGGCAGGCCTTTGAGAGAGAGTCTTGTCGGCCATTTAGGCCGGAGGTAAGGGATTTAAAGTGAGGGTTTGATCCTGGCTCAGGGCGAACGCTGGCGGCGTGCCTAACACATGCAAGTCGAGGGGGAAAGGGGGGCTTCGGTCTCCCGAGTACACCGGCAGACGGG
>JALSPG010000041.1 GCA_026986115.1 Thermodesulfobacteriales bacterium
ACCTAGCTACTCCCAGCTTTGAAAGACAACTCGAAATTGTAGCTCGCTTTGCGGATCAGGACCCATATCTTTATGGTCTTATTCAATTCGATAATCCCCTTGGAGAAGAAATGCGTCAAAAATATCTTAAAAAACTTCAGGAACTAGCCCAAATTTCCTCGGAACGAGACCTTTCCAAGTTTGTTGATCTCTTTAACAAAGTACAAAAATTAAGCCGCCGGTTGAGAGTAGAATAACCCTTAATAATTAAATATCAGAATTGTCTTAGCTTTTCCCAAAAGAAGGAAAAAACTTAATTTATAAGCGCTCCAGACGGGCAAATTTGAGGTGCAAAATCTTTTCTCCAGCTGAAATAAATTGCACTACTACTTTATCTATGTCTGCCATACGTTTGACCTTTCCTTCTCCAAAAACCGGGTGCCAAACAAGTTCTCCTGGACGAAAAGAAGAAGGAGTTTCTTCGAGATCTTCTTCTAGCATAAAAGAGGACTCTTCAGCGCGCCATTCTTCGAATTTTTGACGTACTTCTTCGAGGAAACGGGAAGGCTTGCTAAAAACCCGACCCTCTCCAGGAACATAAAAAGTAGCGGGATAAGTAAGAAAAAGGTTCTCTTGAGCCCTGGTTACTGCTACGTAAAAGAGGCGCCTTTCTTCTTCGATATCTTCTTCTCTGCCCACAGCGTAACTAGAAGGGAACCGACCTTCGGCCAAAGAAATCACGAATACCGTATGCCACTCAAGGCCTTTGGCAGAATGCACTGTAGAGAGAATAAGTTTTTCGTCTTCGGGCTCCAAGGTTTCCACCTCTGCAACACTTGCTTCTGGAGGTTCCAAAGCCAGGTCTGCAAGAAAATCTTCAAGCCGTGAATATTTGTTGGCAATAGCTAAAAGTTGTTGGAGATCCTTGGCTCTTTTAGGATAATCATCATAATATACTCGGGTAAAAATGGGCTCATAGTAATCATAAAGTAGAGAGAGCTGCCCTTCCGGGATTTTTTCGGCTCGAAGTTTGGCCAAGAGCTTTGCTAGGGTTTGAAGACCTTTGGCATAAGAAGGCCTAGCAGGAAACCGGGCAATTGCTTCTAATGGGTCAGCCTCAGAGCGCAAGAATTCCATAATGCGTTTGGAAGTTTTGGGGCCAATACCCTCAATAAGGAGCAAAACACGATTCCATGCCAACATATCATAAGGATTAAGAAGTAAGCGGAGGTGGGCTACGATATCTTTGATATGGGCGGTTTCAATAAGTTTAAGGCCACCATGCTTTACAAAAGGAATATTGCGCTTGGCGAGTTCTAATTCTAAATCAAAAGAGTGGTAAGCTGAACGGAAAAGAACTGCAATCTCTTGAAGTGGCACCCCTTCCTCACGAAGTTCTAAGATCCGATCTGCGATGAAACGACTTTGGTCAGCTTCATCGCGAGCCTTATAAAGAAGGGGCCTTTTTCCACCTTCTTTCCTCGTAAAAAGGCATTTGGTGTATTTTTCTTTAGCATGTTCAATAACAGCATTTGCAAGATCTAAGATTGGCTGACGAGACCGATAATTCTCTTCGAGCTTTATAATTTTGGTTCCGGGGAAAAGTTTGGGAAACTCCAAGATATTTTTAAAATTTGCCCCTCGAAAGGCGTAAATAGATTGAGAATCATCCCCTACCACCATAACGTTTCCGTGTTCTTCAGCCATCAAGCGAACTATTTCAGCCTGCAAGGCATTGGTATCCTGATATTCGTCCACCATGATAAACTCAAAACGCCTTCCCATCTCACGGCGCACTTCAGGAAAAGCTTTAAGTACCCGGTACCAATTGACAAGGAGATCATCATAATCCATCAATTGGTGTTCTTGTTTATAACGTATGTAATGTTCAAAAAGACGGGCTAGGTCTTCCAAATCGTCTAAAAAATGGGGATACTCTTCAGCGACTACCTCCTCAAGAGAAAGTCGCTTGTTGATGGCTTTACTAAAAATAGAAGCAATGGTCTCTTTTTTGGGAAACCGACGCCGTCTTTCCGAAAGCCCTAAAGCCGTACGGAGCAAATTGATGGCATCTTCGGCATCTCCTCTATCAAGAATGGTGAATTGGCGTAAATAACCTATCAAATGCCCATATTGACGGAGCATAAGATGGGCCAAGGAATGAAAAGTACCGCCAGAGACTCGCTCGCACTGTTCGTCAAGAAGGAGAGCAGCCCGTCGAAGCATCTCACGGGCAGCTTTTCTTGTAAAAGTTAGGAGAAGGATTCTTTCAGGCGGTACCCCTTCTTCTACTAAGCGAACCACCCGGTAGACTAAAGTACGAGTTTTACCCGAACCAGCCCCGGCAATCACCAATACGGGACCCCAAAGAGTCCGTACCGCCTCAAGCTGGGCCGGATTTAAATCTTTGGCGTAATCAAGCCTGTATCCCATCGTCCAAAAGATTAACCTACCCCTAGGCTTAAATCCAGAGAGCTTTTAAAGAGAAAAGTTGAAGTTTTCCAAAGGGGCTTTAGAGTGATGCTTGTATGTTTGGTATTAAAAAGGTCTATCTCTCGCGAGAAATAGCTGAACACCCTTATACCCAAGAAATATTGCAAAAACTAAAAATAGAACCGGAAATCCTCAAAGAAGATCTTCCTCCTGTACCTTTAGCTCCCTGGCCGGAAGTTATTTCTTGGGGGAAAAAGGTCCTTTTTCTTACTCGTTACAAGGGCCGCTTCTTTCGGCGTTGCCCTGGCACCAAAGCCTATCTTTGTTGCGGTTACCATATCTTTCACATCGGACAGGGCTGCCCCTTGGACTGTACTTATTGTATCCTTCAAGCCTATTTTAACCAGCCGTGGCTTACTTTTTTTGTAAATGTACTTGAAGAAGGCTTTGCGGAACTCGAGGTAGCCCTCAAGGAATATCCCTTTCTCCGGATAGGGACGGGCGAATTTACAGACAGTTTTGCCTTTGAAAGATTTACCCATCTTAATCCAAGACTTGTAGAATTATTTGCCGCTCAAGAAAGTGGGGTGCTTGAACTTAAGACCAAAACCGTATCTATAGAATCTCTAAAAGGCCTTTCTCACCGCCGGCGCACCATCCTTGCCTGGTCTTTAAACGCCCCGACCATCTCGAAAAACGAAGAGAAAGGAGCTCCAACCGTTGAGGAACGCATTTTAGCCGCCCAAAAAGCCTCTTCTTGGGGGTATCCAGTAGCTTTCCATTTTGATCCTTTGATCCGGTTCCCAGGCTGGAAAGAAGAATACGCATCGGTTATTGCATTTCTCTTTCGCCACGTCCCTGCCCAAAATATTTGCTGGATAAGTTTGGGCAGCCTTCGTTTTATGCCAGAACTCAAAGAAATTGCTTACAGACGCTTTCCACAAACTAAAATTTTTAGTGACGAATTTATCACCGGGCTTGATGGCAAAAAGCGCTATTTCCGCCCCCTAAGGGTAGAACTTTATCGCCATATCTGGCATTGTATTCAAGAATTTGCCCCTCATGTCTGCGTGTATCTGTGTATGGAAAGCCCAGAGGTGTGGCAAGAGGTCTTTGGTTTTACCCCTTTTTCAAAGGAAGGCCTTTCTAAAATGCTTGATGAAGCAGCCCGGAAAGTTTGTGGGATTACGTAATGAAGGATTTTGGCACCTTTTTTAGAAATATCTTATTTTTGCTGCTATTTTCTTTGGTGTCCCTTGTCTTGGTGTTTTCCTGTAAAAGAAGTTCGTCTCAAATTTCCTCAAAAACCTACCGTTGTCTTGATTGTCATAAGATAAAGCTTGATGATAAACACAGTTTTTCCTGCACTGTTTGCCATCAAGGAAAAGAGCCAGCTCCCTCAGCCACCGTGGCCCACAAAAATCTTTTGGCCCGCCCGGCAGCACCAGCTTTTATGGAAAAGACCTGCGGCTCCTGTCATCCTGAAAAAACAAGGGCCCTTAAAAAGGCCCCTCACTTTACCCTTGAGAAGGAAATTAACCTCGTCCTCAAAGCCTTCGGCTTATCTACGGTTTCCTCACCTTTAGCACTGAAAGAGCCTGAACAGATCCAAAACCTTGAAGATCTGGTACACGACCTTTTAAGACGCCGGTGTCTGCGTTGTCACCTTTACTATGAAGGAGATTCTTACGCGGAAACCAGACGGGGGCTTGGGTGTGCAGCTTGCCACCTTCCTTATGGTAATGGTGGGCTTGAAAGCCACACCTTTTTATCTTCTCCACCAGATAGAAACTGTCTCCACTGTCACTATGGCAACAGGGTTGGGTTTGATTATTATGGCATGTTTGAACACGATTATCCGTACCAGTTTAGGAGCCCTCTTTTAGAAGGAGAACTTCCCCCCCGGCCTTGGGGGGTAGAATTTCACGAAATGCAACCAGATGTACATTTGGAGGCAGGAATGCCGTGTTTGGCCTGCCATACAGGCTCAGAACTTATGGAAGGTCAAAAAGGCCCCCAGTGTACCGACTGCCACCGAAATCTTCCGGGGAAATTCCATGCCCCTCAGGTGCTCCAAAAGGCCCAGTGTAGTACTTGCCATGCTACCTGGTCTTTCCAAGATCAAGGAACCTACCTTCTTCTCCATTATGAACCAGATTGGGAAGAATGGGCCGAATTTTATGCCCAAGGATCTTCTGAAGTAGAAGAGATTATTTCTAACTACTTCAGAGAAGGAAAAGCCAAAGCCCTTATGAAAGATAAGTTTTCTGGCAGATTAAAAGCTGGCATCTGGTTCCTGGGCTTTAAAAAACGCCGATTTGCCGAAATCCCTTTGGGACGCGACGATAAAGGGCGTTTGAGCGTTATGAGACCTCTTTTGGATCTCCATTTGAGTTTGGTAACCCCTGAAGAAGAGGTACTTTTTGACAACATTTCCCCATCAAAGATCAAAAAAGACCCTAAGGCCCGTTACCTCCCCTATTCTCCCCATACCATCGGACAGGCCGATTATTTTCGGACGCAAAAAGTGCTTAAAATGACTGATGAAAGAAGCAATTTTGAACCCCAAAGGCCTTAAAAAGGCCCTCTCCGGGATACTCTGGTTGGGAAGAACAGATTTTACCAAAGTAGCTCCCTTTGCTCCTGGAGAACTCGGAAGACTTCTTACTCCTCACGGTCAATTCCTGGGAATAGCTTACTTTAACCCCCGAAGTAGTATTTTAGCCCGGATTCTTACCCGCCAAGAGGAAACTATAGACCACAATTTTTTCCGTGCCCGTTTTCAGAAGACCCTTGAGTTCCGTAAACGCCTTTACCCAGAGGAGAATGTCTTTCGTTTGATTCACGCTGAAGGAGACCTTCTTCCAGGACTTACCATAGACCTTTATCATGATTGTGCGGTGTTTCAGATTTCTACCGCTGGGATGGAGCGCCTAAAGCCGGAAATTCTTAAAGCCTTAAAGGAATGTGTTCCTCTTAAGGCCTGGGTATTTAAAAATGATCTTCCCGCTAGAAAAGAAGAAGGGCTCCCGCTTTATATAGAGAAAGAGGGGCTAGAAGGACCTTTAAAAATTTGCTGTGACGGGCTTTATTTTTGGGTTAATCCTATAGCAGGGCAGAAAACAGGTTTTTTCCTCGATCAAAGAGAAAACAGAAGACGCCTTGCACGTTATGTAAAGGATAAACTTGTCTTGGATCTTTTTTGTTATACCGGAGCCTTTGCCCTTTACGCCGCCAAAGCCGGAGCAGCAAAAATTTTGGCAGTTGACCGTTCTCAAAGTGCTCTTCAAACTGCAGAAGAAAACGCCCGTTTAAATGGATTTGCCGGAAAAATTCAATTTGTTCAGGACAAAGTAGAAAAATTTTTAAGTTATGCCCCTGAAGCAGAAATAGTAATTTTGGATCCACCAGCCCTTATCAAAAAAAAGAAGGCCTACCAAAAGGGAAAACGCCTTTACCGAGAATTAATACGGGCCGCCCTCAAGGTAATAAAGGGTAACGGTATTCTTTTGGCCTGTTCTTGTTCGCAATTTTTAAGTTTAGAAGATCTTTGGTGGCTCTGTCGAGAAGAAGCTTCAAGACTCGGGCGCGAAGCAAGCCTACTTGAAATAGGGATCCAATCTCCAGATCATCCGGTCTATTTACCTATGCCAGAAACTTTCTATCTCAAGGGGCTCTTTTTGCGGATTCTTTAAGGCCTTCAACGAGTCCCTGAAGGTGTCTTTCGGCACATACTACCAAAGATTCAAGATCATACCCTCCTTCAAGGAGAGAAATAAGAGGAATATTTCTGCATCCAGCAAAGTTTCCCAAAAGTTTTGACATTTCATAAAAAGCTTGAGAAGTTAGATTAAGTAAAGAGAAGTCATCGTCACGATGCGCATCAAAACCGCAGGCAATGATAATCCCTTCCGGCGCGAAGGTTTCAAGCAAAGGAATGATTTTCTTATGGAATAACTCTAAGTACTTTTTGTCATCTGCTCCAGCAGGAAAGGGAAAATTGAAATTGTAACCTTTCCCAGGGCCTGCTCCACGTTCTTCAGGAAAACCCGTCCCGGGAAAACTTAGGCGAGGATCTTCATGAAGACTGATATAGAGAACCCGCGGATCCTCATAAAAAATCTCCTGGATACCATTCCCATGATGAGCATCCCAATCCAAAATAACAAGGCGGGAAATGCCACCATATTCAAGCCAATACCTAGCAGCCAAAGCACAGTTGTTTAGAAAACAAAACCCAAGCGCACGCCCGGGGAGAGCATGATGGCCGGGAGGGCGCACCGGACAAAAAGAAATTTTTTCTCCCTCCCGGGCAAGATTGACAGCTTCTAAGGCTGCTCCTGCTGCCAGTCTTGCTACTTCGAAAGTATCGAAGGAAATTTGATTATCAGCCCCTCCAAAAGAAAAACGCCCTTGAAAACAGGCCTCCTCCAGGGCCAGGAGATAATCTTTTTCGTGCACCAAATAAAGTTCTTCAAAAGTAGCTTTACGGGGGGTTCTAAGCTTGATTCTTTCTTTTAAAGGCCCGCTTAATAAGAATTTGAAGATAGCTTCAGAGCGCAAAGGGCTTTCAGGATGTGAGGGCTCGGGACAATGACGCTTAAAACCTTCGGAATAGAAGAGGTTGATCTGCAAGTAAACTCCAACTCCAAAAAACTAAATTTTTAAACCCAATTTATAAGTCAAAACTTAACATACGATAATTTTCTGCAAAATATTCCGTATAAGACCTTTGCAAAAGTACCGAGATTAGTGTTGCAAGGGATCCGTTCCCATTTTTCGGAACGAAAAATCATCTTCAGGTTTTACGGGGCAAATAAATTCTGACCATCTCATAAGCGCCAGAAATTGACATAGCTCACTCCTAAGTTTAGCTCTTTAATGAAAACACATGGATAAATATAAGTTTATGTGAAATAGATCTCATAATCTACTGGTCCAAAAGCCTTGGCGAGGAGAAAAAAATGAAAAACAAAGAAGTAGCGGAAATATTCAGAAGGGTGGCGGCGCTCCTTGAGATCAAAGGAGATAATCCTTATAGAATAAGGGCCTATCAACGGGCCGCACAAAATATTGAGGCCTTAACTGTAGACGTAGAAGAATTGGCAGCAAAGGGAAAGCTGGAACGCATACCGGGAATCGGAAAGGATCTAGCTCAAAAAATCAAAGAGATATTGGAAACCGGGACCTTACAAAAATATGAAGAACTCAAGCGCGAAATACCACCTGAACTCTTAAAATTTTTGGAAATACCTGGTTTCGGCCCGAAAAAAGCCAAAATAGTCTATGAAAAACTTGGCATCAAAACCATCGAAGAGCTGGAAAGGGCCTGTTTGGAACATCGCCTTTCCCGTCTTCCAGGATTTGGCCCTAAGACCGAAGAAAATATCCTCAAGGGAATCAAACTCCTGAAACAAAAAAGAGGACGTCTCCCCTTGGGGCTGGTGCTACCTTGGGCCGAAGAAATTGTGGATCTTCTCAAGAAAAAAAGCCCTGTAGACCGAATCGACATTGCGGGAAGTATCAGACGACGCAGAGAAACTGTTAAAGATATTGATATTTTGGTCACCTCCAAAAAGCCTCACCAGGTGATGGAAATTTTTGTAACCCTTCCTATGGTAGAAGAGGTGCTCCTCCAAGGAGAGACCAAAACCAGTGTAAGGCTTAAGCAAGGTATCCAAGTAGATTTACGCGTGGTAGATCCTGTGTGTTATGGAGCTGCGTTGGCCTACTTTACGGGGTCAAAGGCACATAACATCCGTATCCGAGAGCTTGGAGTACAAAGGGGTCTCAAAATAAACGAATATGGTATTTTCCGGGGGCAGGAACGTATTGGAGGCCGGGAGGAAGAAGAAGTTTTTGAGGCAGTAGGTCTTCCCTGGATCCCGCCAGAACTACGGGAAGACCGGGGAGAAATCGAGGCAGCACAGGCCGGGAAATTACCCCGACTGGTAAATTATGACGAAATTTTAGGAGATGCTCACGTACATTCTAAGTTCAGCGATGGAAGTGCTTCTATTGAGGAAATAGCTGCCTATGCCCGCCGTTTGGGTCTCAAATGGGTCGGAATTTGCGATCATTCACAGGGTTTAAAAGTTGCTGGCGGAGTGCCGATTGAAAAAATAATGGAGAAAAAAAGGGCCATCGAAACCTTTAATAGACACTCTAAAGACATAAAACTTCTTTGTGGTACAGAAGTGGACATCCTTTCCGATGGGAGTTTAGATTATCCAGATGAAGTCTTAAAGGAGTTTGATTTGGTCATTGCTTCCATCCATAGTGGTTTTAAGCAGGAAGAAGAAAACCTTACCAAGCGGCTTATAGCAGCAATTAAAAACCCTTTTGTGCATTGCATAGGCCACCCAACCGGCAGGCTCCTGGGAGAAAGAGAACCTTATCCGGTAGATATCGAAAGCGTAATAAAAGCTGCTGCGGAGTTGAAAACCGCCTTAGAAATAAATGCCTACTACAAAAGGCTTGACCTCAATGATATCCACAGTCGAGCAGCTAAAGAAGCCGGAGTCAAACTCCTTATTGGTACCGACGCTCATCTAGTAGATCAGATGAATTTCCTGCATTTGGGTGTAGCTGTAGCCCGCCGAGGCTGGTGTGAAAAAAAAGACATTTTAAATACTTTGGATTACAAAAAATTCAAAAAATACTTGAAAGAAATCGTCTCATGGAAGTTAAAACAAAAGAACTAAGCCTTTTCAAGGAATACGCCCTCTCCTTTTTGATCTTCCTGGCTGGGCTTATCTATCTCTATTTTCCTGTTTTAAAGGGGCTTGTTTTTGATTGGTGGCACGATCCGAACTATTCTCATGGTTTTCTGCTGCCTTTGTTTTCACTTTATTTGGTATGGGTCAAAAGGAAAGAACTTGTCTCTCTCCCCTTTCAGGGAAACTGGTGGGGAATATTTCTTTCTTTAGGCGGGCTTTTTTTGCTCCTTTTGGGTTGGATAGCCGGAGAACAATTCACCCAACGTTTTTCTCTTTTAGTAGTCTTTTATGGAGGACTTATTTTTCTTTTTGGCTGGCCTTTAGCTAAGAAGCTTTTCTTTCCGGTGTGGATAAACATTTTGGCTATCCCTATCCCTTACGTTATTTATAATAGTCTTACCTTTCCTCTTAAGCTCTTTGCTTCTAAAGTGGCTACTGCCCTTCTTCAGCTTTTAGGTTACTCCGTTTATCGAGATGGAAATATTATCGTATTACCCAACATGGTCTTAGAAGTAATAGATGCTTGTAGCGGTATCCGGTCTCTTATTTCTCTTTTGGCTATTTGTAGTATTCTGGCTTATTTTATGCGTTCTAATCTCTGGCGCACGGTCCTCATCCTGGCTTCTATTCCCATCGCTATCGGGGTAAACGTCTTGAGAGTCTTTCTTACAGGCATACTCTCTTATCATCTAGGACCTAAAGTAGCCCATGGTTTTTTTCATACTTTTTCGGGAATGTTGGTCTTTGTTCTCTCTATTTTTTTAGTTTTTACGCTACATTTCTTCCTTGCTAAAAGATGATTAAAAGGGCCCTTTTCTTAAGTATCTTACTATTAGCTTTTTCTTTCCTGCTGGAAGCCGTTAGCACCCAGCATCCTACTCCTCTCAAAAAGCCCCTTAGCTTCTTTCCAAAGACTATTGACGGCTTTAGCTTTCAAAGAGCCAGCCGCATGCCCTCTGAGGTAGAAAAAATTTTAGGAGTAGATGACTATCTTATGTGGGATTACTGTCGCCAGAAGAAATGCTTGAGTCTTTACATAGGTTTTTTTGAGGAGCAGCAGGAGGGGGCTATGATTCATTCCCCCAAACACTGTATGCCTGGAGGAGGCTGGCTTCCAGTAGAAGAAAAAATTATTACCCTTCAAACCCCCTCGGGTTCGATCAAAATCAACCGTTTTGTCCTTCAGAAGGGAGGAGAAAAGCTCCTAGTGTATTATTGGTATCAAGGCCGAGGCCGCATCGTAGCCGACGAATATCGTGACCGTCTCTATCTTCTCCTCGATCGTCTTTTAAAAAAGCGCTCTGACGGAGCGTTGATACGCCTTATAACTTCTTACCAAGCAGGAGCCGAAAAATTGCTCCAAGAATTCACTTTGGCCCTTCTACCCATTCTGAACGAATTTTTGCCTTAAGGCCAGGAGACTAACATTTGCTGCGCAATTTCTCGGGCCTGTTCTGGGCCTGCAAGGGTCTCAAGCAACTTGAAGGCAAAGGTCATCGCTGTGCCCGGCCCCTGGCTGGTAATAATATCTCCGTCTACCACTACAGGGGCATCTTCAATTTGGGCACCTTTAAGCTCGCTTTTGAGGCTAGGATAAATGGTGGCCCGTTTGCCTTCCAGTAATCCAAAGGCAGCCAAAGCCCCAGGAGCTGCACAGATTGCAGCACACTTTTTACCCTTCTCTCTTATCCGAGACAAAAGCTCTTTGACCCGCGGATCTTTTTTGAGATTTTCTACCCCCGGCAGGCCTCCTGGCAATACTACTAAATCGATCTCCTCAGGGTTGAGGGCCTCAAGGGTGGTATCAGGCACAATTTTGACGTCCCGTGCGCTGGGAATAGGGCCTTCCTGAAGACCAGCAATAATCACTTCTATCCCACCACGCCTCAAAACATCGATAACTGTGACGGCTTCCAGTTCCTCAAAGCCTGGGGCTAATAAAATCGCTACTTTTCCCATCATCCCCTCCTTATTACAGAATTTTTTATCGACAATATCCTTTGGGACTCGTTCCCATTTTCCGTTCCGAAAAATAGAAACAGATTGAACTTAGATTTTCAAAGATTAGCCAGAATCAAGATTTGTTTACACTGTAAAGAGACCTTTAAAAATTGCCAAGTTTAACCTTGCAAGTACCACCGCTAGAGACTGTTTTTTTATTACTAAGAGCACCTTTTGCCGACATATCCTTTTCTTGAGATCCGTTCCTATTTTTCGGAATAGATCCTAACCAATGTCCGTCCTTTAATGCCCTCCATTAATAATCCGGAAGATTTTGGCTTTCTGGCCTCTTTTTAGACCAAAAAATTTAAGTATTTAGATCACTGCTCGATTTCTTATGCAGAAGTTCATCTCTGGACCAGCAATATGCTGGAAGCAAAATGGGTTTTTAAAAATCTAAACTCTCGTTCCAAGTGGCTTGTTCTTTGGGTTGTTTTCAAAAAGCCCGGCCTTTCGGGGCGGCAGGTAGCTGAAGAAGCCGGGCTTTCCTGGGCTCCGGCCAAGGCCGCGCTTGATTATCTGGCGGAAAAGCACTTTATCTTGGTGCGGGAAAGGGGGCGGCAGAAGGCCTACTTCCCCAACGAGGATCACTTTCTCTTCCCCGCCCTCAGGGTGTTTTTTCCGCCTTCCGGAGCAGGTGGCCGACGATCTCTTCAAGGAATTGAAGGATTTTCTGGCCCCTGAGCACACTCTTCTGGCCGGAAAGATGGGCCGTCATGTTCTTTCCCTGGTCTTTAAAGGCCAATTACCTCCGGAGAAAAAAATTCGCTCCTTTCTGGCCCTTAAAGGGCTTGGGGGGTAGAGCCCCATCTGCTTTCGATACGGGAGAAAGAAAAGATCCGTGAACTCATCAAAAAAGACGGGATCTCTCTGGGCATATCCCTTCAGGTTCTGGAGAGATCCCTTACGAAGGAAAAACTCACCTTTTTTGACTTTTAGAGGAAAATGCGCAGGCTGATTTTCATCAATCGCAAAGGAGGGGTTGGCAAGACGACCTCGGCGGTCAACATTTCGGCCGCCCTTGCCCTTCTGGGGAAACGGGTCCTTCTGATAGATCTTGACACCCAGGCCCACGCCACTTTAAGCCTGGGGGTAACATCGCCTCCGGCAACCATTTTTGAGGCCCTCTCAGGGCGGAAACACTTTTCACCGCTTGAGGTTCGGGAGCGACTTTTTCTCGTGCCCTCCTCGGCCCGCCTCTCAGACTTTGAGGTGGAAGCCGTTAAAAAACCACAAAGGCTTTTGGCCCTTAAAGATTTTCTCGTTCTTCAGGCAGAGAATTTTGACTTTTCCATAATTGATACCCCGCCAAGTCTCGGCGTGATAGTGCTTACAGGGCTCCTTGCTGCTGAAGAAGCCATCATTCCCATGCCACCCCATTTCCTAGCCTTAAAAGGGCTTGCAGAGACCAAAGCCCTCATTGATAAGGTTTCCCGTAAAAATCCTGCTCTTCATCTAGCCTAGATCCTGCCGACTTTTTTCAACCCTCAATTGCGTCATACCAGGGAGGTGATGCAGGAGATAGAAAAGGTTTTTGGCAAAGACCGCCTGCTTCCACCCATCAAGAACAGCGTGCGTCTTGCTGAAGCTCCAGGTTTTGCGAAGACCATTTTCGAATACGCACCCAGAAGTCCTCTGGCCGAAGCCTACCAGAAGGTAGCCAAAATAATCTTAAGGGAGGGGCAAAGTGAGCCTGGGCATGAGTCTTGAAGAACTCCTTGAAGAGGCCTTTGGGGAAAATTCTTCCTCCAGAGCTTCAGAAAGGGCCCCTCAGGGGAGGGGAGAAGAAATCTTTCAGAAGGGGGTGAAATACCTAAAAGAAGGGGCCTATTTAAAGGCTGCCGCCCACTTTTTAGCGGTTACTATCTGGGATCCCGCACATCATAAGGCCTGGAACAACTTAGGGATCGCATATCTCAAGCTGGGGGAGGCTGAGGAAGCCCGCCTGGCCTTTGAAAAGGCCCTGGCACTTCGCCCAGACGACCCCCTGGTGAAAAAGAATCTCACCTTAATGACATCTCTTTATCAAAAATCCGGAAAAAAGGAGGAGAAAGATGGCCAGAAAAAAGCTTGCTAGACCTGGTAGCAATGTAATTCCCGTAGCAGAGGAAACTCTTGAGAAAAAGACCGCTGGCCTTGCGGCGGCAGCAGAAAGGCGTTCCCGGACACTGGCGCGCCAGCAGGCCCTGGCAGAAAGGCTGGCAGCGACGGTGGAAGAGATTACCAGTGCCATCACGCAGGTGGTCTCTTCGAGTGAAGAACTTGGCCGCACCATGGAGACCATTGCCGCCGGGGCGGAGGAGGCCTCAAGCGCCACGGAGGAAAGCCGGGCCGCCATCGCCGAGATAGAAAAAACTGCCCAGAGCTCCCTTGAAAACATGCGCCGTTTTCGAGACCGCATGGTTCACCTGGAAAAAGAAGTGAAGGCCTCTAACGACGAAATAGCCAAGCTTGCCCAGAGTGTGGAGGCTGCCTCTGAAAAGGCAATGGATTCCGCCAAAATGATCCAGAAGCTTGAGGAGAAGAGCGAAGAAATATACGGCATCGTGCAGGCCGTGGTGCGCATTGCCGATCAGACCAATTTGTTGGCCTTAAACGCCGCCATCGAAGCCGCCCGGGCAGGAGAACACGGGCGCGGCTTTGCCGTGGTGGCCGATGAAGTGCGAAATCTGGCTGAGATCTCCGAAAAAAGTGCCCGTGATATTCGCGGAGTGGTCTCTCAGATCCAGGAAGCGGTCTTAAAAGTGGTGGAAGAAGTGCGCCAGGCAGCAGAACTTTCGGCCCAAGAAGCCGAAGAGGCAAGGGAGATTATAGCGCAGTTAAAAGATGTCCTGGAAACAAGCCGGGAATTGCGCGAAACCGCAGAAACCCTTGCCCAGCGGGCTGAAGAAATTTCCCACAAGAGCACGGAGTTTCTGGAAATTGCCGAAGAGGTGGCCTCTTCTGCCGAGACCCAGGCTGCAGCTGCCGAAGAGGCCACCAAAAACGTAAAAGAGCAGAACGCCGCCCTGCACGAAATTCAGGAGGCAGTAGAAAGTCTTCTGGAGCTTGCTGAAGAACTAAAAGTATCTACCGACCCGCAAAAGAGTGCCGAGGGCCTGGCTGCTGCGGCTGAGCAGCTTTCCGCCAGCATGGAAGAGTGCAGCAAAGCGGCCGAAGAAATCGCCACCGCCATAAGGCAGATTGCAAACGCTGCCTCAGATCAGGCCCGTGCCGCGGAAAACGGCTCCCTCATCGGAAACGAACTACTTGAACGGGCCAAAGAGATACACCAGACCGTCCTTGAAGCCCAGAAGATTCTTGAAGAACTTACCCAGAGCATTTCAGAAAATCGCCAGAAGGTAGAAAAACTCATCGCTGGTATTCAGGAAGGTGCTTCTCGCACCCAGCAAACCACCTCCATGGTGGTCTCCCTTGAGAATTACACCCGCCAGATCGAAAAAATTGCCGAACAGATCACCATGGTAACCATTCAGACCAACATGCTGGCGGTGAATGGTTCCATTGAGGCGGCCCGGGCCGGGGAGTTCGGGCGTGGTTTTTCGGTGGTGGCCGGAGACATCCGGGCCCTGGCCAACGAGAGTGCTGAGAATGCAGAGAAGATCAAAGACATCGTGCGGGGCATTCGGGACGAAACCCAGCGGGTAGAAGAAGACCTTAAGGCCTCGGCGCAGATGGGTGAGGCTCAAAGTGAACGAGCCGGTATTGTGACCCAGAATCTGGAGAAAGTAACCACCCTTTTGCGGGAGGCCAAAGGGGCTCTGGCAGAGATCGCCACTGCCGCTGAAGAAAGCCTGGCAGCCATTGATCAGGCAAGCAAAGGGGTGGAGCAGATTGCCTCCGCTGCGGAAGAAGCAAGCCGGGCGACACAGGAGGCCTCCACCGCCGCCGACGAAATCAAAAGCGGCATCTCCCAGATCGCCGAAGCCGTTGAAGAAATTGCCTCTCAGGCTGACGAACTTCAGCATTCTTAAGGAGGCGCGCCATGCAGGAAGAAAAACAGATGATAATCTTTCAGCTGGCCGGCATAGAATTCGGGCTACCGGTAGAAAGTGTTCAGGAGATCGTTCGCCCCGGGGCCTTTGTAAAGGTGCCTCTTACGCCCCCTTACATCCTGGGGCTCACCAACCTCAGAGGAAACATCTTACCCGTCCTTGACATGAGGATGCGCCTGGGGCTTCCTGCCCCACCACCAGACGAACACTCGCGTCTTCTGGTTTTGCGTTTTGAGATGGGGGGCGTGTGCCTCCTTGTGGACGAGGTGCGGGAGGTGCGTTCCTACCGGGAAGAAATACTTGAGCCCCCGCCTGAGACCGGGGAAGACTTCGGCGGCTTTGTGCGCTGGGTCGCCAAATTTGACCGGGGTGAAAGGGTAGTCTTCTGGCTGGATGCCGGGGCCCTTCTGGGAGAAAAAATAGAAGCGCCGCACTTAAAGACCGGGTTTCAGGCCGGAGGGAGCCTGCCCGCTGAAACCTCCCACGGGGCCACCTCTTCAGAGATTAGAGTGCTTTCGTTTCGTCTCGGAGAAGAAGAATACGCCTTCCCCATCGAACGCATTAGAGAAATCATCCGTTATCGTTCCCTTCACCCCATACCCGAGGCCCCTTCTTATGTGAAAGGGCTTCTTACGCTCAGGCAAAAAGTGGTGCCGGTCTTTGATCTGCGGGCTCTTCTGGGCCTTGAATCTGTTTATTTTGAAGCCTGCAGGAAAATAGAACACCTCCAGAAAATTCTGGAAAACCAGCTTTCTTTTCTGGAAGAAAATCCTTCAGAGGCCAGAAAAGAGCTTTTGCGCCGGGGAAAAGACTTTCTGCTTTCTGCCTGGGTGCAGGAACGCCTGGAACATTCCCGACACGAGCAGGAATTTCAGCTCTTAAAAAAGATCGAGC
>JALSPG010000042.1 GCA_026986115.1 Thermodesulfobacteriales bacterium
AACTGCGACGACCGTGCGTGTACCAGTCTTTTATGGACATGCCGAAGCAGTAAATATCGAGACAGAAGAAAAAATCTCCGTGCAAAAGGCCCGCGAACTCTTAGCAGCCTTTCCAGGAGTAATAGTAATCGATAAACCGGAAGAGAAGAGATACCCCCTCCAGATCGAAATTGCGGGCAAAGACGAAGTTTTTGTAGGACGAATTCGAGAAGATGAATCTATCCCCAATGGTCTCAATCTTTGGATAGTAGCAGATAATCTCCGTAAAGGAGCAGCTACCAACGCCGTTCAAATTGCCGAAATTTTAGCAGAAAAATTTCTCTAATCTTTCATGCTCCTTGAGCTTCGCCTTAAAGACTTTGTCCTCATCGATGAAGCCCGGCTGCTTTTGGAGCCGGGTTTTATCGTTTTTACCGGTGAAACAGGGGCCGGAAAAACTCTTCTTGTCAAAGGGCTCCACCTACTTTTTGGGGCTCGCGGGGGCCCGGCTTTGATAAGACCTGGTGCCAAAGAAGCAGTTCTTGAGGCCGTTTTTACCACAACGCCCCAAATCTCCCAAAAACTAGAAGAAGCAGGTATCTCAAGCGGAGAGGAAATTTACATCAGGCGTCTTATAGGCAAGGAACGTTCTCGTGCTTATGTAAATGATTCTTCAGTAACTCTTGGGTTTCTTTCCTTTCTGGGTCGAGAGCTTCTCACCATCGCAAGCCAGCATGATTATCAATCTTTAAGCCGGCCTGAAGAACGCCTTGAGATGTTAGATGGTTACGGAGGACTTTCTGAACTAAAAAGACGTTACCAAGAACTTTACAAAAATTATCGTGAACTAGAAAGCCAATACCAAAAATTGCAAAAAAAGCTCCAAGAACTCCTCAAAGAAGAAGATTTTTTGCGTTTTCAAATCGCTGAAATAGAAGAAGTTTCCCCTCAACTAGGAGAGGATATAGAAGTTGAGCGAAGACTTTACGAGCTCAAGAACCTTACCCGTTTGGAAGAAGAACTCCAAAATTCCCTAAGAGAATGGGAAAGAGGACTCTCAGCCTGGGCCAACGCCCGCAAAGCCCTTGAAAGAGCTTCTTCTCTTTCAAAAAGTCTTGAAACTTTAACCTCTCGGGCTGAGACCATCTTCCTGGAAGCAGAAGATTTGCTTTTCGAACTTCAAGAGTTTGCCAAAAATCTTTCTCCCGAGGAAGGAGAGCTTGAAAGACTTGAAGAACGTTTTTACCAGCTGCGTCGTCTGAAAAGAAAATATGGCCCCACCCTGGAGGACGTTTTAGCCCATTTGGAAAAGGCGAAAAGGGAACTTGAAACCTTTTCCTCTGGAGAAGAACGGCTCCTACAGCTTGAAAAAGAACTTGCAGAGAAAAGAAAAGAATTGGAATCTTTAGCCTCTAGCCTCAGAGAGAGGCGTCTTCAAGTAGCCCAAAAATTGGTCCGTGAAATACGCCAATACCTTGAAGAACTTGCTCTTTCTGGAACACGTTTTGAAATCCTTTTGGAAAGAGGTGAACTTACGTGGCAAGGTACCGAACGTGCGGAATTTTTGGTAGCTACTCACCCCAAAGCCCCTTTGCGCCCCCTCATTCAGATAGCTTCTGGGGGAGAGTTATCTCGCATCTTTTTGGCCCTTAAGACCATTACCGCCCGAGATACCGAAAGTCAGCTCCTGGTCTTTGATGAAGTAGATGTGGGAGTGGGAGGAGAAATCGCTAGCCGCATAGGAAAGCTTCTCAAACAACTAGCTCGGAAACACCAAGTCATCTGTATTACGCATCAGGCTCAAATAGCCGCTCTCGCAGACCAACACTTTTTAGTCACTAAAAGCCTTTCTGAAGAAGGAGCAATCTCTTCCATCCGCAGATTGGAATTCGGAGAACGGGTAGAAGAAATTGCCAGGATGCTTGGTGGACAAGAGGCTAAAGATCTAGCCCGGAGGTTGTTAGCCTCATGAAACGCAGGGCTTTGCTTCTTTTCTCTGAAGGACTTGATAGCATTTTAGCTGGAAAACTTCTCAAATCCCAAGGAATTGAGGTCATCGCTCTCCGATTTATCACGCCTTTTTTTGGCTGGAAATGGAAAGGACGCGAAGACGAATTTGATACTTACGTACGAAAAGAATTCGGTTTCGAAGCAGGAATCGTAGAAGATATAACTCCGGTCTATCTCAAAATGCTTGCAGCCCCTGCCCATGGCTACGGGAGCCAATTTAATCCTTGTATCGATTGTAAAATTCTTATGTTAAGGCTTGCTAAAAAAAAGCTTGAGGAAACAGGAGCCAGCTTTTTGGCTACCGGAGAAGTCGTTGGTCAGCGTCCGATGAGCCAACTTCGTAACACCTTGCGCCATATCGAAAAAGAGGCCGGGGTAAAAGATATTTTGTTAAGACCTTTGTCCGCCCTAAAACTCCCGGAAACCACCCCTGAACGCGAAGGTTTGGTAAAACGTGAAAGATTGCTTGCCATTTCTGGACGGGGTCGTAAAAGACAACTGGCTCTTGCAAAAGACTTTGGACTCCGAAATATTCCTTCTCCAGCAGGAGGTTGTCTCCTAACAGATCCGGCTTTAGCTCCCCGTTTTAGACGCTATTTTGAAATTAAAGAAGGAAAAGTTTGTAGCCAGGAAGCGGAAATTCTTACCTTTGGAAGGCATTTTGAACTTTCTCATGGTAGTTGGTTAGTATTGGGAAGGACAGAAGAAGAAAATAAGCGTCTGCAGAAACTCTCCGCTGGAAAAATTATTTTGAAATTATCTGGCATTCCTGGTCCGTTAGGACTTTTTCTATTAAAAAAGAGTGAAACCGATTTGCTAGAAGCGGCAAGACTTCTTAAAAAATATGCCCCCAAAGCACGCCACCTCGAAAAGGTAAAGGTTTTATTTTTAAGGGCAGATAAAATCGTCCAAAGCATAGAGGTATAAACGGTGGAAAAAAGGAGAAAAAACAGATGAACAAAAAAGAAAGCAAAGATTTTATCCTCAAGGCCTTTTACTTCCGCCATGCCTGCAAAGAATTTGATCCGCAAAAGAAAATCCCTGAAGATGATTTCCGGTTTATTTTGGAAACAGCGCGGCTTTCTCCGAGTTCATTTGGCTTCGAACCTTGGTATTTTCTCGTTGTTCAAGATCAAACCCTGCGAGAAAAACTTCTCCCCTACGCTTGGGGAGGAAAACGGCAGATTCCCACCTGTAGTCATCTCCTTTTATGTCTAGCTCGTAAAAGTTATTTCATGCGGTGGGACAGCGACTATATCACCTATATGATGCGAGAGATTCAAAAACTTCCGCCGGATATTCAAGAGCTTAAAAGAGAACGTTATCGACAGTTCCAAGAAGAAGACTTTAAACTCCTTGAAAACGAACGTGCTATGTTTGACTGGGCCTGCAAACAGACCTATATCGCTATGGCTAACATGATGACCGTTGCCGCCATGATTGGCATTGATTCCTGCCCCATTGAAGGCTTCCATCGCGAGAAAACCGAAGAAGTTCTTTCTAGAGAATTCGGGGTAGATACTGAAAAATTCGGGCTTGCATATATGCTCTGTTTTGGCTACCGCCTTAAAGAACCACGTGAAAAAACACGTCAACCCCTTGAAAAAATCGTCAAGTTTCTATAGGAGGTTTTTTTGCCTTACAAACTTTCAAAACTTGCTGAGCTTGTAGGAGGAGAAATCCTCGGGAAAGATCTTGTTGTAGAGGGCCTTAACGCCTTGGAACTGGCCTCGGAAAAGGAGCTCTCTTTTGTGGAATCAGGGCGTTTTTTGGAAGCAGCTTTAGCTTCCAAAGCCCAAGCCCTTATTGCCCCTCCTCATCTCGCCCAAAAACTTTCTGGGAAAAACCTTCTTCTAGTAACCCAGGTCCGAGCAGCAGTAGCCAAGATCGCTTGGCTTTTTTACGAATCTCCCCGCCACCCACGGGGAATAAGCCCTCTTTCCTTTGTGGCAGAAAATGCTGAAATACATCCCGAAGCAAGCATTTATCCCTTTGTTTATGTGGGTGAGCGGGCCAAAATTTTGGCAGGGGCCGTTCTCTATCCCGGGGTGTATGTTGGACCTGAAGCAGAAATCGGAGAAGGCTCTGTTATTTATCCCAACGCCGTAATTTATCCCAAGACCAAAATTGCCTCTGAGGTGATAATACATGCTGGAGCAGTAGTGGGGGCCGATGGTTTCGGATACGCACAAGAAGGTGAAAGACATCTCAAAATCCCTCATTTTGGACGGGTAGAAGTAGAAAAAGAAGTAGAAATTGGTGCTAATACCACCATTGATCGTGCCACATTTGGCACTACTTTCATAGGTCCTGGAACCAAACTCGATAATCTGATCCAAGTGGCCCATAATGTTCGTCTGGGTAAATCCTGTGTTCTTGCAGCTCAGGTAGGAATTACCGGAAGCGTAGAAATTGAAGACTTTGTAATGATTGGAGGACAAGCAGGGATCAATAAACCCGTAAGAAGGGGGGCTATGGTAGCAGCCAAGGCCGGAGTGGCCCGAGAAGTTCCAGCGGGTCAGGCGGTAGCAGGGGCTCCGGCCAT
Organism: Thermodesulfobacteriales bacterium; assembly: GCA_026986115.1. Classification (GTDB taxonomy): domain Bacteria; phylum Desulfobacterota; class Thermodesulfobacteria; order Thermodesulfobacteriales; family Thermodesulfatatoraceae; genus Thermodesulfatator. The sequence continues at coordinate 4,535 of JALSPG010000042.1, forward strand.
GGAGATTCAGAAATGGCGTCGATGTGTAGCAGCTTATGAAAGGCTTCCGGAGCTAATAAAAGAATTACGGGATCTCCGCGCCAAAGTCGCAGCCCTTGAGGAGGCATTGAATGGACGAGAAAAGGACGCTGAATCATAAAGAAATTCTTGCTTTTTTGCCCCATCGTTATCCTTTTTTGTTTATAGACCGGGTAATAGAATTTTCTCCTGATCCGCCTATGATTGAGGCCATCAAGTGCTTTACCATTAACGAGGCCTTTTTCCAGGGCCATTTTCCCGAAGAACCTGTTGTCCCGGGGGTAATCCTCTTAGAGGCTCTGGCACAACTAGGGATCATCTTTTTCAAAAAATTACATCCCGAATACCACGAACACCTTTTTTTCTTGGCCGGAATTGATAAAGCCCGTTTTAGACGGCCGGTATTTCCGGGAGAAATAGCGCACCTTAGGCTTGAGGGTTACAAATTTCGCCGCCAAATCATACAGACCAAAGGGTGGGTTTCAGTGGAAGGGGAAAAGGCAGCAGAAGCGGAGATCATCGCTGCCATCAGGTAAAAAATGGCTTACATTCACCCTACGGCCCAGGTTGCCTCTGGAGCAGAGCTTGCGGAAGATACAATTATCGGACCTTATTGTGTCATCGGTCCAGAGGTCAGAATCGGTCCGGGTACCATTGTTTATCCCCACAGTGTCATAGAAGGTCGCACCGTAATTGGAGCTCGCAACAAAATTGGCCCTTTCGCCTCTCTCGGCGGCTCTCCTCAACATTTAGCTTATAAAGATGAACCAACTTCCCTAATTATAGGAGACGAAAACATCCTGCGCGAATATGTCTCTGTGCACCGTGGCACCATCCTCGACCAGGGTAAAACCCAAATCGGAAACCGCTGTTATCTTATGGCTTATACCCACGTGGGGCATGATTGTGTGTTAGAAGATGAGGTAATTCTTACCAATGCCACACAACTTGGCGGACACGTACGAATAGGCTTCGGAGCCGTTTTAGGAGGTGGCTCCTTTGTACACCAATTTTGCCGAATAGGAGAACTCGCTTTCGTGAGTGGAATGACAGGGGTAGACAAAGATGTCCCTCCCTTCCTTAAAGTTTTTGGAGCTCCGGCCAGAATCACCGGGCTCAATCTAGTGGGACTCCGCAGAAGAAAGGTTCCTTCCCAAGAAATAAGGACCCTTTCTCACGCTTTGAAAATTTACCTCCACCAAGGCACCATAAAAGAAATTACCCGTGAACTTCAAAAAAAATTCGGAAATTCGCCCCTTGTTTCTAAATTTATTCATTTTCTGGAAACCCCTTCTCAGCGAGGCTTTGTTCGGAGAGAAAAAAAAGACCAGGCCGCTTAACCTCTCAAAAGCCTTTTTTGTCGACATTACTCTTATAAGGATCCGTTCCCGTTTTTCGTTCCCAAAAATAGGTATGGATCCTACGATATCTGATATTTAATACCTCCGGTAATAACTTTACAAAAGGAAGATAAGAGATGGGCTTTTCTTTTCACTTTGAGAAGATTATTTAGAAGGCATGGTAGGATTGATTGCAGGCGGAGGGAACTATCCTTTTCTTTTTGCCCAAGCTGTAAAGGCTAAAAAACTGCCTTTAGTAATCTTTGCCATTAAAGGTGAAGTGCGTCCCGATCTTCGCCCCCTGGCAGACCGATATTATGAAATTCCGATAGCTCGTTTCGGGAAACTTTTGAAACTACTCAAAAAAGAAGGGGTTAAAGAGATTGCCTTTGCAGGCCATATTCACAAAAGTAAAGCCTTGCGTTTTGCTCGCCCAGATTTAAAAACACTCCTTCTCTGGCAAAAGCTTCGCACCAGAAATGACGATGAAATTTTGAGAGCCGTGGCTCAGGAAATCGAAAAATCCGGAACCAAAGTAATCTCTCCTACCAAATATCTCCCCCATCTCCTTACCCCGGCAGGGATACTTACCTCTCAAAAACCTACTTCCTCCCAGTGGGAAGATATCATCTATGGTTTTAGCGTGGCCAAGGCCTTAGGAGAATTGGATATCGGGCAATGTGTAGTTGTAAAAGAGAGGATGGTAGTAGCAGTAGAAGCTCTGGAAGGCACCGATGCTACTATCGAAAGGGCGGGGAAACTTACTCCAAATGCGGTAGTGATAAAAGTTTTTAAGCCCCATCAAGATCCTCGTTTTGATCTTCCCTCCGCTGGCCTTCAAACCATTATCACCATGAAAAAGGCAGGAGCCAGAGTGCTAGCTTTAGAAGCAGGACGCTCCCTTTTTTTTGAAAGGGAAAAAGCTTTGTCTTTGGCAGAAGAGGCCGGTATAGTGGTGGTAGGAGTGCCTTATGGATAAAGTGCGCGTAGCTGTAATCGGAGTAGGACATTTAGGACGTTTCCATGCGGAAAAATTCGCCCAAATCCCTCAAGTAGAACTAGTAGGAGTAGTAGACATCATAAAAGAAAGGGCTGATGAAATTGCTAAACGCTACCATACACGCCCTTTTTATGATTTTCGCAAGGTCTTGCCTTTAGTAGATGCTGTTTCAATAGTAGTACCTACGATACATCACTTTGAAGTTACTAAGGCCGCCCTTCTGGCAGGTTGTCATGTTTTTGTAGAAAAACCCTTGGCCAGCACCCCCAAAGAGGCCCGCACTTTAGTAAAACTTGCAGAAAAACTAGGTCTTATCCTCCAAGTAGGTCATATTGAACGTTTTAACCCTGCGATTAAAAAGCTTCTTTCCGAGGTCCAAAAACCCATTTTTATTGAAGCCCAAAGGGTTTCACGTTTTTCCTCCCGCTGTTTAGATGTCGATGTTATCCTAGATCTTATGATTCACGATTTAGACCTTGTTTTGGCCATTACTGACAGCTCTTTGCAAGAACTACAAGCTGCCGGGGCTCCAGTAATAACAGATAAAATAGACCTTGCCAGTGTAAGTTTGCGTTTCAAAAATGGCATTGTGGCCAATCTCACTGCTAGTCGCATTGCTTTAAAACCTGCCCGCAGTTTTAGAGTCTATCAACCTGGGGCTTATTTGGCTGCTGACACCTTAGAAGGCACCTTTGTAAAGGTAGAACTTGAAAATGGCCGTTTTGCCGAGGGTAGACCGCCCCTTCCCCAGAAATTCCCTGGCGCTGACCCTTTACGGGAAGAACTTGAAATCTTTATCGAAGTGGTAAAAGGAAGAGAAAAGCCCCCAGTAAGCGGTGAAGATGGCTTTGAAGCTTTGGAGCTTGCTTTTCGTATCAAAAAAGAAATCGAACGTCAGAAGGATCTTTTTTTAGCGAGAGAAGGGTCTTGTCTGCCAGATCTGAGACGTCATTGCGTATCCTCCTCGTAGCAGGTGAGGCCTCGGGTGACCTCCATGGGGCCTTATTCCTACGCGCCTTAAGGGAACTTGTCCCTGGAATTTATGCTCAAGGTATTGGAGGGACTAAACTGCGAGCAGCAGGGCTTGAATGCCTTTTCCCCGCGGAATCATTAAGCATCATGGGTCTGCCTACTATCAAAGATTTACACGCCGTCTTTACCGCCTTCAGCAAACTTCTTAAGATCATGAAAAATTCTCCTCCTGATCTTTTGGTCCTCATAGATTTTCCAGAATTTAATCTTTGGCTGGCCCGTTTTGCCAAACGTTATCAGATACCGGTTTTTTATTATATAAGCCCTCAAGTATGGGCTTGGCGGAAGAGGCGAGCCAAAACCATCAAAAAAGTCGTTGACACTCTGGCCGTAATTTTACCCTTCGAAGTAGAATTTTTCTCCCACTATGGAATTAAGGCCCATTTCGTAGGCCATCCCCTCCTTGACGTGGTAAAACCAGCCCTTTCTCGCCAAACTTTTTGCGAATTGGCAGGCCTTGACCCTACACGCCCTCTTGTGGGGTTTTTCCCGGGGAGCAGACCTCGGGAGATCACAACCCTCCTCCCCCTTTTTGAGGAGACCTGGAAGCTCCTGAAACGCTCCCACCCCGCGATTCAAGGGGTCTTTGTACAAGCAGAAACTCTCGAAAACCTTCCTTTAAAGGCTCGGGCAAAAGTCGTGAAAGGTTACCAATATGAAGTGATGGCCCAGTCTGAAGCAGTATTAGTAGCCTCTGGAACAGTTACTTTGGAAGCAGCTATTGTGGGAACCCCTATGGTGGTGACCTATAAAATGGGAGGCTTCAGTTTTTGGCTGGCCAAAAAACTCGTAAAGGTTCCTTATGTAAGCCTGGTAAATCTTGTTGCTAACCAAGCCCTTGTACCAGAATTGCTTCAGAAGGAAGCTACAGCCGAAAATCTTGCCTTTCATTTGAGACGCTATTTGGATGACCCCGCCTATGCCAACCGTGTGCGCGAAGGATTGGCTAAAGTCAAAAAGAGACTTGGGCCCCCAGGGGCAGCCTGGCGAGCTGCTGAATTGGCAACCAAGTATCTCAAAAGAAAAAGACGGGCTATTGCTATTACTTAAGAACCAAGATCTCTACTTCTTTGGGTTTGCGCAACACATTAATAGTAACATCGGTTTCATGATTTATGATATCAAGGTCTATTGAGAGACCATTTACCTCAAGATTACGAAGTTGAACCTTTCTTAAAAAGCGGGGCAAAGTAGGCCTACAAAAACAGAGACCTTTACCCGTAAACTTAAGCCCCAAACAAGCTGCAAGAATCAGAAAGACAGCCCCGGCTGCCCAAGCCTGAGGATTACAGGCCACGGGGTAAGGTGTGGGGCCTTGGTCTGGGCGTCTGCTAAAGCCGCAGAAAAGCTCTGGCATCCGATGGTAAGGAAAATAGATACTTGCCTCGCAAAGAGATCTTACCAGACGGTTCAGAAAGAATTTGAAATTATAAAGGGAAAGACCCCAGGCAATAAGGGCGTTATCATGAGGCCAAACCGAACCGTTGTGATAAGAGACGGGATTATAAAGTACCTCTCGTGAGGAAAGGGTCCTGATACCCCATCCGGAGAAACAGTCCGTGGCAAAAAGGCCCTGGGCAACCAAGATGGCTTGCTGTTCATCTGCAATTTCACAAAAAAGGGCATGTCCGGCATTTGAGGTGCGCACCCGGCAAGGACGTTTCTCTCCGTCCAAAGCCAAGACAAAAGTTTTTAGTTCTTCATCCCAAAAAAATCTTTGGAATTTTTCTTTGAGTGTAACTGCTTTGCCTAAAAGCTCTTCAGAAAGGGCCTTTTTACCTAAGGCGTGAGCCATTACCGCTGTTTTAAGATAAGCTTGATACGCATAGGCTTGAACTTCTACCAAAGCAATGGGATGTTTGGCCATAGAGCCATCAGCGTGAAAAACACTGTCGTGAGAATCTTTCCAGCCCTTATTGACCAAACCTTCTTCTGAAGCTTGATATTCTAAAAAGCCATCGCCATCGAGATCCCCATATTCTTCCATCCAGCCAAGGGCTGCCTCTAGATGAGGCCACAGGTCTCTTATAAATTCTAGATCGTGGGTACGTTCAAAATAGGCCCCTGCCAAAATAAGAAAAAGAGGCGTAGCATCAATAGTGCCATAATATTTTGCAAAAGGTATTTCTCCTGTAGCAGCCATCTCTCCAAAACGCATTTCATGAAGGATCTTTCCAGGTTCTGCATCTCGGGAAGGGTCTTTTTCTGTAGCCTGGGTTGCCGCCAAGAATCGTAAAACCCCACGAGCAATCTCAGGGTTAATCCACAAACATTCGAGGGCAGCAATTATTCCGTCTCGCCCAAAAGGGGTATTGAACCAAGGGATGCCAGCATAAGGATAAAGCCCGTAAGGGGTATGGGTGAGCATCATAAAGATGTCACTTTCAGAACGTTTAAGCCAAGCATTAAAATGCTCCTGAGGAGTATTCACCTGACAACTAACCCGGCGCAAGTCTTTGAGTTCTTTCCTAGTGGAAAGATAGGCTTTAGTGAAGGGAATAAAACGTTCCTCTTCATCTAAAAGGCATACAATCACCAAAAAGAGATTGGTTTTTTCTTTGGGATGAAGATCCAGATAAAAAAGGGCTTCTTGTTCATTTAAAGAAACAGGAGGGGGGTCAAAAAGAAGTTTTGTTTTGCGGAGTTTTCCATCGAGGCCGAGATATTTGTAAATTACCTGGTTTTCTTTGACTTCTGGCGTATAAAAACGACCACGTCTTTTACGTTTTATTCCCCGAACTTCAAAAATATCTACAAAATCCGCCCCAAAATGAAACGTGAGGGGGAGATGGATGCGGCAAGGGGAAAAATTCTCTGCCCTCACCGCTTCGTAGCATATTCCTCGATAAAGGAACTTCTGCCGTAAGATATGAACACTTCCACGGGGAAGAAATTCTTCCCCTTCCAGCATAATATCGGGGTTGGTAAGGTCACTTGCCACCATGAGATTGTCTCTGGTAGCCGAAGAATTAAGAAGGAAAGGTCGAACGTGACAAAACCGAAGTTCTAATTTAGATAAATAGCGGGTCCCCCAATGGAAAAGCCCTTGTTCACCAAGGCCTTCCTGGCGAATATCCCCATAAGGATCAAAAAGGGCAAAGGTATCATCATGTTTTAAAATAAGGGCTTCTTTGGAAAGCCCCGGTGAGGTGGCCAGGATATAAAATTTCTGAGGCTTTATCTCAACTACACATTCTTTCATGCTACTTTGAGAAGCGGCTCGTAAGGAGCTAGGACGTGTTCGTAAACTTTTAGATAATTACGAGCCATTACCTCGGAAGTAAAACGGCGTTCGAAGGCCTTCCGGCAAAGGATTCTTTTGATATTAGCTACCTTTTCCACTGCAGCTACCGCCTCTTCTATGCTCTCCACAATAAAACCCGAAATACCTTCTTCTATCACCTCTGGCACCGAACCACAACGCCAAGCAATTATCGGAGTACCACAGGCCATGGCCTCAATCATCACCAGACCAAAGGGCTCAGGCCAATCAATAGGAAAAAGGAGGGCATAAGCCTTACCCAAAAATTCATTTTTTTCTCTGTCATTTATTTCTCCAATAAATTCTACCCACGGACTTTTAAGAAGAGGCTTGATCACCGTTTCAAAATATTCCCAATCTGCCTTATCTACTTTGGCAGCTATAAGAAGTTTCATCCCTGCCCTTTCGGCAATCTTAATAGCTCGGTCTGGACGTTTCTCAGGTGAAATACGCCCTAGAAAGGCAAGATAATCTCCGGGTTTGGCATAGAAATGATAAAGATCTTTAGGAAGCCCATGATAGACGGTTCCTACCCAGTTTACAAAAGGAAGGGGCGCCCTTTGAGCATTGGAAATAGAAACTACCGGCATCTCTTTAAATTCTTCATAAAGAGGCTTGAATTCCGGTAAATCAAGCCGTCCATGAAGAGTGGTTACATGGGAGATTTTAAGACGTCGCATGAGAGGAAAGTGAATGTAGTCAATATGAAAATGGATAATATCAAAATCTCGTCTTCTTTTTATAACCTGCTCGAGCATATAAATATGAGAGGCCAGCGGGTCTTTTGCTCCTCCAAGGCGTAAGGCCTCCTTACAACAGGGAACCAATTTAGCCGAAGTATTCGAGTCTCCAGAAGCAAAAAGGGTAACATCGTGTCCCATTTTTACCAATTCTTCTGTCAAATAATGAACTACCCGCTCCGTCCCTCCGTAAAGCTTGGGCGGCACGCTCTCGTAAAGAGGAGCCACTTGGGCAATCCTCATCTCTCCCCCCTTATAAAGGATTTAAAACTGTTGAAATTAATAAGGATTCAAAGTAAATTGGGGCTGGTTTCCGAAGAAAAAATAATCTTTTCAAATTCAAAGACAAGGTTTCAGAAATCAACGCTTTAGCTTCTGAAAGGAGTCTTTATCTTCGTCAACATGCTCACCAGCCGGTAGCTTGGCTCCCTTTTGGAAGGGAGGCCTTTAATAAAGCCCGAAGGGAAGATAAACCCCTTTTTATTTCCATTGGATATTCAGCCTGCCACTGGTGTCATGTAATGGCCCGAGAATCTTTCCAGGATGAAGAAATAGCTTCCTTACTCAACGAACATTTCGTCCCGGTAAAAGTGGACCGCGAAGAATACCCCCAGGTAGACGCTATATATCTTTTGGTCTGTGAAATTTTACGGGGCCAGGCCGGATGGCCCCTCACGGTGATTGCTCTGCCTGAGGGCTGGCCTTTCTTTGTGGCCACTTATCTTCCTAAAGAAGGAAAGGGCTTTCATCTAGGTCTTAAAGAACTTTTGCTCGCGGTCCAAAAAAATTGGCTTTTGGAACGCCAAAAAATCCAGGCCACAGCAGAAGAAATAAGAAAGACCCTTCAACAAATTCGTTTTTTAAACCCCGCTCCTTTAGATCAAAAATTTCTCCTTGAAAAGGCCTTTGAGGAGCTTAAAGGCCGGTTTGACAGGCAATATGGAGGCTTTGGAAAAGGACCAAAATTCCCTCTTCCGTTAAGCCTTCTTTTCCTCCTGCGATACGGAAAGAAGTTTCAAAAACCTTACGCCTTGGAAATAGTAGGAGAAACCCTTCTTAAGATGCGTTATGCCAGTCTTTTTGACCAAGTAGGCTTTGGATTTCATCGTTACACCATCGATCGTGCCTGGAAAGTTCCCCATTTTGAGAAAATGCTTTATGACCAAGGCTTACTTCTTTATCTTTACGCCGAAGGTGCAGAAACCTTAAAAGAGCCTCTCTTTTGTCAAGTAGCCGAAGAAATTGTCATCTATCTTAATGAGCATCTTTTTGATCCGGAGGAGAAACTTTTTTACACGGCTGAAAGTGCTGAAAGTGAAGGTCAAGAAGGCCTTTTCTACACTTGGAGACTCAAAGAATTAATCCAAATCCTTCATCCGACCGAATTCGAGATTTTAAAAAAATATTTCTACTTGCGCGAAGAAGGAAATTATCTAGAAGAAGGGACAGGAAGGCCCTCCGGGCGAAACATTTTGTATCCACTCCGTCGTTGGGATCCAGAAGACAAAGAACTTGTTAAAATCTTACAAAAACTAAAAACCGTTAGAGAGAAGCGCCCCAAACCAACCAGAGATGAAAAAATTCTCACTGATTGGAACGCCATTGTTATTGCAGGCCTAGCTCAGGCGGGAAGAGCACTTGGTAAAGAAGAATTTGTAGAAAGAGCTGTTTGTGTCTTTAATTCTCTCTGGAAAAAGGCTTTTTCTTCTGGAAGATTACTTCATCTTCCGGGAGAAAAAAATTCCCCCGCATTCCTTGAGGATTATGTCTTTTTAGCTTGGGCAAGCCTTGAATTATTCGAAGCTACCTCAAATCTTTCTTATCTTTCAAAATTTAAAATTCTTCATGAACAAATTGAAGAACTTTTTAAAGATCCTTCGGGCCTTTATCAACAAATAGGTAAAGATCAAGGACCTTTTCTAATTCCGTATTTTCCGGTCTTCGAAAGCGTTTTACCTTCAGGAAATGGTCTTTTGGCATACCTTTTAGGACGCCTCAACCAGAAAGAGGCTGCCGAAAAAATAATCTTTGCGATGGGTGGACACCTTAAAGAAAATCCGGTGGCTTTTTCAAGCTTTCTTTTGGCTCTCCTTTCTTGAGTTTTTAAGCCTTGGTAGCCACGATGGTGGTCTTGTCCACACCTGTGTTTCCGGTTTGGGGATCAAAGGCGTAAACAATAAACTCGTAATCTCCTGGTAAGGAAATAGAAATACTGGTTTCAAAACAATTTCTTTGCCCACAAAAGCTTAGAGGAATTATCTCTTGCAGTTCACCATTTTTTTTAAGATAAGCCCCCACTTCATAAGCCTCAGGTGGCCAGAAAGTTTTCATATCCACCGGGCAACCGCAGAGTTACACTGGCTGCAAGGCGAATTTTAGTAGGCACACTTATAAAACTATGAGCGGTGGGCTCGGTGACACGTACAACCAAGCCTGGAAAATCTATAACAATCCCGTCACCTTCAATATGTTTTCCGGGAACCACCCAAGTAGTGACCGAAGCCCGCGCCATGGCCTGAGGTTGGCCGTAAGGGGCATAAACAAAGATTTCTATGAGACGTGGTTCTTCTAAATCGAGCTTTGCCACAAAACAAGCGGTATTTTCGTCGGCAAGGCGTTGCCCACGTACCCAAGGAGTAGCCATAATGCGTTTCGTATCTCCAGTGGAACCCCGGATTAGCCCTTGGTCCAAAATAGCCCCGCTCAACGCATCCTTCACTACCACCAAAGCTCCTCCCATGGAGGTGCCTATAAACTTGGCATCTTCAGCTTTGGCTCGGATAACAATCCTGGTCTCCATAGTCTCTCCCTCCTAAAATTAAACATTTGTTGGACGAAAAAGAGAAAAACTTTATTCCTAAACTCTTCACCGTAGATTTTAGCAAATCTGGAAAAAACTATCAGAAAATTTTTGCAAATTACCTAAATCAGTTTGTAAGTAAAGCTGCAAGGGATCCGGAATGGAAAACAGGAACGGCCCTCAAGGAAAAGACGTTTGGCAAAAGTCTCTAAGATGCTTTTGCCCAACTCGCCTATCGCCACCAAAGGTTGCACAACTCGTAAAACTCATCTCTCTATAAGCACGATCTAAAATACCAACGAACCTTGCCTCCGCTTATGATAACTGTTTTTATCTGGGGTAAAACATCAAATACATAGATGCATATTTCTTGGATAAATGGCAAAAAAGGGTCCTAAATTATTAGTACTAGGAGGCATCAAAAGTGGAAAAAGTCGTTTGGCTTTAAGGCTTGCCGAAAAATTTCCTCCTCCACGATTATTTATAGCTACAGCAGAAGCGTTTGATAAAGAAATGGCTGCCAAAATTAGAGCCCACCAAAAAGAACGGGGCCAAAACTGGCTTACAATAGAAGCCCCTGTCGATTTACCCCTAACTCTAAAAAATCTGCAGGGAAACGTATGTCTGATCGATTGTCTAACCGTATGGTTGGGAAATCTTTGGTATTACAGAAAAAATCTCAATTTTTACATTGAAAATTTCTTGGAGGTCTTTAAAAAGTTAGAAATTCCTGTAGTGGTTGTTTCCAATGAAATTGGCCTGGGACCCCTTCCAGGAGAAAAAGAAAGTCGAAAATTTGCAGAAAAACTGGGGCTTCTGAACCAAAAAGTGGCGTTTCTCTGTGATGAAATATATCTCGTAATGGCTGGTTATCCGTTAAAGTTAAAGTAATTATTCTTC